>NZ_JBJGYQ010000001.1:0-348090 GCF_054050075.1 Geodermatophilus sp. SYSU D00965 | reverse complement strand
CCCCCCCCCCCCCCCCCCCCCCCCCCCCCCCCCCCCCCCCCCCCCCCCCCCCCCCCCCCCCCCCCCCCCCCCCCCCCTCTCGTCCGGCGGGACGTGCTGCTCAGGGGAGCAACTGGTCCAGGTCGGGCTCCTTCGAGAGGGTCCCGTACTCGGTCGCCTTCTGCCCGAGCAGCGCCATCGCCTCCTCGCTGAACTCCGTGCGGAAGGTCGGGATGACGATCCGTTCGAGCACGGCGGGGTCGATCTCGGTGTAGGTGCCGGTGATCCGGCGGACCTCGTCCGGGTTCTGCTGCGCGAACTCCAGCGACTCGTTCATGGCCCGCTGGAATGCCGCGACCAGCTCCGGGTCCTCCTGCATCAACTGCCGTGAGGTGAACACGCAGGAGATGTCGAGCTCGGGGTGGAAGTCGGAGAAGTTGTAGGAGAGCACGCGGGCACCGGCGTCGACCGCCTCGGTGAGGAACGGGTCGAGGATCCACGCGGCGTCGACCTGACCGGTCTGCAGCGCCGCCGGGGCGTCGGGGAACGGGATCTCGACGAACTCGACGGCCTGCGGGTCGCCGCCGGCCTCCTCGACGACGGCGCGGATCGTCGTGTCGCCGATGTTGTTCAGCGTGTTCACCGAGACCGACTTGCCGGCCAGGTCGGCCATCGACTGGATCGGCGAGTCCGCCGCGACGACCACGGCGCCGAAGTCGGGGTTGCCGGCGGTGGAGTTCGCGTTCGTGATGCAGGTCAGGGGCAGCCCCTGGTCGACGGCGATCATCGTCGAGAGCACGTTGCCGCGGCCGAACTGGTAGTCCCCGGAGACCACGCTGGGGACGACGACCGCACCGCCCGAGGCGCTCTCGATGGTCAGGTCGATCCCCACGGCCTCGAAGAAGCCCTGGTCGACGCCCAGGTAGAGCGGCGCGGAGTCGACGATCGGCTGGGTGCCGATGGTGACGGGGGTCAGCCCGCCGTCGGCTCCCCCTCCCCCGCCGCCGGCGTCGTCGGAGCCGCCACAGGCGGCGAGGGTGAGCAGTGCGGCGGCACCGGCGGCGACGGCGCGCGCCCTGGCTGCGGTCACGGTCGAACTCCTTCGTGCGACGGGGGACGGGGGTGCGGCGAGGTCACCGGACGCGGTCGCGCCAGAAACCCCAGGCGCGGGCGATCTGCGGGGTGATGGTGGCCACCGTGGCGGCGGCCTCCTCGTCGGTGAGGTACGTCGGCTCCCCCAGGCGCAGGGCCTCGGCCTGGACGCCGGCGTTCACCTCGGTGTAGACGGCCCGGTAGACGGCCTCCGGCAGCGTCGCGCCCACCGTGGTGGACCCGTGGCCGCGCATGAGCACCACCGAGGCCGGCCCCAGGGACGCCGCCAGGGTGGCACCGGACCCGGCGTCGCGGATCAGGAGGTCCGACGCCGGCCCGAGGGTGTCCCGGGCCTCGAAGACGGGGACCTGCGGCGCGAGGAAGCCGGCCATGTGCAGGACCGGCCGCAGCGGCGTCGTGGACACACCGAACGGGATGACCGCCGGCGAGTGGCTGTGCACGACGGCGGAGACGTCGGGGCGGGCCCGGTAGATCTCGGCGTGGATCCACAGCTCGAGGTAGGAGGGCCGCGGGTCGTCCGTCGTCCCGTCGAGGGTGATCCGCTGGACGTCGTCGGGCTGCACCAGCCCCGGGGCGAGGTTGCGCGACAGCAGGAACGCGCCGGGGTCGTCGGCGCACCGGACGCTGACGTGCCCGAAGCCGTCGAGGATGCGCTGGTCGACGAGGATCTGGTTGGCCTCGGCCAGTGCCCTCCGCTGGTCCTCGGCCTGCTCGCCCTGATCCGGCACGTGGCCCTCCCTGCTCGTCGTCGCGCTACCGAGCGGATCGTGACCCACGGCACATCGTTTTCCGCAGCGGATTCTGCACAACAGAATGCGCCCGCGATCCGCCGGGCGCCGCCCGCGACGAGCCGACCGGCGGCCCGACCCCGGGCTCAGACCAGGAACCGGTAGGCGGTCGTCCCCGGGGCGAGGTGCTGGATGCGCAGCGGGCTGGCCTCGATCCGGCGCAGCAGGGCGGGGAAGTCCGCCGCGCTGCCCAGCTCGATGCCGGTCAGCGCCGCGCCGGTCTCCCGGTTGTCCCGCTTGACGTACTCGAACAGCACGATGTCGTCGTCCGGACCGAGGACCTCGTCGAGGAACCGCCGCAGCGCCCCCGGCTCCTGGGGGAACTCGATCAGGAAGTAGTGCTTGAGGCCGCGGTGCACCAGCGACCGCTCGACGACCTCCGCGTAGCGGCTCACGTCGTTGTTGCCGCCGGAGAGCAGGCACACCACCGTCTGCCCCGGCTCGACCGTCACCAGCCCGCCGGCCAGCGCGGCCGTGGCCAGCGCCCCGGCGGGCTCGGCGATGACGCCGTCGACCTGGTAGAGGTCGAGCATCTCGGTGCAGATCTGCCCCTCGGCCACCGCGACCAGCTCCGCGCCCGAGTCGCGGACGAGCGGGAAGGTCACGTCACCCACCCGGCGGACGGCCGCACCGTCGACGAAGGTGTCCATGTCCGCCAGCTCCACCGGCTGCCCCGCGGCCAGCGCGGCGGCCATGCTCGCCGCACCGGTCGGCTCGACGCCCACCACCCGGGTGGCGGGGCCGTGCGCCCGCAGCCAGGTCGCGCAGCCGGCCAGCAGTCCCCCACCGCCGACCGGGAGGACGACGACGTCCGGCGGCTGCGGCAACTGCTCGAGGACCTCCACCGCCACCGTCGCCTGACCCACGACGGTCGGCAGCGCGTCGAACGCCGGCACCAGGGTGGCCCCGCCCGCGCGGGCGGCGGCGAGCGCGGCGGCGGCCGCCTCGTCGTAGGAGTCGCCGGTCACGACCAGCTCGACCACCTCCCCGCCGAGGGCGGCGATGCGGTCCCGCTTCTGCCGGGGCGTGGTGCCGGGGACGAACACCTTGCCGCGCACCCCCAGGGCCCGGCAGGCGTACGCCACCCCCTGCCCGTGGTTGCCGGCGCTGGCGCAGACCACGCCGGCCGTCCGCGCGGCCTCGTCGAGCTGGCTGATCGTGTTGTACGCGCCGCGGACCTTGTAGGAGCGGCCGACCTGCAGGTCCTCGCGCTTGAGCCACACGTCGGCGCCGGTCGCGGCCGACAGCCGGGCGTTGCGCTGCAGCGGCGTGCGCTCGGCCACGCCGGCCAGCCGACGGGCGGCCGCGCGGACCTCGGCGGGGAAGCCGTCGGCGGGGACCGCCGAGGACGTCGGCGGGGCATCGACGCGGAGTGCCGGACCGGGGGTCGCAGAGGTCACGGGACCATCCTGACGAGCACCGCGCGCCGCCCTAGCCTCGGGACGTCGGGGCCGTGCCACCGGGCACCGCCCCCGGACCTGGAGGCGCGATGACGACGATCGTCGGACTGGCAGGCGGGCCCGAGACCGGAGGCCGGACCAGCACCGCGATCGCGGCCGTCCTCGCCGGGGCGGAGGAGTCCGGCGCCCGCGTGTCCGCCCTGGAGCTCAGCGCCGTGACGCAGGCCGAGGTGGTCGCCGCGGTCGAGGCCGCCGACGCCGTCGTCGTCGGCAGCCCGGTGTACCGGGCCACCTACAGCGCCCTGCTCAAGGGCGTCCTCGAGCGCCTCGAGCGCGGCACGTGGGGCGAGACGACCGCGCCGCTGCAGGGCAAGGCCGCCGCGGTCGTGCTCACCGGCGCCAGCGGCTCCCACTTCCTCGCCGTCAACGACCTGCGCGACGTGCTCGCCGGCTTCTTCGCCGTCCAGGTGCTGGCGCCGGGGCTCTACCTCGACCACGGCGGGTACGTCGACCGCACCACGCTCACCGAGGACAGCGCCGCGCTGGCGGCCGCGCACGGGGCGGCGCTGCACGACCTCACCGTCGCCGTCCGGTCCTCCCCGGCGCTCGGTGCGCTGCGGCCGCAGGTCTGACCGCCGCCGCGGGCCGGTGACCGCGGGGCCGGGTCAGGTCAGGGCGAGGTCGCGGGCCACGGCGGCGGCGGTCGAGGCCAGCGCGGAGCTCCACACCGGCAGCCGGTCGCGGGAGTAGCGGGCCGTCGGCACGGCCAGGGACAGCGCGGCGCGCGCGGCACCGGCGGGGTCGGGCACCGCCACACCGATCGCCGTCAGCCCGGTCTCGGTCTCCTGGTCGTTGACCGCGAAGCCGCGCCGCCGGATCGTGCGCAGCTCCCGCTCCAGCCGCGCGGACGACGCCTCGTCCAGCCCGGCCACGGCGGCGGCGAGCTGCTCGCGGCCGAGGGTGGCCAGCGCCGCCTTGCCCCCGGAGCTCTGGTGCGCCGGGAGCGTGCGGCCGGTGCGGTCGCCGACGCGCAGGACCTGGTCGCACTCCACGGTCGCGACGAAGCGCACCTCCGCGCCGGCCAGGACCATCACGTTGGCCGTCTCGCCCAGCGCGTCGACCAGCCGCCGCAGGTGCGGCACCGCGACCTCGCGCAGCCGGGCGGCGGGCTCCTGCGGCACGGGACCGCTGCGCAGCACGGGCCCGGCGCCGTACCGGCGGTCGGGCAACTGCTCGGCGAAGTCGCGGTAGACGAGCATCCCGAGCAGCCGGTGCGCCGTCGACACCGAGACCCCCAGGCGCTCGGCGGCGTCGGTCACCCGCATCGCCCCCTCCTGCTGCAGGAGGGTGGCCAGGAGCAGGGCCGAGTCGACCGACGCGATCGCGTACGCAGGGCGGTTCTTCACAACAGAAAATGGTATCCCCTGCTGCGGAAAATCGGGACGCTGGAGGACGCGGACCACCGGGGAGGGCGACGTCCCCCCGACTCGACCACCGCCGTACGGGAGGTACCCCTGTCATGACGCAGCAACTCGCCTCGCCGGTCTCGCTGACCGCTGTCGACTCCCCCGACCAGCCGACGCCGACGCCGGAGCTGGAGGAGCTGTACCGCGGCTTCGAGCAGGAGCTGCTCGTCCCGCTGTGGACCGAGATCGGCGACCTCATGCCGGTGCACCCCCGGTCGCGCGCCGTGCCGCACGTGTGGCGCTGGCAGAACCTGCTGCAGCTAGCCGACCGCGCCGGCTCGCTGGTCCCGGTGGGGCGCGGCGGCGAGCGGCGGGCCATCGCGCTGGCCAACCCGGCGCTGGGCGGCAAGCCCTACGCCACCCCGACGCTGTGGGCCGCCATCCAGTACCTCATGCCCGGCGAGGACGCCCCCGAGCACCGGCACACCCAGCACGCGTTCCGCTTCGTCGTCGAGGGCGAGGGCGTGTGGACCGTGGTCGGCCGCGACCCGGTGCCGATGAACCGCGGCGACTTCCTGCCGCAGGCCGGGTGGAACTGGCACGCCCACCACAACGCCGCGAGCCGGCCGATGGCCTGGATCGACGGGCTGGACATCCCCTTCCAGTACAACTCCGAGTCGCAGTTCTTCGAGTTCGGCCGCGACCGGATCAGCGACGAGGAGAAGACGACGCCGGAGCGGTCGCGGTCGCAGCGGCTGTGGGGCCACCCCGGCCTGCGCCCGGTGTCCGCGCCCGGCGCCACCCCCGGCACGCCGCTGCTCAACTACCGGTGGGCCGACACCGACGCGGCGCTCACCGACCAGCTCGAACTGGAGGCCGAGGGCGCGCCCGGCGTGGTCGAGCCCGGCCACGCCGCGGTCCGCTACACCAACCCGACCACCGGCGGCGACGTGCTGCCGACCATCCGCGCCGAGGTGCACCGCGTCCGCAGCGGCACCGAGACCGCGCCCCGGCGCGAGGCCGGCTCCTCGGTCTTTCAGGTGTTCGACGGCACCGGCACGGTGACCGTGGGCGAGGCCTCCTGGCGGGTGGAGCGCGGCGACCTGTTCGTCGTCCCCTCCTGGCAGCCGCTGTCGGTCCGCTCCGAGGCCGGCCCCAGCGACTCCGACTCCGGCGCGCTGGACCTGTTCCGGTTCAGCGACACCCCGATCTTCGAGGCCCTGCACCTCGACCGCGTCCACGTGGAGGACACGCCCCGATGAAGCTGGCCACCATCCGCACCCTCGACGGCGCCACCCGCGCGGTCCGGGTCGACGACGACCGCCTCGTCGACCTCGGGGCCGACGACCTGGGCGCGTTCCTCGCCGACCCGGGCTGGGAGGAGCGGGCTGCCGCCGCGTCCGGGGAGGTGTCCCACTCCCGGGGCGCGGCGTTCGCGCCGGTCGTCCCGCGGCCGGGCAAGGTCGTCTGCGTCGGGCTCAACTACCGCAACCACATCCTCGAGATGGGCCGGGACCTGCCCGAGTACCCGACGCTGTTCTCCAAGTTCGCCGACACCCTCGTCGGGGCCAACGACGACATCGTCAAGCCGCCGGAGACCACCGAGTTCGACTGGGAGTGCGAGCTGGCCGTGGTCATCGGCGCGCCGGTCCGCCGGGCCACCGGAGCGCAGGCCGAGGCGGCGATCGCCGGGTTCTCGGTGCTCAACGACGTGACCTGCCGCGACTGGCAGTTCCGCACCCGCGAGTGGCTGCAGGGCAAGAACTGGGAGGCGACCACCCCGCTGGGCCCCTACCTGGTCACCCCCGACGAGCTGCCCGGCGGCGTCCGCCCGAAGCTGGAGATCAGCACGCGGATCGACGGCGAGACGGTGCAGGAGGACACCACCGGCGACCTGCTGTTCGACCCGGTCACGCTGGTCGAGTACGTGTCCACGATCGCCACCCTGCGGCCGGGCGACGTCATCGCCACCGGGACACCCGGCGGTGTCGGCCACGCGCGCAAGCCGGCCCGCTACCTGGAGGTCGGGCAGCGCCTGACCACGGAGGTCAGCGGCCTGGGGCGGTGCGAGAACACGATCGTCGCCGACCCGGTGGCCCTCGAGGGGATCTGATGACCACCACTCCCGACGTCCTGGTCGTCGGCGGCGGCATCGGCGGGCTGGCCAACGCCCTGGCGCTGTCCCGCACGGGGCTGCGGGTGCGCGTCCTCGAGCGCGCGTCGGAGTTCGGCGAGGTCGGCGCCGGCCTGCAGATCGCCCCCAACTGCACCCGCATCCTCGAGTCCTGGGGGCTGCTCGACGAGGTGCTCTCCCTCGGCGTGCAGCCGGAGAACCTGGTGATGAAGGACGCCGTCGACGGCTCGGTGCTCACCCGCCTCGACCTGGCCGACGCCCGGCAGCGGTACGGCTCCCCGTACGTCGTCATCCACCGCAGCGACCTGCACGGCACGCTGCTGCGGGCCTGCCGCGCCGCCGGCGTGGACCTGGTCAACGACGTGCAGGTGACCGGCTACGAGCACGTGGACGGCGGCGTCACGGTGGTCTCCGCCGGCGGCCGGGAGACCGCACCCGTCGTCCTCGCCGCCGACGGCCTGTACTCCGTGGCCCGCAGGCTGATCAGCGACGACCGGCCGGTCAGCTCCGCCTACGTCGCCTACCGCGGCGCGATCCCCGCCGAGCAGGTCGCGGAGGCCGACGTCTCGATGAGCGACGTCGTGCTCTACGTCGGCCCGCACTGCCACTTCGTGCAGTACCCGCTGCGCCGGGGCGAGATGTTCAACCAGGTGGCGGTGTTCCGGTCGCCCAAGGCGCTGGCCGGCGAGGAGGACTGGGGCACCCCCGACGAGCTGGACGCCGCCTTCGCCGGCGCCTGCGACCAGGTGCGGGCCGGCCTGCCGCTGATGTGGCGCGACCGGTGGTGGCGGATGTACGACCGCGACCCGATCCCGCACTGGGTCCAGGGCCGGCTGGCGCTGACCGGGGACGCCGCCCACCCGCCGCTGCAGTACCTCGCGCAGGGTGCGGTGATGGCGATCGAGGACGCCTGGGTGCTGTCCGAGCACGTCGGCGCGCAGCTGGCGGAGGGGCGGCTGGACTGGGACGCCGCGCTCGCCGCCTACGACGCGGTGCGCCCCGAGCACTGCCGGCGGGTGCTGACCACCGCCCGCGCCTGGGGCGAGCTGTGGCACCTCACCGGCGCGGAGCGGGAGGCCCGCAACCACCTCCTGCGGGAGCGCGACGTCCACGACTACGGCTTCGTGGACTGGCTCTACGGGCCCACGGCGCTGACCCCCGAGCAGGAGCCGCCGATGTTCACCCCGCAGCCGCTGTCCGCGCCGGTCGGCGCCTGACCGCACGGCACGAGGCCCCTGCCCGGCACACCCGCCGGGCAGGGGCCTCGTGCCGTTTCCGGACCGGCGTGCGCCGGGACCCGCCCGCACCCCCCGGTGCGGGTGCACCCTGGGCCCCTCTCCACGTCGCGCCACCGGGAGGAGCAGCCATGCCACCCCTGATCGACCTGGACACCGCGGCCCAGGCCGCACCGCGGATGCGCGCCTCGGACGCCGACCGCCTGGCCACCGTCACGCAGTTGCAGGACGCCGTGGCCCGCGGACTGCTCACGCCCGACGAGGGCAGCGAGCGGATGGCCGAGGCGTTCGCCGCCGTCCACCGGGACGACCTCGGCCCGCTCACCGAGGACCTCCCGCCGGCGCCCGCCCCGCGCACGGCGCCGGGCTGGCGCTCGCTCGGGTCGCTCGCCGCGGAGCAGGTGCGGGCCTCCCTGACCTCCTCCGTCACCGGCCGGCTGCGGGCGGCGCGGGTGGCCGTCGTGCTCGTCGTCGCCGCCCTGTTCCTCCTCTTCGTCGGGGCCCTGAGTGGGGCCGCGATGTCGGACGACGGCAGCGGCGGGGGCGGCGGTTGGAGCGAGGACTGGGGCCACCACGGCGGCTGGGACGACGACGAGGACGACTGGGACGACGACTGACCCCACGCCTGCCAGACTCGCCGACCGGTGTCCCGAGCGTTCCCGGAGGTGTCGGCGGTGGGCCGGAGGGTGTGCGTGGTGACCGGGGGCGGCCGTGGCATCGGCGCGGCCACGAGCCTGCGGCTGGCCCGCGACGGCTGGGACGTGTGCCTGTCCTGGACCAGCCGCGAGGAGCCGGCCGAGGAGGTGGCCGAGGCCTGCCGGGCGGCCGGCGGGCAGGCCGTCGCCGTCCGGGCCGACGTGTCCAGGGAGCCCGACGTGCTCGGCCTGTTCGACACCGCGGCCACGCTCGGCCCCGTGCGGGGGCTGGTGAACAACGCGGGGGCGCTCGGCCTGCAGTCGCGGGTCGAGGACCTCGACGCGGCCCGCATCGAGCGCACGCTGGCGGTCAACACGCTCGGGGCGTTCCTGTGCGCCCGCGAGGCGGTCCGGGCGATGTCCACCCGGCACGGCGGGGACGGCGGCGGGATCGTCAACGTCTCCTCGCGGGCCGCCGTCCTGGGCGGCGCGGAGGAGTACGTGGACTACGCGGCCGCGAAGGCCGCCGTCGACGCGCTCACGGTCGGGCTGGCCAAGGAGGTCGCGGCCGACGGGATCCGCGTGAACTCGGTGCGGCCCGGGCTCATCCGCACCGACATCCACGCGTCGGGCGGGGAGCCGGGGAGGGTGGACCGGCTGGCGCCGACGGTGCCGATGCGCCGTGGCGGGGACCCCGAGGAGGTGGCCGCCGTCGTCGCCTGGCTGCTCTCCCCGGAGGCCTCCTACGTGACGGCGACCGTCGTCGACGTGGCCGGCGGCCGCTGAGCGGGGGAGGTCAGGAGCCGCCGAGCGCGCGGTCGAGGTTCACCGCGGCGCTGATCAGCGCCAGGTGGGTGAACGCCTGGGGGAAGTTGCCCAGCGCCTCCCCGGAGGGGCCGATCTCCTCGGCGTAGAGGCCGACGTGGTTGGCGTAGGTGAGCATCTTCTCGAACACCATCCGGGCCTCCTTGACCCGACCGGCCCGGGTCAGCGCCTCCACGTACCAGAACGAGCAGAGGTTGAAGGTCCCCTCGCTGCCGGTCAGCCCGTCGTGGCCGGTCATGGCGTACCGGTGCACGAGGCTGTCGGAGACGAGTTGCTCGCCGATCCGGTCCAGGGTGGAGAGGAAGCGCGGATCGGTGGGGCCGGCGAACTTCACCAGCGGCATGCACAGCAGCGACGCGTCCAGGGCGGTGCTGCCCGGGTGCATGACGTAGGCGCCGATCCGCGGGTCCCAGCACTCGTCCTGCACGAAGCGGTAGGCGGCGCCGGCCAGCTTGCGCCACCTCGACACCGGCGCGGGCAGGCCGCGGTCGCGGGCCAGCCGGCCGGCCCGCTCGAAGGCCACCCAGGTCATCAGCGCCGAGTAGGTGAACCGCTGCCGCGGCCCCCGGACCTCCCACACCCCCTCGTCGGGCTCCTCCCAGTGGTCGGCCAGCCAGTCGAGGCGCTTGGAGAGCCCCGTCCACAGGTCGTAGGAGATCGGGACCTCGCGGTTGTAGAGCCAGACCGAGTCCATCAGCTCGCCGTACACGTCGATCTGCCGCTGGCCGACGGCGTTGTTGCCGATCCGCACCGGCGCCGACCCGCGGTAGCCCTCGAGGTGGTCGAGCACCGTCTCGGGCAGGTGCTCGCTGCCGTCGACCGCGTACATGATCATGACGTCGCGCTCCGGCGTCGCGGCCTCGCAGCGCTGCTGGATCCACTCCATGAAGGCCGCGGCCTCCTCCAGGAAGCCCAGCGTCATCAGCGCGTAGGTGGTGAAGGCGGCGTCGCGCAGCCAGGCGTAGCGGTAGTCCCAGTTGCGGCTGCCGCCGAGCTCCTCCGGCAGCGAGGTCGTCGGCGCGGCGACCAGCGCGCCGGTGGGGTGGTAGACGAGCAGCTTGAGGGTGAGGGCGGACCGCTGCACCATCTCCCGCCAGCGGCCGCGGTAGCGGGACTGCGCCAGCCAGCGCTGCCAGAACTGCGAGGTCTCCTCGAAGTGCCGGTCGGTCTCCCCCGCCTGCAGCGGCCGCACCTCGCCGCGCCACTCGAGCTCGAAGTCGACCGTCTCGCCCGCGTCGAGGGTGAACGTCGCGCCCACTCCCCCGCCGTCCTCGACCTTGAGCGGCACCGGCGTGCGCAGCACGCAGGTGCCGGCGGCCGACCGGAACACCGCACCCACGCCCTCCACGACGTCGACGGTGTGCGTCGCCCGCCCGTAGTCGAAGGCCGGGGTGCAGGACAGCTCGAAGGTGGCCCGCCCGCGGACGGCGCGCGCCTGCCGGACCAGCAGGTCGCGCGGCGCGGCACTGCTGCTGGTCTCGGGGACCATGAAGTCGACGACCTCGCCCACCGCGTCGGCGGCGAGGAACCGGGTCATGAGGATGTTGGTGTCGGGCAGGTACAGCTGCTTGGGCCGCGCCGCCGTCCGGCAGGACAGCGCGAACGAGCCGCCGCGCTCGGCGTCCAGCAGCGCCGCGAACAGCGACGGAGCGTCGAAGCGGCCCGGGCAGTACCAGTCGATGGTGCCGTCGGTGCCCACCAGCGCGGTGGTGCGCAGGTCGCCGATGACCGCGTGCTCCTCGATGGGCAGGTAGCCGCGCGTCACGCCGTCGTCCCCCGCCCGGTGGTGCCCACCTCCTCACGGTCCCCCGGCGACGTGTCGCCCCTGTTGACCCGCTGTTACGGAGTCCACGCGCCCAGGACCTCGGCGAGGCTCGTCCGGCCGGCCCGCTCCCGGTCGATGCGGCGCACCTCCCCCGGACCCGGGTCCTGCAACAGCCGCGCCCACCGGGCGGCGTGCCGGCGCATCCGGCGGGCCGGTATCCGCCGTCCGCGGGCGGCCTGCCCGCTCTCGGCCAGCTCCCGGGGCACGTCGAGGAGCACCAGGCGCACCGACCGGCCGGCCCGCCCGGCGGCCCACAGCACGGCGGCGCGCCAGGTCCGGCTGGTCCACGGGTCGGTGAGGACGACGACCGGCGCCGGCCCGCCGACGCCGCGCAGGACCCGCACCCGGTGCCGGAGGTGGACCCACGGGCGCAGCAGGCGGTAGGGCAGTCGCAGCGGGTTGCGCAGCCGGGCGGCGACCTGCTCGGAGTCGTAGGCCGCCACCCCGGGGACGCCGGGACCCAGCAGCCGCCGCAGCAGCGTCGTCTTGCCGCTGCCGGGCAGGCCGGCGACGACGACCAGGACGCGGTCGTCGCCGGCCACGGGCCGCGCCGGCGCGGTCGGGGCGGGTGCGGTGGGCATGGGCGCCTCCTCGGTCGAGGACGACGGTGCACGCCCCTCCTCGACGGATCCGGTGCGGCGGCTGGGCGGTCGCTGTGAACACGTCGGGGCGCTGCCGCCCGTTCCCCGGGCGCCGGACCCGGGACGTCGTCGCCGTCCGCGCGCTGCGGCGGAGTCGGCGACCGTCCCGCGGGGTCCGGTTCCGACAGCTCCTTGACAGATGACAGTAACGATGTATCGTTACTGTCATCCGATACGACAGGAGGACAGCATGAGACCCATGCGAGACCACGACGGCCGGCACCCCGGCCTGCGCCACCACCACCCCCGCCACGGCGCCTTCGGGCCGCCCGACGGCCCCCCGCGGCCGCACCGCCGCGGCGGCCGGGGACGCGCCCCGCGCGGCGACGTCCGCACCGCGGTCCTGCTGCTGCTGGCCCAGGAGCCCATGCACGGCTACCAGCTGATGCAGGCCATCGCCGAGCGCAGCGGCGGGCGCTGGAGCCCGAGCCCGGGGGCCATCTACCCGACCATCGCCCAGCTCGAGGACGAGGGCCTGGTGACGGTCACCGCCGAGGCCGGCCGCAAGCTCGTGACGCTCACCGACGCCGGCCGCGAGCACCTGGAGTCCCGGCAGCAGACCTGGCCCGACCCGTTCGCCGGCCGCGGCGAGGCGGGCCCGGGCGACGACCTGCCCGGCCTGGTGCACCAGCTGCACGGCGCCGTCCGCGAGGTCGCCCGCACCGGCACCGACGCCCAGCGCGCCGCGGCGGCGCGGGTCCTGGCCGACGCCCGCCGGTCGATCTACCTGCTGCTCGCCGAGGGACCCGAGACCCCCGGGGAGCCCGAGACACCCGGCTCGTGACCGGCCGGCAGGGCCCGCAACGGCACCGACGCCCCTCCCGCGGCTGCGGGAGGGGCGTCGGTGCGGAAGGGGTGCCGGGCGGTCAGTGCCCCGGGGTGTCGACCGGCGGGGTGCCGTGGGTGTGGAAGGTCTCGATCGTCTTGAGCCCCCAGGCCTGACCCTTGGCCCGCTCGGCCTCGGTCCAGTCGACCGGCTGCCAGTCGGGGGCCAGCATCACCCGCGCGCCGGCGTTGCACAGCTCGATCCGGTTGCCGCCGGGCTCCCAGACGTAGAGGAAGAACGTCTGCTGGATGGCGTGCTTGTGCGGCCCGGTCTCGATGTGCACGCCCTGCTCGAGGGCGATGTCGGCGGCGCGCAGGATGCCGTCGCGGGTGTCCACGGCGAAGGCGATGTGGTGCAGCCGGCCGGGGGTCTGCGTCCAGTCGCGGGTGTAGACCGCGTCGTAGGTCTTGTTGGTGAAGGTGGTCCAGCTGCCGGCGACGGTGCCGTCGTCCAGCACGATCTGCTCGGTGACCAGCGCACCGAGGGTGTCGCGCAGGAAGTCCCGGTTCACCACCGGCTCCACGCCGAGGTAGTTGATGTGGTCCAGCCGGCGCACGGCGACCCCGGAGGAGGGGTAGGCCTGGGCCTGGTTCTTCAGCGCCGGCCTGAGCTCGGCCGGCGGGGTGTACCACTCCGACTCGTAGTACAGCCCCAGCTCGTGACCGTCGGGGTCGGTGAACACGTAGGTCGGCCCGTACCCCGGGTCGCCGTCCTGCCAGCCGACCCCCCGCCCGGTCGCCTCGATCTCCTCGACCCGGCGCTCGAGCGCCTCGGGGCTGGCCGCGCGCAGGTTCGTCCGGCCGACGCCGGAGGTGCGGTGCGCGGTGAGCTTGATGGTGGCCTGCTCGTAGTCGTCCCACGCCCGGAGGTAGACCGAGTCGCCCGACGACCCGTTCTCCGTCATCCCCAGGTACCGGGTGAAGAACTCGACGCTCTCCTCCAGCACCGGGGTGCGCAGCTCGACGTGGGCCAGGTGGGCGATCTCGTGCAGCGGGGGCATGACCTCTCCAGTCGACGATCCGGGGTGCGGGGACGGGCCGGCCGACCCGGGGGTCGTGGCTCGCGTCACTCGCCGAGTCTGCGAGAGGCCCAGCGACCAGTCCAACGCCATGGTGTGGCCGCAGCGATCGCGGCGCGCGATCGGCCACGGCCGCGACGACCGCGCCGGGGTGGCCGCCTCGCACGCACGGCGGCCACCCCCTGCGCTCAGCGGCCGCGGGCCTCCAGGGCGGCGTTGAGCCGCGGGTACACCCGGCGGACGTTGCCCTCGAAGACCTTCGTGCGGTCCTCCGGCGTCAGGTCGAGCGCCTCGACGTAGCGCCGGGTGTCGTCGAAGAACTGCCCGGTGCGCGGGTCGATCCCCCGGACGGCGCCGACCATCTCCGAGCCGAACAGGATGTTGTCGATGTCGATGACGTCGAAGAGCAGGTCGATGCCCGGCTGGTGGTAGACGCAGGTGTCGAAGAAGACGTTGCCCATCACCGCCTCCTCGACGGCGGGCCGGTCGAGCATGTCGGCCAGCCCGCGGAAGCGGCCCCAGTGGTAGGGCACGGCCCCGCCGCCGTGCGGGATGACGAACCGCAGGTCGGGGAAGTCCTTGAACAGGTCGGCCTGGACGAACTGCATGAACGCCGTCGTGTCGGCGTTGAGGTAGTGCGACCCGGTCGCGTGGAAGTTCCGGTTGGTCACCGCGGACACGTGGACCATGGCCGGGACGTCGAGCTCGACCATGGCCTCGTAGAACGGGTACCAGCTGCGGTCGGTCAGCGGCGCCGACGTCCAGGAGCCGCCGCTGGGGTCGGGGTTGAGGTTGCACCCGACGAAACCGAGCTCCTCGACGCACCGGCGCAGCTCGGCCACCGAGTTGCCGATCGGGACCCCGGGCGACTGCGGCAGCTGGCAGACCCCGATGAAGTTGTCCGGGTAGAGCTCCACGACCCGGGCGATGAGGTCGTTGTTGACCTGGGCCCAGCGGGTGCTCACCGCCTCGTCGCCCAGGTGGTGACCCATCGCCGAGGCGCGCGGCGAGAAGACGGTGAGGTCGATGCCCCGCTCGCTCATCAGCCGCAGCTGGCTGCCCTCGATCGTCTCGCGGATCTCGTCGTCGGAGATCTGCGGGTAGGCGGGCGGCTCCGCGCCGGCGGCGAACGCCTGCTCCTGCTCCGTGCGCCACGCGGTGTGCGGCGCCGGCGCGGTCGTGTAGTGGCCGTGGCAGTCGATGATCATGCGGTCTCTCCTCGCGTGGGGGTGGGGGGCGCCGTGCCGCTCAGCTGTCCTGCCGGTCGCGCAGCTCGACGAGCAGGTCGCGGGCGGCCGCGGCGATCCGGGGCGGCACGCCGAGCTCGGTGAGCTGGTCGGTGGCGGCGGTCATCTCGTCGGCGCGGCGCCGGGCGTGCCGGTGGGTGCCGTCGACGAGCCGGTCGATGGTGCGCTCGTCGAAGCCGGCCAGCTCCGCGCTGATGTTGCCGCGCAGCCAGTCGGCGCAGCCGGCGGCCTCGGCCGCGGCGAGCGCCTCGACCACCGCGGCGGCCAGCCCCTTGTAGAAGACGCTGCGCAGCAGCTTGCGGGAGATCGCCTCCCCGGCCGGGCCGGGCTGGATCGTCACCGAGATCCCGAAGCCGGCCAGGAGCTGGGCGTAGCGCTCCGCGCCCTCGCCGGAGACCAGCATCGGGGTGCGCAGCCCCTTGCCGGGCACCGGCGACATCAGCGCGACATCGACGACCGGGACGTCGCGGCCGGCCAGCTGCTCCACCAGGGCGGCCTTCACCCCGGGGGACGCGGTGTTCAGGTCGGCCCAGACCGTGCCGGGACGCAGCGCCGGCAGGGCGTTGACCAGCGCCGTGACCGCGTCGTGCGAGCTGTTCGCGCTGAGCACCAGGTCGGCGTCGGCGACCGCCTCGGCCTCGCTGCCGCGCGGCTGCACCCCTTCGACCACGATCCCCTTGGGGTCGTAGCCCCGGACGTCGGCGCCGGCCGCGACGAGGTCGCGGCCGATCTCCGACCCCGCCTCGCCCAGCCCGAGGAGCGCGATGCGGGCGGTCACCGGGCACCCGCCGCGGCACGCGGGAACGCCGTCCCGTCGAACAGCTTGCGCGCCGTCCGCACGACCCCGGAGCGCACCACCCGCGGCGGGGTGGCCGCGGCGTCGACGACGACGTCGACCAGCAGGTGGCCGGTGGGGTGCTCGACGTCGACCTGCGACCGACCGGCGTCCCAGGCGGCGGTGAGCTCGTGCCCGACCGCCCCGGGCAGGAGCAGGCCGGTCGCCACGCTCACCGCGGCCAGCACGCCGATCGAGGTGTGCGGCTGCACGGGGATGAACGACCGGGTGCACACCTGGCCGCCGTCCCGGGCGGGGGCGACCAGCACGGTCTTGGGCACCGACGAGCGGCTCACGTCCCCGAGGCCCATGAGCTGCCCGGCCTTGGTGCGCAGCGCGTCGACCCGCTCGAGCAGCGCGGTGTCGGCGGCCAGCTGCTCGTGCGGCTCGTAGCCGGTCAGCCCGAGGGACTCCGCCGTCGCGACGACCACCGGCATGCCGTTGTCGACGCAGGTGACCTCGACCCCGTCGACGGTGTCGCGGAGGTGGCCGGTGGGCAGCAGGCTGCCGGTCGCCGACCCCTCGGTGTCGGTGAAGGCGAGCACCACGGGCGCGGCCGTCCCCGGCACGCCGGCGATCTCGACGTCGCCGCGGTACTCGACCCGACCGCCCGGGGTGGGGAACGTGGCGACCGCGACGCTGTCGGAGTTGACCATCCGGATCCGCACGGTGGTCTCCTCCGCGCCGGCGGGCACCAGGCCGCGCTCGACCGCGAACGGCCCGACGCCGGCCAGGATGTTGCCGCAGTTCTGCTGCGTGCTGACGGTGGCCTCGTCCACCCCCAGCTGCAGGAACAGGTAGTCGACGTCGGCATCCGGGTGCTCCGACGGCCCGACGACGGCGACCTTGCTGGTCAGCGACGTCCCGCCGCCCAGCCCGTCGATCTGCCGCGGGTCGGGGGTGCCCATCAGCCGCAGCAGCAGGTCGTCGCGGGCGGCGGGGTCGGCGGGCAGGTCGCCCGGCTCGAAGAACAGCCCCCGGGACGTGCCGCCGCGCAGCATCGTGCAGCGGACGCCGGCGTCGTCGTAGCCGGAGGCGTCAGTCACCGCCGGCCACCTTCCGGTACTCCTCGTAGGTCACGTACTCGATGCCGAACTCCGGCAGCCGCTCCCGCAGGCCGTAGCGGTCCAGGCCCAGCTGCCCCTCCTGGAAGGCGGCGCGAGCGGCGGCCTCCTTGTCCAGACGGGCCTGCGAGGCGGTCAGCGCGCGGGCGACGTCGGCCCGGGGCACCACCATCACGCCGTCGTCGTCACCCAGCACGACGTCGCCGGGGTGGATCGTCTGGCCGCCCAGGACGACCGGCACGTTGACCGCGCCGGCGGTGGCCTTGACCGAGCCCTGCGCGCTGATCGCCCGCGACCAGGCGGGGAAGCCCATCTCGCGCAGCTCGGCGACGTCGCGGACGCCGCTGGCCAGGATCACGCCCCGCACGCCGCGGCGGGCCAGCGCGGTGGCGAACAGCTCGCCGAACAGCCCGTCGGTGGACGGCGAGTTGGTGGCCACCACGAGGACGTCGCCGGCCCGGCACTGCTCGACGGCGACGTGGATCATCAGGTTGTCCCCGGGCCAGCAGACGACCGTGACGGCGGTGCCGCCGATCCGCGCGCCCGGCCACGCCGGCCGGTACTCGGGGCCGAGGTAGCCGACCCGGCCCAGCGCCTCGTGCACGGTGGCCACGCCGAAGGTGCCCAGCTTCTCGGCCTCGCCGGCGTCCGCCCGGGGCGGGTCGGTGACGACGACGGTCCTCATGCCGTCACCGCCGGGGCGACGGCGCGCTTCGCGGAGTGGGAGTGGGACACGGACGGCTCCTCGGGGGTGGGGGGACGGGACATCAGTCGGCGACGGACTCGGTGAGGGCGGCGACGACGCTGTGGAGGTGGCTGCGCGCCGCCGACTCGGCGGCCGGCGGGTCGCGGTCGGCGATGGCGTCGACGACCTGCCGGAGCTCGGCGAGGGACTGCTGCGCGCGGCCGGGCCGCAGTGACAGCTGGAACTGGTGGCGCACGATCTGCGCCTGCAGGCGCTCGATCAGCCGGCCGGCCGTGGCCTGCCGCGCGGCCTCGCGGATGAGCGCGTGCAACTGGGCGACGAGGGCGGAGTACTCCAGCAGGTCGCCGTCGGCCACGGCCTGCCGCATGCGCTCGCACTGGTCGCGCAGCCGGTCGACCTCGGCCTCGGTGACGCACTCGGCGGCCTTCGCGGCCAGCAGGCCCTCGAGCACGGCGCGGCACTCGGTGATCTCGATCGCCTCGGCGACGGAGACCGTGCGGACCCGGGCGCCGCGGTTGGGGATCCGCTCGACCAGCCCGTCGGCGATGAGCGCGTCGAGCGCCAGGCGGACGGCGTTGCGGCTCACGCCGAACCCCTCGGCGAGGTCGGCCTCGACGAGCCGGTGCCCCGGCGGCAGGTCGCCGCGGGTGATGGCGTGCCGCAGCCGGCTCTCGGCTGCGACGCGGCCGTGCGCCCCGTCCTCCATGCGACCTCCCGTGACCTCTGCCGACCACCCTAAACCCGTCGACAAGATTGTCAACAATCCTGTCGACGGTGACGACCCACGGCCTCCGCCACACTGTCGACCGCGTCGATGCGGCCCCACTGATCGGAGACGGCGATGGATCTGCGCCAGCTGGAGTACGTCGTGGCCGTGGCCGACGAGCGCAGCTTCACCCGGGCGGCCGCCCGCTGCCACGTCGTCCAGTCGGCGCTCAGCGCCCAGGTCGCCCGGCTCGAGCGGGAGCTGGGCGTGACCCTGTTCCACCGCACCAGCCGCTCGGTCCGGCTGGCCCCCGCCGGGGAGCTGCTCCTCCCCCACGCCCGGGCCCTGCTCCGGGGCGCCGAGGTGGCCCGGGCCGAGCTGGACGCCTTCGCCGGGGTCGTCACCGGGCGGCTGCGGCTGGGCATGGTCGGCACGGCCGGGAGGGGGGTGCCCCTGGTCGAGCAGACCCTGCTGGCGTTCCACGAGCGGCACCCCGCGGTGGAGATCGCCGTCCAGGACACCGGGAGCCGGAGCATGGCCGAGCAGGTCCGCACCGGGGACCTGGACCTGGCCTTCGTCGGCCTGTTCGGCGACCAGGTCCCACCCGGCGTCGTCCACCACCTGCTCGCCGACGAGCCCCTGGTGGCCGTCGTCGCGCGCACCCACCCCCTCGCCGGGCGCGCCGGCGTCTCGCTGCGGGAGCTGGCCGCGACCGGTCCGTTCGTGGAGATGCCCGACGAGTCCGGCCTGCGCCTGCAGGCCGACGCGGCCTTCGCCCGCGCCGGCGTCGAGCGGGCGCTCGCCTTCGAGCTCGGCACCTCCGAGGCCGTCGCCCGGTTCGCGGGGCTCGGCTTCGGCGCCGGGCTGGTGCCCGCGTCGACGGCCGCGCAGGTGCCCGGCGTCGCCGTCCTGCCCGTCGACGACGCCGCGGCGCGGCACCCCATCGGGCTGGTGCACCGGGCCCCCGCACCCTCGACGCCCAGCGCCCGCGCGTTCGTCGACCTGCTCCTCGGCGAGGCCGGCTGACCGGTCAGGCCGGGCGCGCCACGCGGCCGGGCGGGGGTGCCGGGACGGCGTCCGGGTGCAGCGCCCAGGCCAGCGCCGCCACGCCGTCGACGAGGGCGGGGCCGGCCTGCACCACGTAGCCGGCCGAGTCGATCGCGAGCAGCGGGACCCCCGGCAGGTGCTCGCCGACCGGGCCGCACTGGTCGAGCGCCGCCGCCAGCCCCATCCCGCACGGCGCGACGACGACGAGGTCGGCCGGCGGCAGGTCGGCCCAGGCGACCGCGACGCTGCGCCCGCCCTCGACCGCGCCCACCGGCTCCCCGCCGGCCCGGCGCACCAGCTCGGGGACCCAGTGCCCGGCGAGGTAGGGCGGGTCGGTCCACTCCAGCACCAGCACGCGGGGCCGGGGCCGCCCGGCGACCGCCCGCTCGACCTCCCGCAGCCGGGCCCGCAGGTCCGCGACCAGCGCCTCGCCGGCGTCGGCGGCGCCGGCCGCGCGGCCGACCGCGGCCACGGCGGCCAGCACGTCGTCGAGGCTGTGCGGGTCGATCGACAGCACCGCGGCGTCGGTGCCGATGGCCCGGCAGGCCTCCTCCACCGTCGCCGCCGGCAGCGCGCAGACCCGGCAGAGGTCCTGGGTGAGGATCAGGTCGGGGTCGGCCGCGGCCAGCGCCGCGCGGTCCAGCTCGTACAGCGGCAGCCCGCGGGCGGCCCGCTCGTGCACCAGCGCGTCGATCGCGGCGGGGGTCAGGCCCGGCGGGATCACCGTGTCCACCACGACCGGGCAGCGCTCCCGGGCCTGCGGCGCGCACTCGAAGGTCACCGCGACGAGCCGGTCGGCCAGCCCCAGGGCCGTCACGATCTCCGTGGCCGCCGGCAGCAGGGAGGCGATCCGCACGCCGCCACGCTAGCCGCGGCGCGGCGCTCCCTCAGGCGACGTGCTCGTCCACCACGGCGTCGGCGCGGCGCAGGAACGCCTGCAGGGCCCCGGGGTCGTCGCTGCCGATGTGGTCGACGCCGGCCGCGAGCAGCTCGCCCCAGACGGCCTCGCGCGCCGCGGCCGAGCTCTCGGGCGTCGCCCGGAACCGCAGCCGGTGACCCCGGGCGTGGGCGGCCGTGACCAGGGCGCGCAGGTCCTCCCGCTCCGTCGCGGGCATGGGCCCCACGCCGGTCCAGGTGAAGCGGGCGTTCCAGTCGTCGCTGACGACCGGCACCAGCGACGGCGGGAAGCCGGTGCCGAGGTCGGCGGGCCGGCCCTCGAGGGCGCAGAACCGCAGCCGCGCGGCCGCGAGGGCCACCGGCGGGCGGTTGCCGCTGACGACCACGGTGACCGGGCGGCGCCGGACGGTGCCCCCGGTCCAGTGCGTGACCAGCCGCGGGGAGCGGCGCAGCAGCCCCTCGAGCGCGGCGTGCGTGCTCCGGCCCTCGCTGCGGACGTCGACCAGCAGCTGCAGCGACCTGGTCCAGCCGCGGTGCACCGAGCCCCCGAGCGCGGCGACCCGGGCGGCCAGCGGGTCCAGGTAGAGCGCCGGGAGGGTGACCCCGGGCCGGGTGCCGGCCCGGTCGCAGTCGACCCGCAGCTCGCCGTCCACCAGCCGGACGCCCACCTCGACGCTGGTGCAGCCGGAGTGCAGGGCGTCCCCGAGGGAACGGCGGGCGCCGGTGCCGGATGCGTGGGCGCGGGCCAGCGGCGGGGCGGGGCGGGTGCGGGCGACGTCGAGGGGGATCACGCCGCGAACGCTCGCCGTCGAGCGCGACCTCCCCACGGCAGCGACGTGACCGGCGGTTGAACGCGGCCCGACGAACCGGGTCGTCCCGGATCACCGCGACGGCGAGGTCAGCTGGTCCAGGGAGACGGGGTCGACCAGCACGCCGGCGGAGGTGCGCGACCACCAGGCGCCGGTCTCCCGCCGCTCCTGCCGCGTGGTGAACCGGTAGCGGTACAGCCGGACACGGACGAACGCCGGTGGCGACTCCGGCGGGAACGGCGAGCGGCGCAGCAGCCGCAGCGTGGCCCGGTCCCCCTCGAGCAGCCGCTGGAGGAAGGGCCGCAGCCAGCGGCTGCCGTAGCCGGGGTCGATGCCGACGAACCACATCAGCCAGTCCAGCCGCAGGTGGTAGGGCGCGTACTGCGGCGGACGGCGGCGCACGTCGCCGGGCTTGCCGCGGAACTCGTACTCCTGCCAGGGAGTGTCCGGGCCGGGGTGCGGGTCGTCGGTGCCCTCCACGACCACCTCGTAGCGGGTGCGGGTGACCGACCCGAAGGCGCCGTAGGTGTTCACCAGGTGCAGCGGGTCGAAGCTGGCGTTCATCCGCTGCCGCCGCGACACCAGGTTGCGGGCCGGCCGCCAGCTGAGCACCAGCAGCCCGGCGGTGACCACGACGACGAGGACGGTGTGCCAGGTCGGCGCGGCCAGGTCCGCCGGCGGGTCCACCGGCAGCACGGCGTCCCAGACGCGGCCGTCGACGACCGAGGTCGCGAGGACCAGCGTGAGCCAGTTCAGCCAGGCGAAGTTGCCGCTGAGCACCAGGTAGCCCTGGGTCACGATCACCACGAGCGCGGCGACGGTGGCCACCGGCTGCGGCAGCAGCAGCCCCCACACGACGACCAGCTGGGTGGCGTGGTTGGCCAGCGCCTCGACCGTGTGCAGCCGGGGGCTGAGGTGGTGGAACCACCAGCTGGCCGGGTTGGGCATCGGCTGGGTCTCGTGGTGGTAGCGCAGGCAGGTGAGGTCCCGCCAGCAGGGGTCACCGCGCAGCTTGATCAGGCCGGCGCCGAACTCCAGCCGGAACAGCAGCCAGCGCAGCAGCCACAGCACCAGCGTGGGCGGCGCCACGTGGGCCGGGCCGAGGAAGACCGCGAGGAAGCCCGCCTCGACCAGCAGCGACTCCCAGCCGAAGCCGTACCAGATCTGTCCCACGTTGACGATGGACAGGTACAGCGCCCACATCAGCGCCCAGACCGCCATCCAGGCCCACAGCGGCGCCCGGTCGAGCAGGCCGACCAGGGCGGCCGCCGAGCAGGCGATGCCGACCCAGCAGACGGCGGCGAAGAACCGGTCGGAGAAGTGCAGGTGGAACAGGCTCGGGGCCCGGCGGAACGGCGTCCGGGCCAGGAAGCGGGGCACCGGCAGCATCCCGCGCGTGCCGATCAGCGGCCGGAACTGGCGCAGCGCCGCCACGAAGGCGACCAGGTAGACCAGCGCCAGCCCGCGGGTGAACACCAGCCGGCTCGACCAGTAGCCCGGGTCGGAGAGCCAGTCCACGCCCCGCTCCCTACCCGGCGGGAGCGCCCCTCACCGGGCCGGGCCGGCGACGCGGAGCACCGGCACACTGGGGTCGTGAGCCCGGAGTCCTCTGGCGTGCGAGGCGTCGTCCGGCTGCTGAACACCGCCGACGGCGGCGTGCTGTGCCTGGCCGGCGCGGTCGACGCGGCCGTCGTCGACACCTTCCTGCGGCGCTACGGCCGGGAGCCGGTGCGGGTGGCCGCGATCGACGCCGGGTCGGTGACCTCGCTGTCCGGCCCGGGCCTCGACCTCCTGCGCGACACCCTGGCCGCTGCCGAGCGGGCCGGACGGGTGGTGGCGCTGCGTCACTCGCCTGCGGTTCGCCGGCTGCTCGCCGACGCCGCGCCTTGACCCGGCCCTACTCCCCCGTGCGCCCGTCCACGGCCTCCCGCAGGAGGTCGGCGTGCCCGTTGTGCCGCGCGTACTCCTCGATCAGGTGGACGAGGACCCACCGCAGGCTCGGCGCCCGCCGGTCGGGCCAGGTGCGCCGGGTCGGTCGCCCCAGGCCCCCGTCGGCGAGCGCCTCCGCCACCGCTGCCCGCGAGCGCACGACCGCGTCCTCCCACAGCTGCCGGAGCTGCTCGGGGGTGTCCTCGGCGGCCGAGTGCCAGTCCCAGCCGGGGTCGGCGCGCCAGTCGACGGCGTCCCACGGGGGCAGCCGATCGCGCCCGCGCAGCCACCGCGAGCACCAGTCGTCCTCGACGTAGGCCAGGTGCTCGAGCAGCCCGCCGAGGGTCACCGCCGAGGCGCCGACCGTCGCCCGCAGCCCCACCGCGCCGAGTCCTCGGCACTTCCACGCCAGGGTCGCCCGCTGGTACTCCAGGAAGCCGAGCAGGGTGGCGGTCTCGTCGCCGGCCAGCGGCGGCTCGGGACGGCCCTGGTCGTCCACGTCGGTCACGCCCGGGGACGTCACCGACGGCGACGGCGGTCGAGCGCGAGGTGGCCGCCGAGCTGGTTCGCCGGCTGACCGGCCCGACGCCGACCTGCACTCGCGGGTGCTGGCGACCGGCTTCCTCGCGACCCTGCGCATCGCCGTCCAGCAGTGGACCGACGCAACCTCAGGGACCGCTCTCCGACGCCGTCCGCGCTCGCCGCACCGCGGGGCTGAGCGGGCGACCCGCCGCGGACACGCCACGGCCCCGGCGCGGGGGTTTCACGGCCACGCCGGGGCCGGTCCGGTCCCTGGTGTGCCCCACCCTCCGCTGGCGAAACGCCGGTTGCTCGACGGGCCGCGAGACGTCCCGAGCCGGCAGGCGGTACTGCGGCTCAGGCCGCGACGGCGCCCGCCCCGGCGAGCCGGCGGAGCTCGTCGACCATCACGTCCGGCCGCTCCAGTGGCAGGAAGTGCGACGCCGGGTGCTCGCGGTACCGCGCGCCGGGGAGGCTGCTCGCCGCGGCCCGCACGTCGGCGACGTCGACGAGCACGTCGTAGCGGCCGGCCAGGAACGTGACCGGACCGGACAGCGGCGAGAGGTCGAGCGGGGCGTGGTCGGCGGCGGCCACCGCCATGTGGCGGAACCAGGCCCAGTCCTGACCGGCGAACTCGTGCGCGACGGCCAGGACGCCGGCCAGCCGGGCCGCGTCGCTCGCCCGCTCCGGCGCGGCCAGGGACAGCAGCGGCTGCCACTGCCGCAGGCTCCCGGTGACCAGCGGCAGGAACGGCCCGACGACCGGCAGCAGCCGGCTGCCGTGCCGCCCGGCCGACGGGCGCAGCCGCCGCGGCAGACCGAGCGACCCGAACAGCGACGAGAAGCTGCCCCCCGGGACACCGGCCACGGCCATCACGCCGAGCACCCGCTGCGGGTCCTCCAGCGCCAGCTCGAAGGCGATGTTGACGCCCAGCGACCAGCCCACGACCAGGGCCGAGGAGAGGTCGAAGGCCTCGAGGACGGCACGGGCGTCGGCGACGTGGTCCTCGACCCGGACCCGCGACGGGTCCCGGGGCCGGTGCGAGGCACCGAGCCCGCGGTGGTCCCAGCCGACCACCCGGAAGCCGCTGTCCGGGGCGAGGAGGGCCGGCCACGCCGCGGGCGAGGCGCCGAGGCCGTTGCACAGCAGGACCGGCACGCCGTCCTGCTCGGTGGACCAGGCGCGCAGCAGCGTTCCGTCCGCGCTGCGCACCGGGCTGGTGCGGACCGGAGGATGACGACGGGTGATGGGACCTCTCCCCACGACGGGCGCCCCGAGGACCGGGGCCGGGATTCGTGTCGACGGTCTGGTGTCCAGGCTAGGGCGGCTCCCCCGGCCCACCCCAGGCCTGGCGGTGGATGTGACACAGTCCACAGTGCGGGCCCGGGCGGGACCGGGCCACGAGATCCGGGGGTGCGGATGCGCCGGACGAGGGGGGACCTGCAGCGCGAGCTGCTGCGGTTCCTGCAGCCGCCGGTGCCGCGCCGGGCCGAGCTGGTCAGCGAGCGGGTCGCCCCGGCACTGGCCGAGGTCGGCGAGCGGCTGTCCGGCCGGCCGGCCGAGGAGGTCGCCGCGGCACTGGAGGCCGTGGTGCGCTCCGCCGGCGCGACCCCGGACCGCGCGGCGATCGCGGAGTTCGCCGCCGAGATCGAGGCCGGCGAGAACCCCTTCAGCTGACGCGGAAGAGCTGCACGCCGGCCTGACGGGCGAGGATGGCGGCCGCCTCGCTGCCGGAGGGGCCGCGGCCGGCGAAGAGGGCGGCCAGCTCGTCCCGGTCGGCGGGGGTGGCGTAGTCGGCGAGCTCCTGCTCGAGGACGCGGCGGGCACGGCGCTCGGCGCGGGCGCGGCCGAGGGCGTCGAGGAGGCTGCGGGGCATGGCGGGTCTCCGGACTGCGAGGAAGGGCGGCGCGGTGCCGCCCTTCCCATGTTCGGACAACCTGCCTGGCAGATCTCGCTCTCGGCGTGTGAGTGTCACCACGACGGGGTGGCAGGTGTGGCCGGCACCACGACCCGGCGCCGGCCCTGACGCCGTCAGGTCGTGCCGAGGGCCCGGGCGGGTCAGCGGCCGACGAGCGTCGTCTCGAAGTCGTAGCGGGAGGCGCGGTAGACGTGCCGGCCGTACTCGACGGCCACGCCCTGGTCGTCGAACGCCGTGCGCGACATCGTCAGCAGGGCCGACCGCGGCGGCTCGTCGAGCAGCCGGGCCTCCTCGGCCCGCGCCAGCCGCGCGCCGATGCGCTGGTGGGCCACCCGCAGGTGCACGCCCTGGGCGCGGAGGTACTGGTACAGACCCCGCTCGGTGAGGTCCTCCATCGTGGGCGTGAAGCGGCCGGGCAGGTGGTTGGTCAGCAGCGCCAGGGGCTCGCCGCGGGAGCGGCGCAGCCGCCGCACCACCACGATCTCGTCCCCCTCGGCCAGGTCGAGCTCCTCGGCGACGTCGGCCGGCGCGGGGCCGCGGTCCAGCGAGAGGACCTCGGTGGTCGGCGCCTCGCCGGCCCGGGACAGGTCGTCGTAGAGGCTGGTGAGCTCGACCGAGCGGCGCACGTGCGGCTGGATCACCTGGGTGCCGACGCCGCGCTTGCGGACCAGCAGGCCCTTGTCGACCAGCTCCTGCACCGCCCGCCGGACCGTCGGGCGGGACAGCCCGTAGCGCTGGGCCAGCAGGACCTCGTTCTCCAGCCGCGATCCGGCCGGCAGCGCGCCACCGGTGATCGCACCCTCGATCGCCTGCGCGAGCTGGAAGTACAGCGGCGTCGGACTGGAGCGGTCGATGTCGAACGTCAGCACAGGTGCCACCGGTCCCTCCTCGCGTGGGCCGCGGGTGGGGCCGACCCCTCGACACCCCCGCGACGGCCATGATCCCACCCCGGCGACCCATCCTGTCCTCACCTCATCGGGGCAGCCCGACATCTCCACGTCCTGTTGCTCGTATGTCTTTACAAACTCTTGACACCGCAGTGTGTCCCGGAGCACAGTTCCGACAGGACGGCGACCGACGACGCAGGGGGACGGAGAGCTGTGGGACACGCCCTCGACATGGTGGTGATGGGTCGCAGCGGGGTGGACGTCTACCCCCTGCAGGTCGGCGTCGGGCTGGAGGACGTCGAGACGTTCGGCAAGTTCCTCGGCGGCAGCGCGGCCAACGTCGCCGTCGCCGCCGCCCGCCTCGGCCACTCCGTCGCGCTGGTCACCGGCGTCGGTGACGACCCCTTCGGCCGGTTCGTCCGGCGGGCGCTGGGCGACCTCGGCGTGGACGACCGGTTCGTCGTCGTCGACCCCGAGCACCCCACGCCGGTCACCTTCTGCGAGATCTTCCCGCCCGACGACTTCCCGCTGTACTTCTACCGCCGGCCCAAGGCCCCCGACCTCCAGATCCGGCCCGAGGACCTCGACCGGGCGGCCGTCCGGGACGCCGCCCTGTTCTGGGCGACGGTGACCGGGCTGTCCGAGGAGCCCAGCCGGTCGGCGCACCTCGCCGCCTGGGAGGCGCGCGGCCGCCGCCGGTACACCGTGCTCGACCTGGACTACCGGCCGGTGTTCTGGGCCTCTCGCGAGGAGGCGACCGAGCAGGTCCGCGCCGCCCTCCCCCACGTCACGGTCGCCGTCGGCAACCGGGAGGAGTGCGAGGTCGCCGTCGGGGAGACCGACCCCGACCGGGCCGCGGACGCGCTGCTCGACGCCGGGGTGGAGCTGGCGATCGTCAAGCAGGGACCGCGGGGCGTCCTCGGCAAGACGCGCACCGAGCGGGTCGTCGTCCCGCCCACGCCGGTCGAGGTCGTCAACGGCCTCGGCGCCGGGGACGCGTTCGGCGGCTCCCTGGCCCACGGGCTGCTCACCGGCCTGCCGCTGGAGCAGCTCCTGCGCAACGCCAACGCCGCCGGCGCGATCGTCGCCTCCCGCCTGGAGTGCTCCACCGCGATGCCGACCGCCGCCGAGGTCGAGGCGCACGTCGCCGCCGCCACCTCCCTGGAGGACACCCGTGTCTGACACCGCCCTCTCCCCCGACGCGGTGCTCGCCCCGCCGCCGGTGTGCTCGACCTACGCCGAGGTCACCGAGCTGCGCAGCCGGGACCCCGAGGCCATCGGCCGCGCCCTGGCCGCCCGCCGCCGGCGGCCGGCTTTCCTCCCGGAGGACGGCCGGCTGATGCTGCTGGCCGCCGACCACCCCGCCCGCGGCGCGTTCTCCGCGCAGGGCCGGCCGACGGCGATGTACAGCCGCACCGAGATGCTCGACCGGCTGCGCACCGCGCTGGACCGCCCCGGCGTCGACGGGCTGCTGGCCACCGCCGACGTCGCCGAGGACCTGCTGCTCCTGGGGGCGCTGGAGGACAAGGTCGTCGTCGCCTCGATGAACCGCGGCGGCCTGGCCGGTGCCAGCTTCGAGCTCGACGACCGCATGACCGGCTACGACGTCGCCGGCGTCGTCGAGGCCCGCTTCGACGCGGCGAAGATGCTCAACCGCATCGACCTCGACGACCCCAGCACCGTGGCCATGCTGGAGACCTCCGGCCGGGCGATCACCGAGCTGGCCCGGGCCGGGGTCGTGGCGATGCTCGAGCCGTTCATCTCGCGCCGGGTGGAGGGCCGGGTCACCAACGACCTGAGCCCCGACGCGGTCATCCGGTCGGTGCACATCGCCCAGGGGCTGGGCGCCACCTCGGCCTACACCTGGCTGAAGCTGCCGGTGGTCGCCGAGATGGAGCGGGTCATGGACGCCACGACGCTGCCCACCCTGCTGCTCGGCGGCGACCCCTCCCGCCGGCCGCAGGAGACCTACGCCGCCTGGCGCGACGCCCTGGCGCTCCCGGCCGTGCGCGGCCTCGTCGTGGGCCGGACCCTGCTCTACCCGCCGGACGACGACGTGGCCGCCGCCGTCGACACCGCCGTCTCCCTGGTCCACTGAAGGAGCAGCCGATGACCGCGACCGCCGCGTCGTTGCACCTGCCCGCCGGCAGCGCCGCCGCCGGCCCGTACGCCCTCGAGGTGACCCCCGAGTCCGCCGGCTGGGCGCACTCCGGCCTGCGGGTGCTCGAGCTGCCCGCCGGCGGCAGCTCCACCCTCGACACCGGCCCCGACGAGGTCGTCGTCGTCCCGCTGGAGGGCGGGCTGACCGTCGAGTGCGACGGCGAGGTCCTCACCCTCGCCGGGCGCAGCGGGGTCTTCGCCGGGCCGACCGACTTCGCCTACCTCCCTCTCGGCGTGTCCGCCGACCTCTCCAGCCGGGACGGCGGGCGGTTCGCGCTGTGCAGCGCCCGGGCCCGCCGTCGGCTCCCGGTCCGGTACGGCCCGGCCGCCGACGTCCCGGTCGAGCTGCGCGGCGCGGGCCGGTGCAGCCGCCAGGTCAACAACTTCGCCACCGCCGACGTCTTCGAGGCCGACGCGGTCATCGCCTGCGAGGTCATCACGCCGGGCGGCAACTGGTCGTCGTACCCGCCGCACAAGCACGACGAGACCTCCGACGTGGAGACCGAGCTGGAGGAGATCTACTACTTCGAGGTCGCCGCCGGGCCCCAGGGTCAGCCGGGCCTGGCCTACCACCGGGTGTACGGCACAGCCGAGCGGCCGATCGACGTCCTCGCCGAGGTGCGGGACCGCGACGTCGTGCTGGTGCCGCACGGCTGGCACGGCCCGTCGATCGCCGCGCCGGGCCACGACCTCTACTACCTCAACGTCATGGCCGGCCCCGGCCCCGAGCGGGCCTGGCGGATCGTCGACGACCCCGCGCACGCCTGGATCCGCGGCACCTGGGACGA
The DNA here is from genome assembly GCF_054050075.1 of Geodermatophilus sp. SYSU D00965. NCBI lineage: Bacteria > Bacillati > Actinomycetota > Actinomycetes > Geodermatophilales > Geodermatophilaceae > Geodermatophilus > Geodermatophilus sp. SYSU D00965. The sequence continues at coordinate 318,753 of NZ_JBJGYQ010000001.1, read as the reverse complement.
CGAGCCGGTCGACCCCCGGCTGCCCCTGCACTCCCCCGCCGGCACCGAGCAGAACGGAGCCTCCCGACCGTGAGCGAGCACCCCGCACCGGCACGTACCGAGACCGTGCGCCTGACCGTCGCCCAGGCCGTCGTCCGCTTCCTGGCCCAGCAGCACACCGAGCGCGACGGGCAGCGGCAGCGGCTGTTCGCCGGCTGCTTCGGGATCTTCGGGCACGGCAACGTCGCCGGGCTGGGCCAGGCGCTGCTGCAGGCCGAGATCGACGAACCCGGTGCGCTGCCCTACGTGCTGGGCCGCAACGAGCAGGCCGTGGTGCACACCGCCGTCGCCTACGCCCGCGCCAAGGACCGGCTGCAGACCTGGGCGGTCTCCACCAGCGTGGGCCCCGGCTCGACGAACATGCTCACCGGCGCCGCGCTGGCGACGATCAACCGGCTGCCGGTGCTGCTGCTGCCGGCCGACACCTTCGCCACCCGCTCGGCCGGACCGCTGCTGCAGGAGCTCGAGCGGCCCGACAGCGGCGACGTGACCGTCAACGACGCGTTCCGGCCGGTGTCGCGCTACTTCGACCGCATCTGGCGGCCCGAGCAGCTGCCCGGCGCCCTGCTGAGCGCGATGCGGGTGCTCACCGACCCGGCCGAGACCGGCGCGGTGACGCTGTGCTTCCCGCAGGACGTGCAGGCCGAGGCGTTCGACTGGCCGGTCGAGCTGTTCGCCGAGCGGACCTGGCACGTGGGACGGCCGCTGCCCGAGCGGGCCGCCCTCGCACGGGCCGTCGAGGTGATCCGGTCGGCGCGCCGGCCGCTGGTCGTGGCCGGCGGCGGGGTCGTCTACTCCGACGCCACCGAGGCGCTGGACGCCTTCGTCTCGGCCACCGGCATCCCGGTCGGGCAGACCCAGGCCGGCAAGGGCGCCCTCCCCTACGACCACCCGCAGTCGGTGGGTGCGATCGGCTCGACCGGGACCACCGCGGCCAACGCCCTGGCACGGGAGGCCGACGTCGTCATCGGGATCGGCACCCGCTACCAGGACTTCACCACCGCCTCGCACACCGCCTTCAACGACCCCGGCGTGCGGTTCGTCAACGTCAACGTCGCCGCGATGGACGCCGCCAAGCACGCCGGCGTGACCGTGCAGGCCGACGCCCGCGAGGCGATCACCGCGCTGGCCGACGCGCTGGCCGGCTGGTCGGTCGACGACGCGTACCGCACCCGCACCGCCGAGCTGGCCGAGCAGTGGGAGGCCACCGTCGAGGCCGCCTACCACCCCGAGACGCCGAGCGCGGGCGAGGGCGGCCGGCTGACCCAGAACGAGGTCATCGGGATCGTCAACGAGGTCTCCGCCCCGCGCGACGTGGTGGTCTGCGCGGCCGGGTCCATGCCCGGCGACCTGCACAAGATGTGGCGGGTCCGCGACCGCAAGGGCTACCACGTCGAGTACGGGTACTCCTGCATGGGCTACGAGATCCCCGGCGGCATCGGCATCCGGATGGCCAGCCCCGACCGCGACGTCTTCGTGATGGTCGGCGACGGCTCCTACCTGATGATGCCCACCGAGCTGGTCACCGCCGTCCAGGAGGGCGTCAAGATCGTCGTCGTCCTGGTGCAGAACCACGGCTTCGCCTCGATCGGCGCGCTGTCGGAGTCGCTGGGCTCCCAGCGCTTCGGGACCCGCTACCGCTACCGGTCGGCGTCCGGCCGGCTCGACGGCGACGTGCTGCCGGTCGACCTCGCCGCCAACGCCGCCAGCCTCGGCGTCGACGTCCTCGTCGCCCAGGACGGGCCCAGCTTCGAGGCGGCGCTGCGCAAGGCGAAGGCGAGCGACCGGACGACGGTCGTGCACGTCGAGACCGACCCGCTGGTCGACGCGCCCTCGAGCGAGTCGTGGTGGGACGTGCCGGTCAGCGAGGTCTCCACCCTGCAGAGCACCCGGGACGCCCGCGCCGTCTACGACCGCTGGAAGTCCGTCCAGCGGCCGGCCTACCTCGCCCCGTCCGAGAACACCCCGCAGTCCTGACCCACCCGTCCGTCCCCGGAGGAGAGAAGACATGACCGCGCAGCACCCCGCGGCTGGCCGCGCCCGCATCCGCGTCGGGTCGGCCCCCGACTCGTGGGGCGTCTGGTTCCCGGACGACCCGGAACAGGTGCCCTGGCAGCGGTTCCTCGACGAGGTGAGCGCCTGCGGCTACGAGTGGATCGAGCTGGGTCCCTACGGCTACCTGCCCACCGACCCCGCGCAGCTGGCCGACGAGCTCGGGTCCCGCGGGCTGAGGGTGTCGGCCGGCACCGTGTTCGAGCACCTGCACCGGCCGGACTCCTGGGACGCCGTGTGGGGCCAGGTCAAGGACGTCGCCGCGCTGACCCAGGCCATGGGCGGCACCCACGTCGTCGTCATCCCCGACACCTTCCGCGACCAGAAGACCGGCGCGGACGTCGAGTCCCGCCACCTCACCCCCGAGGCGTGGCAGGCGAAGACGACCGGCGTGACCCAGCTGGGCAAGGCGGTGCAGGAGGAGTACGGCCTGTCCATCGCCTTCCACCCGCACGCCGAGACCCACGTCGGCTACCAGCAGGACATCGAGCGGTTCCTCGCCGACACCGACCCGCAGTACGTGCCGCTGTGCCTGGACACCGGGCACGTCAGCTACTACCGCGGCGACAACCTCGACCTGATCCGCCGCTACCCCGAGCGGATCGGCTACCTGCACCTCAAGCAGGTCGACCCGGCGGTCATCGACCGCGTGCTGGCCGACGACATCGTCTGGCCCGAGGCGGTGAAGATGGGCGCGATGGTGGAGCCGCCGAACGGCGTGCCGGCCTATCCGCCGCTGCTCGAGGCGATCGAGGAGCTCGGCCTGGACGTGTTCGCGATCGTCGAGCACGACCTGTACCCGTGCCCGCCGGACGTGCCCTTCCCCATCGCCCAGCGGACCCACCGCTACATCGCCAGCTGCGGGTTCCCGTCGCTGCAGATCGGCGCCCCGAAGGCCAACGCCGCCGGATCGGAGGCCTCGGCGTGACGACCACCGAGACCGCCGCCGGCGTGCTGCCGGAGCTGGCCGACGTCCCCGCCGCCGAGCTGCGCGTCGCCGTGCTCGGCGTGGGGCTGATGGGCGCCGACCACGTCGCCCGCATCCACAGCCGGATCTCCGGGGCCCGGGTCACCGTCGTCAGCGACGCCTTCGCCGACAAGGCCGAGCAGGTCGCCTCGACGGTGCCCGGGTGCCGGGTGGTCGCCGACCCGCGGGCCGCGATCGCCGACCCCGAGGTCGACGCCGTCGTCATCGCCACGCCCGGCGAGTTCCACGAGGAGCAGCTGCTCGCCTGCATCGAGCACGACAAGCCGGTGCTCTGCGAGAAGCCGCTGACCATGGACGCCGACAGCTCGCTGGCCGTCGTCCGGGCCGAGGACGAGTACGCGGAGCGCACCGGACGCCGGCTGGTGCAGGTCGGCTTCATGCGCCGCTTCGACCCCGAGTACGCGCAGCTGCGCGGGCTCATCGCGTCCGGCGAGATCGGCGAGCCGCTGGTGGTCCACTGCGCGCACCGCAACGCCGGCGTCCACGCGCGCTTCACCACCGAGATGATGATCACCGACTCGGTGGTGCACGAGGTCGACGTCACCCGGTTCCTGCTCGACGAGGAGATCGCCGCGGTCACCGTGGTCCGGCCGCGGGCGACGCGGCACGCCCGCGAGGGGCTGTCCGACCCGCTCCTGGTGCTGCTCGAGACCACGAGCGGCCGGGTCGTCGACGTCGAGTGCTTCGTGAGCACCGGCGTGGGCTACGAGGTGCGCACCGAGGTGGTCGGCGAGGACGGCAGCGCGATGATCGGCCTGGACCTCGGCCTGGTCCGGCAGTCGGCCGGCCCCGGCGGTGCGACCCGCGGCACGGCCGTCGCCCCCGACTTCCGGCAGCGCTTCGGCCGCGCCTACGACATCGAGCTGCAGCGCTGGGTGGACGCCGCCCGCCGCGGCACCATCGACGGGCCCGGGGTGTGGGACGGCTACGCGGCCTCGGCCGTGTGCGCGGCCGGCGTGGCGGCGCTGCGCTCCGGGCAGCGCACCGAGGTGCGGATGGAGTCGCGATGAGGATCGCCCTGGACCCGCAGATGCTGCGGACCACGCCGCTGCTGGAGCTGCCCGACGTCGTCGCCGGGATGGGCTACGAGTGGATCGAGCTCTCGCCGCGCGAGGACTTCATCCCGTTCTTCAAGCACCCCCGGGTCGACCTCGCCACGGTGCGGGCGTTCCGGGGGAAGCTCGCCTCGGCCGGCGTGGGCGTCACCTCGGTGCTGCCGGTGATGCGCTGGTCGGGCCCCGGGGAGGTGGAGCGGCAGGCCGCCGTCCGGTACTGGCGGCGGGCCATCGAGATCTGCGTCGAGCTCGGCGTGGACACGATGAACTCCGAGTTCAACGGCCGTCCGGAGGCGCCCGAGCTGGCCGAGGCGATGTTCTGGCGGTCGATGGAGGAGCTGCTGCCGGTCTTCGAGCGGGAGGGCGTCAAGCTCGCCCTGGAGCCGCACCCGGACGACTTCATCGAGCTCGGACACCCCGCCGTCGACATGGTCCGCGGCATCGACAGCTCCTACGTCTCGTTCCTGTACTGCCTGCCGCACACGTTCCACCAGGGCGACGACGCGGCCGGGATCATCGCCCACGCCGGCGACGAGCTCACCCACGTGCACGTCGCCGACTCGATGGACCACACCGCCTCCGACGGGCTGCGCTACATCACCAACCCGCCGGGCAACCCCGTGCGCGTGCACCAGCACATGGAGATCGGCCGCGGGGACGTCGACTTCGACGAGGCCTTCGCCGCCCTGGCGGGGATCGGCTTCGACGGCGTCCTCACCACCTGCGTGTTCGGCTGGGACGACCAGGCCCGCGAGTCCGGGGTGCGGATGCTCGCCGCGATCCGGGACCTGGTCACCAAGCACTTCCCCGGCGACGCGCTCTCCGCCACCGTGGCACCTCGACCCGCTCCCCAGCAGACCACCGTTCCCGTTCCCTAGACCCTCGAGAGGCAGCCATGCCCACGCACATCCCGCACTGGATCGACGGCGCCCGCCGGGAGGGTTCCAGCGGCCGCACCGGCGACGTGACCGACTCGGCGACCGGCGAGGTCATCGGCGAGGTCGCGCTCGCCGACGTCGGTGAGGTCGACGCCGCCGTCGCCGCGGCCACCGCGGCCTTCCCCGGCTGGCGGGACACCTCGCTGGCCAAGCGGACGGCGGTGCTGTTCCGCTTCCGCGAGCTGCTCAACGCCCGCAAGCCCGAGCTGGCCGCGATCATCACCGCCGAGCACGGCAAGGTCCTCGACGACGCCCTCGGCGAGGTCTCCCGCGGCCAGGAGGTCGTCGAGTACGCCTGCGGCGTGCCGTCGCTGGTCCGCGGCGGCTTCACCGAGAACGCCTCGACCGGCGTCGACGTCCACTCGGTGCGCCAGCCGCTCGGCCCGGTGGCGGTCATCAGCCCGTTCAACTTCCCCGCGATGGTCCCGATGTGGTTCTTCCCCATCGCGATCGCCACCGGCAACACCGTCGTCCTCAAGCCCAGCGAGCAGGACCCGTCGGCGGCGCTGTGGATGGCCGAGCTGTGGCAGGAGGCCGGGCTGCCCGACGGCGTGTTCAACGTCGTGCAGGGCGACAAGGTCGCCGTCGACCGGCTGCTCGAGCACCCCGACATCCAGTCGGTGTCCTTCGTCGGCTCCACCGCGATCGCCCAGTACGTGTACGAGACCGGCACCCGCCACGGCAAGCGGGTGCAGGCGCTCGGCGGCGCGAAGAACCACATGGTGGTGCTGCCCGACGCCGACCTCGACCTCGCCGCCGACCAGGCGGTCAACTCCGGGTTCGGCTCGGCCGGCGAGCGGTGCATGGCGATCAGCGCCGTGCTCGCCGTCGGCGGGATCGGCGACGACCTGGTCGCGCGCATCGCCGAGCGCACCCACACGCTGCGCACCGGCGACGGCCGCAAGGGCTGCGACATGGGCCCGCTGATCAGCAAGAAGCACCGCGACCGGGTCGCCTCATACGTCGACGCGGGCGAGGAGGAGGGCGCGAAGATCGTCGTCGACGGCCGCCGGGTGGAGCCCGACGGCGCCGAGGACGGCTTCTGGCTCGGCCCGACGCTGGTCGACCACGTCGAGCCGCACATGAGCGTCTACAAGGACGAGATCTTCGGGCCGGTGCTGTCGGTGCTGCGGGTGGACACCTACGAGCACGCGGTCGAGCTGATCAACCGCAACGAGTACGGCAACGGCACCGCGATCTTCACCAACGACGGCGGCGCCGCGCGGCGCTTCCAGAACGAGGTGCAGGTCGGGATGATCGGCATCAACGTGCCGATCCCGGTCCCGATGGCCTACTACTCCTTCGGCGGGTGGAAGAACAGCCTGTTCGGCGACTCCCACGCGCACGGCGCCGAGGGCGTGCACTTCTTCACCCGCGGCAAGGTCATCACCAGCCGCTGGCTCGACCCGAGCCACGGCGGCCTGAACCTGGGCTTCCCGCAGAACGCCTGAAGGACCTCCCTGCCCCCCGCCACTCGCGAGCTCGCGGCGGGACCCTGCAGGGAGGCCTCACGAGCGGCCGGCGCCGGCGAGACGTGTCTCCGCCGGCGCCGGTCTGCGTCGGGTCCGAGGTGCCCGCGGTGATCATGGCGCCCTGACCACGCCGAGGTCCCGGCCGGCGGTCACGACGCCATGATCGCGATGACGAGGACCCGCCCCGGTCAGCCGGGCAGGGTGTAGGCGGTGCGGAACCGGTCGAGGGCCACCGCCGGGTCGCCGGACGCCCAGCCCTCCAGGGCGACCACGCCGGTGTAGCCGAGCCGGCCGAGGGCGGCGGCGATCGCGGGGTGGTGGATCTCCCCCGTGCCCGGCTCGCACCGGCCCGGGACGTCGGCCACCTGGATCTCCCCGACCAGCGGCAGCGCCCGCTCGACGAGCCGCACGAGGTCCCCCTCGCCGATCTGCGCGTGGTAGAGGTCCAGGTTGAGCCGCAGGTGCGGGCTGCCGACCGCCTCCACCAGCGCGATCGTGTCGGCGGCGCGGGCGAACGGCGTGCCCGGGTGGTCGACGGCGGTGTTGAGGTTCTCCAGCGTGAAGACCCGCCCGGCCCGCTCCCCCAGTGCCGCCAGCCGCTCCAGGGTGCGCGCCGCGGTCAGCCACATCGTCGGGGTCACGAGCTGGGTCGGCACCACCGGCAGGCCCCGGCCGTCCAGCCCGGTGCCGTGCACGTTGAGCCGCGGGCAGTCCAGCCGCTCGGCGACCGCCAGCGACTGCTCCGCGGTCTCCAGCAGCTCCTCGGCGCCGTCCGCGTCGGCCAGCGTGCCGGTGACGTAGCCGGTCATCGAGGAGAACGTCGCACCGGTGGCCACCAGCTCGTCGACGTCCTTGGTCGTCCAGTCCCAGATCTCGACCTCGAGGCCGGCGTCGGCGATGCGCCGCACCCGCTCGGTGAACGGCAGGTCCAGGAAGAGCATCTCGGCCGAGGCGGCCAGCCGATGGGTCACTTCTCGACCTCCTCGAGGCGCACCGGGCGGCCGGCGCGCACCGACTCCGCCGCGGCGAGGGCGATGGCCAGGGCCGCCCGGGCGTCCTCGCCGGTGACGGGGGCCGGGCTCCCGGTGCGGACGGCGTCGACGAACGCGGCGAGCTCGCCGGTGTAGCCCTCGGGGAAGAGCTCCTGGTCGCTGCGGACGGTCTCGACCAGCCGGCCGGCGGGGCCGGAGAAGACCATCCCGCTGCGCCGGCCGTCGCCCATGGTGGCCATGCCGCCGGAGGCAAGCACCTCGCCGCGGACGTCGTAGCCGTAGGCCGCCTCGAAGCACGCCTCGGCGACCGCCATGGCGCCGTTGTCGAAGCGCACCTGGACGACGGCGGTGTCGAGCAGCCCGCGGTCGCGCCACCCCGGCTCGACCAGCGCGTCGGCGGTCGCGTACACCTCGACGGCCTGCGCGCCCGGGTTGAGGAAGCGCAGCGTGTCGAAGTCGTGGATCAGCGTCTCGAGGAAGATCGTGTCCGGCAGCACCCGCGACGGGTCGAAGCCGCCCGGGTCGCGGGTCACCGAGCGCAGCTGCCGCGGGGTGCCGAGCGTGCCGGCGTCGAGCAGGGCGCGGGCCGCCCGCCAGTCGGCGGCGAACCGGCGGTTGAACCCGACCTGGAGGACGACGCCGGCGGCGCGCGCGGCGTCGATCGCCCGGTCGGCGTCCGGCAGCGAGACCGCCATCGGCTTCTCGCAGAACACGTGCTTGCCCGCGGCCGCGGCGGCGACGACCAGGTCGGCGTGCGACCGGGCCGGTGCGGCGATGACGACGGCGTCGACCTCGGGATCGGCCCAGAGCTGCGCCACGTCGGTGCACGCCCGGCCCGTCCCGAGCGCGCCGGTCAGCCGCTCGGCCGCGCCCGGCGCGGGGTCGGCCACGGCGGCCAGCCGCGCGCCGGGCAGGCGCAGCGCCAGCGTCTGCGCGTGGAAGGCGCCCATCCGCCCCGACCCGACGAGGGCCACACCCACGGTCTCGCTCGCCATCCCGACTCCTCGCTAGAACGTTCTAGGTCGTTGTCAGCGTGGCGCGCGCCACGCTCCCCCGTCAAGGGGATGGCGCTAGAACGTTCTAGCGACTCGGCGCTACGCTCGCCGCCATGACCCCGACGAGCCCCGACCGGCGGCCCACCCTGGCCGACGTCGCGGCCCGCGCCGGGGTCTCCACCGCGCTCGTGTCCATCGTGATGCGCGACGCCCCCGGCGCGAGCACCGCGACCCGGGACCGGGTGCGGCGCGCCGCCGACGAGATCGGCTACCGCCCCGACACCCGCGCCCGGCTGCTGCGCAGCTCCCGCAGCCGGCTGATCGGTGTCGTCTTCGGGGTGCAGCACGCGTTCCACGGCGACCTGCTGACCGGGCTCTACGACGCCGCCGAGCGGGTCGGCTACGAGCTGGCGCTCAGCGCCGTCACGCCGGGCCGCGGCGAGCAGCGGGCCGTCGAGAGCCTGCTGCGGGACCGCTGCGAGGCGCTGGTGCTGCTCGGCCCCTCCTCGCCCACCGCACAGCTCACCGACCTCGCGGACCGCCTGCCCGTGGTGGTCGTCGCCCGCTCGGTCCGGTCCGCCGCGGTCGACGTCGTCCGGACCGCCGACGACGAGGGTGCCCACCTGGCGGTGGACCACCTGGTCGCGCTCGGCCACCGCGACGTCGTCCACGTCGACGGCGGGCGGGCTCCCGGCGCCGCCGAGCGGCGCCGGGGGTACCGCGAGGCGGCGCGCCGGCACGGCCTCGAGCCCCGGGTCGTGCCCGGCGGGCTGACCGAGGAGGACGGCGCCGCCGCCGCGCGCACGCTGCTGTCCGGTTCGCTGCCCGGCGCCGTCGCGGCCTTCAACGACCGCTGCGCGCTCGGCCTGCTCGACGTCCTGCGCCGGGCGGGCCGCACCGTGCCCGGCGACGTGAGCGTCGTGGGCTACGACGACAGCCGGATCGCCCGGCTCTCCTCGGTCGACCTCACCTCGGTGGCCCAGGACGTCGAGCAGCTGAGCACGCTGGCCGTGCGGCGGGCCATCGACCGGCTCGACGGGGTCCCAGCCGAGCAGCGCGAGCTGGTCGTACCGCCCCGGCTGGTCGTCCGCAGCAGCACCGCTCCGCCGGGCTGACGGAGCCCCTCCTGCCGCGATGAGTTCCGGCCGGATCAGGAGTCGCTCCTGGTGACCGCCCGACCGCCCCCGGCCCGGGAGACCCCCGGCACGGGACACCGAGGAGGACGCCATGACGACCACGCCGCAGGACCGGACCACCACGCTGCCCGGCCGCCCACCCGTCGTCGACCGGGCCACCTGGCAGGCCGCCCGGGACGAGCTGCTGGTCCGCGAGAAGGCCCACACCCGCGCGGGCGACGCCCTCGCCGCGGCGCGCCGCCGGCTGCCGATGGTGGAGGTCGACGGGACGGCCGAGGTCGTCGGACCCGACGGCCCGGTCCCGTTCCGCGACCTGTTCCGGGGCCGCGACGAGCTCGTCGTCTACCACTCCATGTGGTACGACGGCGCGCCGCCCCAGGGGCAGTGCGAGGGCTGCACCTTCAACGCCTGGCAGATGAGGGACCCCGTCTACCTGAACGCCCGCGGCGTGTCCTTCGCCGTCCTGACCTCGGGCCGGTGGGACGAGGTGGCCGACTACGTCGCGTTCATGGGCTACACCCAGCCCTGGTACTCGGTGCGCGGCGTGGAGGCGTCGATCGCCACGGACGAGGGGCACATCGTGTGCTACCTGCGCGACGGCGACCGCGTGTTCCTCACCTACTCCACGACCGGCCGCGGCAACGAGCCGGCCGACGGCTCCCTCGGCCTGCTCGACATGACGCCCTACGGCCGCGGCGAGGCGTGGGAGGACGACCCCGAGGGCTGGCCCGAGGGGCGCGACGCGTGCTGGTACTGGCGCACGGACGCGGACGGGAACTCCACCTGGGGCCCGACCAGCCGTCCGACGCCGCAGTGGACCCGTCCGGGCGCGACGCCGGTGGAGACCCTCGGCCGGCAGGGCGCCCACCACTGACGCGCGCCGTCCGAGGCCGCCCGGTGCCGGACGGCCTCGGCGGCTCCGCTCACCGCGCGCCGCCCCCGACCGGGAACGACAGCGGCAGGGAGTCCCAGACGTACATGTTGGGCGTCGTCTTGTACCGGACCGGCGGGCCGGCGAGCGTGTAGTCGCCGAGCACCGGCAGCGCCTCCTCCAGGGCGATCCGGGCCTCCAGTCGGGCCAGCGGCGCACCGAGGCAGCCGTGCTTGCCCTCGCCGAAGCCCATGTGCCGGACCTTGCCGCGGGTGACGTCGAACCGCTCCGGGTCGGCGTACTGGCGGGGGTCGCGGTTGGCCGCGCCGTAGACCAGCACGACCCGTCCGCCGGCGGGGATGGTCACGCCGTGCAGGGTGACCTCGCGCGAGGTCGTCCGCCCCACCAGCTGCAGCGGGCTGGAGTGGCGGATCGTCTCCTCGACCGCGGTGGGGATCAGCGAGGGGTCCTGCCGGAGCAGCTCGCGCTGGTCGGGGTTCTCGGCGAGCAGCTTGAACAGCGAGCCGGCCAGCCCTGCGGTGCTCTCCACCCCACCCAGGAAGAGCACCATCATCAGGCCGAGGATCTCCGAGGCCGGGGTGAGGTGCTCGTCGGCGAAGGGCACGCCGTCGATCTCGGCCTGCACCAGCGCGCTGACGACGTCCTCCCGCGGGTTGCGCCGGCGGTCCTCGAGCAGGTCGATGAAGTAGTCGCGGATGCCCTCGGTGGCGGCCTTGGCGACCGGGGTCAGGCTGGGGTCGTCGGGACGGCGGTCCTTGAGCTCGTGCACCCAGCGGTCCAGCTGGGCGCGGCCCTCCTCCTGCGCGCTGGGCAGGCCGAGGACGGTGAAGAAGACCTCGTTGGGCATCGGCCAGGCCAGCTCCTGGGCGAGGTCGACGTGCCCGCGGTCGCGCCAGCGGTCGACCAGGCCTCGGACGACGGCGCGGATCGCGTCCTCCTTGCCGGCGATGCGGCGCGGCAGGAAGTGCGGCTGCACCACCCGGCGCACCTGGTCGTGGCGCGGGTTGTCGACGTCGGGGAGGAAGCCCGGGCCGCTCTGGTCCTTGGCCGTGTCGTCGATGTCGATGCCCTCGTAGCTGAGGAACGTGTCGGTGTCGGTCGCGGCGGCGCGCACGTCCTCGAACCGGGACAGCGCCCACCAGTTCCACTTCTCGCTGTGGAAGACCGGCGCCTCCTCCTGCATCCACCGGTACACGGGGAAGGGGTCTGCCTGGAACTCCGGGCTGAAGGGGTCGTACTCCATCGCGGTGGGGGCGGTGGTCATGTCGGTCTCCGCGGTCGCGTGAGGGGCCAGGAGCGCGCCGGTACCGGCGCACGGACGCTTTGAAGCGCTTCAAACGCCAGCGTGACGGGTGACCCGCGTCACCGTCAAGACTCCGTCAGGACGAAGCCGGCGGACCCGTCGTCCCGCGGACGACCAGGTGCGGCGGGACGACGACCTCCCGCTGCTCGGTGCGGCCGCCGTCGAGCCGCTCGACCACCGCGGCCACCGCGAGCCGGGTCAGCTGGGCGGAGTCCTGGCTGACGGTGGTCAGGTCGATGTGCGCCAGCCGGGACAGCGGGCTGTCGTCGTAGCCGACCACGGAGACCTCCCCCGGCACGTCGACCCCGGCGCGCAGCAGGGCGTCGAGCAGGCCCACCGCCGAGGCGTCGTTGTAGGTCACCACGGCCGTCGGGTGCTCCGCCGGGCCGAACAGCGCGCCCGCCGCACGGGCGCCGGACCCCTCTCCGGGGTCCCCGCCCACGACCTGCACGTGCGCCCCGAGGCCCGAGCGGTGCATCGCCCGCTCGTACCCCCGCCGCCGGGCGCCGGCGATGGGCCCGCGGCCGCCGTCGACGTGGGCGATGCGGCGGTGCCCGAGACCGGCCAGGTGCTCGACGGCCAGCGCCACGCCCTCGTCGTCCGCCGCCCGGACGACGTCGACGCCGTCGGCCTCCACCGGCCGGCCGACGGCGACCACCGGCAGCTGGCGGGCCAGCGCGCTCAGCCGGGCGGCGGGCGCGTCGGGGCCCAGCAGGACCAGCGCCTCGCACCGCGAGTCGAGCAGCGTCTCCACCGCCCGCCGCTCGTCGCGGGTCCGGGTGACCGTGCTGAGGACCAGGTCGTAGCCGTGCTCCTCGGCGGCCTCGTGGACGTCCTCGACCAGCTGGGCGTGGAAGGTGCTGCGGACGTCCATCACCACGCCGATCAGCCGGCTGCGCCGCCGGGCCAGGAGGCTCGCGGCCCGGTCGGGCCGGTAGCCGAGGCGGGCCGCCGCGTCGAGGACCCGCTCGCGCGTGGCCCCGCTGGGCCCGGGCGCACCGCGCAGCACGAGGGACGCCGTCGCCGCCGAGACGCCCGCCTCGTCGGCGACGTCGGCCAGCCGCGGTCGTCGCGCCGGCTCCGAGTCGCTCACGCTCCTCCCCTCCCTTGACACCCCTGGGATTGAAGCGCTTCACCGCGGCGTGGCCAACCGCTCTGCCGAGGGACCCGGAGAGCGCAGGAGCCGGCCGGGTTCAGCTCCGCGGCGCGAGCCTCGTCCGGGGCCGGGTCGGGAGGCCGGCGAGCCGGTAGCACTCGTCGATCAGCGTCATGGTGGCGACCGCGTCGTCCGGCCCGGTGAGCACCTGCGTCCCACTCCGGACGGCGGCGGCGAACGCCTCGAGCTGGAACGTGTAGGACGACCGCGTGCCCAGGTGCTCGGTGCGCTCACCCGCCGGCGTGCGCACCAGCACCCGGTCGTCGCGGTTCGGCTCGACGAACGCCGGCGCGGTCGCCTCGCCCCGGGTGCCGACGATCCGCAGCGAGAAGTCCCGGTCGGGGTGCACCATGCTGCAGCGCACCGCGGCCGTGGCGCCGGACGGGAAGCGCAGGTCGGCGTCCAGCCACTCGTCGACACCCGGCGCACCGGCGCGCTCCCCGGCCCGCGCGGCGACCGGCTCCGGCTCGCCGCCGGTCCAGGGCGCCAGCTCGCGGGCGGCGTGCAGCCCGTAGCAGCCCAGGTCCATGAGCGCGCCGCCGGCGAGCTCGAACGACCAGCGCGGGTCGCCGTCGTCCGGCGGGAGCATGGCGATGGTCGCCTCGACGCGGACGACGTCGCCCAGCTCCCCGGTGTCCACCAGCTCCAGCAGCCGGCGCACCACCGGGTGGTAGAGGTGGTGGAAGCCCTCCACGACCGTGACGCCCGCGGCCTGCGCGGCATCGCGGACCTCGGCGGCCTCCGCGGCGTCCGAGGCGAACGGCTTCTCCGACAGCACGTGCTTGCCGGCGGCGATCGCGGCCAGGTTCCACGGCCCGTGCAGGGCGTTGGGCAGCGGGTTGTAGACCGCCTCGACCTCCGGATCGGCGAGGACGTCGGCGTAGGAGGCCAGCACCCGCTCGACGCCGTGCGCGCGGGCGAACGCCTCCGCCCGGGCGCGGTCCCGCGCGGCGACCGCGACCAGCCGGGAACCGGTGACCTGCGCGGGGACGGCGATGGCCCGCTCGGCGATGCGGGCGGCCCCGAGGACGCCGATCCGCAGGGGCCCGGCCGCTTCCGCGGTCACCGGTACAGGGCCGGCTGCTCGGGGAGCTCCACCGGCACGCGGGCCCCGGTGTGCAGGGACCGCAGCGCCGCGTCGGCGACCGCCTGCGCGACGAAGCCGTCCCAGGCGCCGGGGCCCTGCGGCGGCCGCCCGGCAGCTACTGCGTCCACCCACTCGCGCAGCTCGACGTCGTAGGACAGCGCGAAGCGCTCCCGCCAGTCGGCCGGGACCAGCCCCGCGACCGCGCCCTCGCGGCGGATGGTCACCGGCGCCGGGTCGGCCAGCTCGACGGTGCCGGTCTCCCCGGAGACCTCGCAGCGGATCTCGTAGCCGTAGTGGATGTTGACCGACACCTCGACGTCGACGAGCACGCCGTCGGCCATCTCGAACAGCACCAGCAGCGGGTCCTGCAGCTCGCCGCCCCGGCCGCTCTTCCGCGGGGTGAGCACCTGCACGGCGGCGATCTCGGTGCCCAGCAGCCAGCGCAGCTCGTCGATCTCGTGGACGGCGGTGTCGGAGATGGACATGTCCCGGGTGTAGTGCGGCGGCACCGAGGCGTTGCGGTGCGCGCAGTGGACCATCAGCGGAGCACCGATGGCGCCGCCGTCCACGGCCTGCTTGAGGGCCCGGTGCGCCGGGTCGTAGCGCCGGTTGAAGCCGACCTGCACCAGCCGGCGGCCGGCGGCGACCTCGGCGTCGACGATCCGCCGGCACGCCTCCTGCGTGGGCGCCAGCGGCTTCTCGCAGAACACCGGCTTGCCGGCGGCGACCGCCGCGAGCACGTACGGCTCGTGCGTCGGCCCCCAGGAGGTGACGACGACGGCGTCGACCGCGTCCGAGGCGACCAGCTCCTCGCCGGTCGGCAGGGCCTTCGCTCCGGCCAGCCACCCGGCGACGGTGGCGGCGCGCTCGGCGTCCGCGTCGGCGACGGCGACCACGCGGCTGCCGCCGGGGCCGCCGTCCAGCCGGCGGACGTGCTCCTGGCCGATCGTGCCGACCCCGATGACCCCGACGTCGAGCGCCATCACGTCCTCCTCGGTCCCGTCCCGGCCCGCCGCCGCGCGGCCGTGCCGCTCCAGGCTGTGCGCCGGTGCAGCCCGGGTCAACGGCGCCGACCCCTCAAGAACCCGTCAGCGCCGTCAGCGGGCCGAGAGCACCTCGGCGGGGAGGTTGTACGGCGTGACGACCTGGACGCCGGAGTGCCAGGAGCGCGGCGTCCCCGGCAGCGCGCTGTGGGCCTGCATGACCACGTGGCAGGCCCGGCGCAGGTCCAGCGCGAGGTCGTGGTGCAGCACCGCCGAGAGCCGGCCGGCCTGCAGCAGCTCGAGGTTCTCGGCGTCCAGGTCGTGGGCGACGAAGGCCCGGCAGCTCCGGCCGGCGTCGGCGAAGGCCGCCACGGTCGCGGCATTGCCGCCGTAGGCGTACATCGAGTAGACGGCGGCGACGTCCGGGTGGGCGGCCAGCGCGTCGCGGACTCGCCCGCGCAGCACCTCGTCGTCCCCGCTCGCGTCGACCAGGTCGACCTGCCGGCGGCCGGGGCGCAGCTGCCGCAGCGTCGCGCGGAAACCCATCTCCCGTTCGTCCTCGCCGCGGAACGAGCCGTCGCCACGGGTGACCAGCACCGCGCCGTCGTCGTCGCCGAGCCACTGGTCGAGCAGGTAGGCCACGGTCGCGCCGGCGGCCCGGTTGTCCAGGCCGACGTAGGCGACCCGGCGGCTGGTCGGCAGGTCGGTGACGAGCGTGACGACGGGGACCCCGGCCTCGGCCAGCCGCTCGACGGCGGCGGCGACCACGGGCGAGTCCGGCGCCTTGAGGACCACACCCTGCGAGCCGCGCCGCGCGATGCCGTCGAGGGTGGCGGCGAGCTCGGTCACCGGCGGGGACTCGGCGAGGTGGAACCGCGCCCGGAAGGTCGCCGGGCGGACCAGCGGCAGCTGCGACTCGAGCGCCGCGCGGACGGCGGAGGAGAACCGGGCGGGCGCGTCGACGACGACGTCGAGGAAGAACGTCCGCCCCGTCAGCCGCACCTGCGAGCGCTGCCGGTGCAGGTCGGCGATCGCCCGGTGCACCTCGTCGACCGTGCTCTGCCGCACGCCGCCCCGCCGGTTGAGGACGCGGTCGACGGTCGCCTCCGACAGCCCCGCCTGGCGGGCGATCTCGCGGATCGGATAGGGGTGCGGCACGCGCCGCATTGTGACGGGTTCCTGAGGGATCCGCGACGTTGACCGCGACCGTCCGCCGCGGGAGGGTGACCCGGAAAACGGACCCCTACCGGGAGGATGCCCGTGAGCGCCGTCCCCACCGTCCCGCTGAACAACGGGGTACCGATCCCCCAGCTCGGGCTCGGGACCGCCCGCCTCCCCGACGAGGAGACCCGGCGGATCGTCCGCGAGGCGCTCGAGGTCGGCTACCGGTTCGTCGACACCGCGGCCAGCTACGAGAACGAGCGCGGCGTCGGGCAGGGCATCGCCGACTCCGGCCTGCCGCGCGAGGAGGTCTTCGTCTCCACCAAGCTGCGCGGCTCCGAGCAGGGCCGCGAGTCGGCGAAGGAGGCGCTGCGGGCCAGCCTGGACCGGCTCGGGCTGGAGTACGTCGACCTCTACCTCATCCACTGGCCGCTGCCCCGGCTGGACCGCTACGTCGAGTCGTGGCTGGCCATGGAGGAGCTGCTGGCCGCCGGGCTGACCCGGGCGATCGGCGTCTCCAACTTCCTGCCCGCGCACCTCGACCGGCTGGCCGCGGCGAGCTCGACCGTGCCGGCGGTCAACCAGATCGAGTGCCACCCGCGGGAGCCGCAGGTCGAGCAGCGGGCCGACGACGCCCGCCGCGGCATCGTCACCGAGTCGTGGTCGCCGCTGGCCAACGGCGGGGAGCTGCTGCGCCACCCGGTGGTCACCGGGATCGCCGAGCGGCACGGCCGGACGCCGGCGCAGGTGGTGCTGCGCTGGCACGTGCAGCAGGGACTGGTGACCTTCCCGAAGGCGTCCTCGCGCGCCCGCCTGGTCGAGAACCTCGACGTCTACGGCTTCGCCCTCACCGACGAGGACCTGGCCGGCTTCGCCACGCTCGCCGACGGCACCCGGGTCAACGGCCAGCACCCCGACGTGTGGGAGGAGTTCTGAGGGGTTTCTGATGGGTGGGCGGCGTTGACCGTGCCGTCGAGGGCCGCGCACGCTGGTCGGCACAGACGTCGACCGAGAGGACGAGGCCATGACAGCAGCGCCCACCGTCGCCCCCACCCCCGGCTGGTACACCGCGGCCGACTGCCGCCTGGAGGACTTCCGCGCGGTCGTCGAGACGACCACCGACCCGGCCGAGTACCCGCACGCCGACGAGGTCCGGGAGAACGTGCTCGTCTACGGCCCCGGGCTGCGCGACTCCACCGCCACCCCCGAGGGGCGCCGGGAGGTGCAGGCCGAACTGGTCCGGGCACTGGCCGACGGGCCGGGGATCGTCGTGTTCGCGGGCGCCTTCCCGGACACCGGCGTCGTCGACCGGGCCACCGCCGTCTTCGAGGCGCTCATCGCCGAGCAGAAGGCCGCGGGCGTCGTCGGCGGGGACCACTTCGCCAAGCCCGGCGCCAACGACCGCGTCTGGGGCGCGCTGGACAAGTTCGCCGTCCGCGACCCGGACGCCTTCGCCGCCTACTACGCCAACGACGTCCTCGCGCTGGTCTCCGAGGCGTGGCTGGGCCCGGGCTACCAGGTCACCAGCCAGGTCAACGTCGTCAACCCGGGCGGCACGTCGCAGGTGGCCCACCGCGACTACCACCTGGGCTTCATGTCCGAGGAGCAGAGCCGGGCCTTCCCGGCCCACGTGCACCGGCTCTCCCCCGCCCTGACCCTGCAGGGAGCGGTGGCGCACTGCGACATGCCCGTGGAGACCGGGCCGACGATGTACCTGCCGCACTCGCAGAAGTACGCGCCCGGCTACGTCGCCTTCCACCGGCCCGACTTCACCGCCTACTTCGACGAGCACTTCGTGCAGCTGCCGCTGCGGAAGGGCGACGCCGCGTTCTTCAACCCGGCGCTGTTCCACGGCGCGGGCACCAACCGGTCGGCCGACGTGCGCCGCATGGCCAACCTGCTGCAGGTCTCCTCCGCGTTCGGCCGGGCGATGGAGACCGTCGACCGGACGGCGATGGTGCGGGCGCTCCACCCGGTCCTGCTCGCGCAGAAGGCCGCCGGCATCGAGGAGCGCACCCTGCACAACGTCGTGGCCACCTCCGCCGAGGGCTACGCCTTCCCGACCAACCTCGACCGGGACCAGCCGATCGGCGGCCTGGCCCCCGAGACCCAGGCCGAGCTCGTCTGGCGCGCCCTGCAGGAGGACTGGTCGCCCGAGGCGCTGGACGCCGAGCTCACCGCCCAGGCCGGGCGGCACACCAGCGCCCCCTGATCGGGCGGGCCCTGCACCCGGGCCGTCCGTCCGCGCCCGCCGCACCGGCTGGCTGGCCGACTCCGGGAGTGGCCGGCACCGGGCTGGTCGAGGTCCGTGCTGCACGTGTCTCCGCTCACGTGCTCGCGCCCCCCGGGTCCCTCACCGCCACGGCGGCCGGCCGGGTGAGCGCGGGACCGGCCAGAGGCACCAAGCCCTCGACCGCCGTCCCCCTGCCGGGGCTGGTCCGGACTTCCAGCTGTCCGCCGACCGCCGCGATCCGGGCCGCCATGTTGCGCAGGCCACGGCTGTGCGTGGCGGAGCCGGCCTGCGCCTCCCATCCCGGTCCCTCGTCGCGGACGGTGAAGTGCAGACGCTCCTCCTCGGTGGACAGCTGCAACCGGACCGGAGCACCCGGCGCGTGCTTGCGGGCGTTGTTCACCGCCTCGAGACAGCAGAAGTAGACGGCGGCCTCGACCTCCGGCGGGAACCGCTGGACCGTCACTCCGGTGCTGTCGACCCGGACGTGCGGGTCTCCCTCGAACTCGGCACCCAGGGCGGCGAGCGCACCGCGTTCGCCGAGAGCGGGAGCGGAGAGGCCCGCGGCGGTACGGGCGAGGACCGTCTCCGCGGTCTCGAGCTGCTCGAGGACCTGGTCCAGCCGGGCGCGTGCCTTTCCCAGCCGTCCGGCTCCGACCTCGAACTCGGCCAGGCCGAGTGCCAGGCTCACCGACACCAGGTGGTGCTGGACACCGTCGTGCAGGTCGCGCTCGATGCGCCGCCGTTCGCTGTCGGCCTCCGCCACCGCTCGACGACGCGCGTCGGCGATCTCGGCTGCATGCGCGAGCCCGGCACGCAGCTGTCGCTCCAGGTCGATGCTGACGCGCGTGGCTTCCAACACGACTCCGAGGCTGTTCGCGATCGCCGCCAGCAGGTCCTGTCGTTGGTCGTCCGCCCCGGCGACAGCGGCCCGGTCGATCGCGATCGTCCCGACCTCCCGCCCCCCGTGCCGGCTGGGGACCTCCAGCAACGTCCCGGCCTCCTCCTCCCCCGGTCTGACCCACTGGTAGGTCTTGTCGCGCAGCCCGGGCCGGTGCACCGTCAGCCGGCACGTGGTCGCGCCCAGTCCCCGGCCGATCACCTCGGCGATGCCGGCCAGGTCGGGCAGGCCCCCGGTGACGGTCCGCGGCCGTGCCGCCAGCTCGGCCAGCACGCCGTAGGGCGCCGGTCGGGTGCCGTACAGCAACGTGTCGGACACGCGTGCGGCCAGCAGGAACACCGGGAGGAAGGCGAGGGCGCACACCGCGACGGCCGCCCCCTCGGAGAGGACCGGAGCAGCCCTCCTGCCCACGACCGTATCGACGACCACGTACAGGCAGCCGATCACCGCTGAGACCAGCACGACGACCAGGCTGCGGCTGAACCACCGCTGGGCGCTCACGGCACCGGCCCCCCGGCCGGCCCACAGCACGGCCACGGCAAGGACGGGCAGGGACAGGTGCGCCGCCCACAGCCACAGCACCAACGGTGGCAGGGACGGAAACGACGCCCCCACACCCACGGCCGTCGGGTCGATGACGGGCAGTCCCGGCAACCCCAGCCCCACCAGCACCCCGGTGACGATGGCCAACGCTGCCCCCGCCACCACCGTCCCGACCAGGACGCCGAACAGCAGTCGCGCCGGCGCCCGCAACCGCTCGCTCGTGCAGGCGCGATACCGCCGGCGCGCGCCGACCACCCCGAGGAGCGGCAGCGCGAGTCCGAGCAGGAACACGCATCGGACCGACACCGGGTACAGCAGGGCGGCAGATACGGCGACCACCGCCAGGCCGACGGCCGCCACCACCGCCCACGGTTCGGGGCGTCCTGCCGGACGGCCCCGGGGCGCCCAGGCCATGGCCAGCACGTAGGCGACGCAGGTGACCACCGGCAGCGCGAACTGGGGAACGGCGTCCACCCGGTCGAGCTCCGTGGCCGTGGCGAGGGCCTGTGACGCCGCGCTCGACTGCAGGTTGAAGGCAGCCGCCGACGCAGCCAACGCGATCCCGAGCAGGGACTGTGCCGGGTCGTGGGCACCGGACACCAGGAGAGCGGCCCCGAGGGCCAGCACCAGCACGCTGAACGCCGTGTCCGGCACCAGTTGGTACAGGGGCTCGGTCCGCGGTCCCCCCGCGAGCAGGCCCAGGGCCCAGTCGTCGCCCCTGGCAGCCTCCGCGGCGACCCAGCGGGTGAGGCCCGGTGAGTGGTGCACCACGGCCACCACCAGCCCGAGGACGAGCCAGCCGGCTGACAGCAGGGCACAGCAGACGAACGCGACCGTCGACGCGGCGTCGACCCGCCTTCCCGAGCGCTCGGCCGTCACTGGACCACGATCTCCGCCTCGAGCTGCTCTCCACCACGGGCTCCACCTGGTCGGGCACCCACGCCCGGACGACGATCGGGTGGTTCCCGGATCCGGCGACCGAGGAGCCCTCCCCGTCGTCCTCGTCCGTCCCGGTGATCAGCACAGCGCC
The DNA here is from genome assembly GCF_054050075.1 of Geodermatophilus sp. SYSU D00965. NCBI lineage: Bacteria > Bacillati > Actinomycetota > Actinomycetes > Geodermatophilales > Geodermatophilaceae > Geodermatophilus > Geodermatophilus sp. SYSU D00965. Next base: position 297,800 of record NZ_JBJGYQ010000001.1, on the reverse strand, counting down.
GCCGAGCGCGGTGAGGCGGTCGGCGTCCTCGGCGAGCAGCGCCTCCAGACGCACGGCGCTCACCGGAGGGACGGGGTCCTCGACCACCAGGCAGATGCGGCCGGGAGCCGGCTCCAGCTTCAGGGCGACCTCCCGCTCGGCAGGTCGACCGGCCAGGGCGCGGAGTGCCGAGGCGGCGACGTAGTAGAGCCCGGACTCCAGCTCCCAGGCCAGGCGCGGTGCGGGGTCCGCCACGAGCTGGACCGGTCGAGGGAGGTCGGCCGCCACCTCCTGGAGCGCGGCGGCCGGCCCCTGGTCGCGGAGCACGGCCGGGTACACGCCCCGGGCCACCGTGCGGAACCGGTCGAGCAGGTCGTCCAGCCGGATCCGCGTGTCGGCGAGCGTGTCCCGGACCGGATCCACCTCGGCGGGTGCACCGGTCAATCCGGCACGGGCCCGCTGGAGGCCTTCTCGCAGCTCGATCAGACGGTCCCCCACCACCCCGGTGAGCTCGCCGGTCAGCCGACGCCGCTCCGCCTCCCGCGCTGAGTCGAGCCGGCGACGGGAGGCCCGCAGCTCCTCGGCGAGCTCCGCCGCCCGCCGGACCCGGTCGCTGAGCTCCGCGTTGAGAGCGGCGACCCGCAGCAGCAACGCCGCTCCGTTGGCGACGTCGTCGAGGAGCCGACGGTCCGCGGCGGTGATCGCAGCGGGCTTGGTGATCACGAGAGCGGCTCGGAGGAGCCCACCGTCGAGCACCGGCACGAGACAGTCGGTGTCCGGCTCTGCGAGCAGGTCCGCGAGCCCGGCCACGCTCCGCGGGGGGCTGACCGGGTCCCCTGCATCCGGCGGGTGGTGAGCGGCATCCACCAGCCGGTCACCGACGGCCAACCAGATCACGGCGCGGTCCGCCGCGGTGCCGGCGGCGAGCACCCCGGTCAGTCCGGGCAGTACCTGCTCCAGGGAGCCCGCCTGGATCCGCCGGGCCGCCTCCGCCAGCGCCGAGTACGGGCTCACCACGCCGAGCCCCGCCACCCGGGTGGCCATGCGCCCGAGGGAGGACCACACCAGGAAGAGGGCGACAGTGGCGAGCACGACCGCGAGGAACGGGAGCACCAACCGGACCTGATCAGGCGCGATCACCCTGTTGCCCGTGTGGACGACCGCCACGAGGACCGCGGCCGCACCCACGGCAACCGGCAGCGCACGGAGCGCCGCTGCCATGCTGACCCGGGTCATCGCCACCACCGACCCCCGCCCGACCCATGGCGGCCGTGGCTCCTCAACGCTAGGTGGACGAGCCGACCGGGCCAACCGTCTCCGTCGCCAGACGGCGGTGCTTCGTGGACCCCATGACCCGCCGCGGGCGGGAGTGGGCTCTGCGCCGAGGCGGTGCGCCACCTGCTGGGGTCCCGTGGACCACCGTCGGCCTCGGGACCTCGCTGCACCGGCGTCACGGTCAACCGATCCACTCGCCGATCTGGCCGGCGTGCTCGTCGACCCACTGCCGTGCGACGGCCTCGACGTCCTCGCCGTCGACGTCGACCTGCTTCTGCATCACCTCCATCTCCTCGATGGAGATGCGCAGGTCCCGCAGCAGGTCGACGAACCGCGGGGCCTGCTCCTGCAGGTCGTTGCTCACGGCGATGTGCGCGCTGTACGAGGGCATCGCGCAGGCGCCGTCGCCGGTGGTCAGGCAGCCCTCGGTGTAGGGCCTGGGCTCGTCGAGCTGCACCAGGTCGTACTGCGCGAACACCCAGTGCGGGTGGTAGAGGTACAGCACCATCGGCTGCTTGCGGCGGTAGAAGTCCTCCAGCAGCGCGAGCTGGGCTGCCTCACCGGAGACGACGTGCTCCAGGCGGGTGATGCCGTAGCCCGCCAGCCGCTTGGCGTTCTGTTCGGTGGTGATGTAGCCGGGGTCGGCGTCGTAGAACGCGTGGCCGAGCTCGGCGGCGTAGTCGTCGAGCTGGGTGACGCTGGTCAGCCCTTTCAGCGGGCCGCCGGGCTGGACCGCGTAGGCGGGCACGAACCAGCCCTGTGAGGCGTTGCCATACGTCTCCGACACGATGTCGACCCGGTCCCTGGCGCTCTGTGCGAGCTCCTGTTGATTGGGGAGATCGACCTCGGTGAGCAGGTCGATGTCCCCGCGCTCCGCGCCGGACCAGGCCGCGGCCGGGTCGAGTTGCGTCGTCTCCAAGGAGGCGATGCCCAGCTCAGGATGGTCGGCGACGACCTCGTCGAGGATGGCGTTGGTCAGTACCGCGGCCGTCCAGCTGTACTGGGCGGCCTCCACGACGATGCCGTCCACGCCGCCGGAACTGCCGTCATCGCCGGCGCACCCGCTGATGGACGCAGCGAGGAGGGCCGTGAGTCCCACTGCGTGCGCACGGGTGCGGACGGGGGTGCGCAGCATGGGTTCTTCTCCCGTGGGGCGCCGGGGCCTCTGCATGCCGGAGAGGTGGGCGCGTCGCGCGACCCAGGGGGAGCCTGCGCCTCCCGCCGTGCGATCGGTCGGTCGACGAGCGTGACCTGCAGCGGCGGTCGCGCGGCGGACGGCCTCATCGGCTCGTCCCCACTCAGCGTGATGCGGCCGACCCCCCCTGCTCCCCGATCGAGGAGATCTGGACCCGACCGCCCACGAGACGTCCGCCTTGGTTCCCGACGGTCAGCGAGGTGGTCGGGCCGCGCAGGCCCCGGACGATGATCATGGAGCGGCGGTAGCGACACGCGCGCCGACCGCGGCGTGTCACCGCGCCAACTCCATGATCGCCGCGTACCGGGCCAGACAGACCGGACACGACGGCGCCCGCCCTCCCGGTGCGGGAGGACGGGCGCCGCGGGGGCAGGGGGTCCGTCAGCGCTTGAGCTCGTGGGAGAGCTCGGCGAGCTCCTGGCCGCCGGCCATCTCGGTGGTGAGCTCCTCCAGCGTGACCTCCGAGCGCTTCTTGTCCAGCACCCGGCGGCCGAGCTTGAGGATGATGAAGTGGTCGCCCACCAGGTAGGCGTGGTGCGGGTTGTGGGTGATGAAGACGACCCCGAGGCCGGCGTCGCGCGCCGCGGCGGTGTACTTGAGCACCACCCCGGACTGCTTGACGCCGAGGGCCGCCGTCGGCTCGTCGAGGATCAGCACCCGGGCACCGAAGTACACCGCGCGGGCGATGGCGACGCACTGCCGCTGGCCGCCGGAGAGCGTGCCGATCGGCTGGTTGATGTCCTTGACGACGATGCCCATCTTCTGCAGCTCGGCATCGGCGATCTCCCGCATGGCCTTGATGTCCAGCGGCGCCATCGGGTACTTGCCCTTGCGGATCTCCGACCCGAGGAAGAAGTTCCGCCACACCTCCATGAGGCCGACGACGGCGAGGTCCTGGTAGACGGTGGCGATCCCGGCGTCGAGGGACTCGCGGGGCGAGCCGAAGCGCCGCTCCTGGCCGTCGACCCGGAGCGTGCCCTCGCTGTGCGCGTGCAGCCCGGAGATGATCTTGATGAGCGTGGACTTGCCGGCGCCGTTGTCCCCCAGCACGCAGGCCACCTCGCCGGCGTTGACCTTGAGGTTGATGCCCTCCAGGGCGCGGATGGCGCCGTAGGTCTTGCCGACGCCCTCCATCTCGACGAGGGGCTCGCCCTTGTGCAGGTCGGCTGCGGCGTGCTCGGCGATGGTGTCAGTCACGTCGTCATCTCCTCTGGGCGGCGTAGTTCTTGATGTAGAGGTTGACCAGGACGGCGAGCAGGAGCATCACGCCGAGGAAGGTCCGGAACCAGTTCGGGTCCCAGCCGGCGTAGACGATCCCCTGGGTGGTCATCCCGAAGATGAAGGCGCCGAGCGCCGAGCCGACCGCCGAGCCGTAGCCGCCGGTCAGCAGGGCGCCGCCGACGACCGAGGCGATGATGTAGATGAACTCGTTGCCGACGCCGAGGCCCGCCTGGACGGTGCTGAAGTTGAAGAGCAGGTGCATGCCGAGGAACCAGGCCAGGAACGAGACGCCCATGAACAGGCCGATCTTGGTGGCGCGCACCGGCACGCCGACCGCGCGGGCGCTGGCCTGGTTGCCACCGACCGCGGTGATCCAGTTGCCGGTGCGGGTGCGCAGCAGCAGCCAGGTGCCGATGACGACGAACACCAGCCACCAGAGCACGGTGACCTTGACGGTCATGAAGCCGAGCGGGATGTCGGAGGCGAAGACCGCCTTCGCGGCGCCGAAGCCGTCCAGCGCGCTGGTGTTCGGGGTGGCGACCGTCCCGGTGACCAGCTTGGTGACCCCGAGGTTGATGCCCTGGAGGATGAAGAACGTGGACAGGGTGATGAGGAAGCTCGGGATCCCCGTCCTCATCACCAGGTAGCCGTTGACGAACCCGATCGCCAGCGCGATCAGCAGGCTGACGACGACGCCGACCCACATGTTCAGGCTGAACTGGTAGCAGATCATCGCCGACGCGAGCGCCGTCGTGGTCACCGTGACACCGGCGGACAGGTCGAACTCGCCGCCGATCATCAGCAGCGCCACACCGACGGCGACGATGCCGATCGTGGAGGAGGCGTAGAGGACCGTCGCCAGCGCCGGGAGCGTCCGGAACGGCGGGGCGACCGCCCAGAAGAAGGCGAAGATCACGATCGCCGCGGCCAGCGCGCCGATCTCGGGCCGGGAGAGGACGCGGGAGACCAGGGATCGTTCGGCGCGCCCCGGCGGGGTGGCCGCCGGCACCGTGGGCTTGGTCGCCACGGATGAACTCATGGTTGCTCCAGGGAGGCGGGGAGGATCCGGGGGAGCCGGGGTCCGCCCCCGGCTCCCCCGAGTGGGCTTACCGGGTGTTGTTGTTCGCGTACTCGACGATCGGGCCGATGTTGGTCGAGTCGACGATCGACGGGCCGGTGAGCACCGGGCCGCCACCGCCGATGTCGTTGCCGTTGGTGAGGTTCAGCCACAGCGAGGTCACGGCCATGTAGCCCTGCACGTAGGGCTGCTGGTCGACGGAGAACAGGATGCCGCCGCTGTCGATCTGCTCGGCGACGTCGGCGTTCAGGTCGAAGGTGACGACGTTGGCCTGGCTGCCCGAGTCGGCCTTGGCCTGCTGCGCCGCCAGCGCGATGTCCGCGCCGAGCGTGACGACGTTGGCGATGTTGGCGTCCTGCTGGAGCTTGGCGCCGATGGTCTGCTGCACCGCCGGCAGGTCCCGGCCGTTGACGTAGAGGATCTCGGTGTCGGGGTTGGTCTTGATCACCCCGGCGCAGCGGGCCTCGAGCTGCACCTGCCCCTGCTCCTGGATGACGCACACCGTGTGGCCGGGGCTCTCCTGGGTGATCTTGGTGCCCACGGTCTGCCCGGCGAGGTCCTCGTCCGACCCGAAGTACATCGTGACGCCGTAGTTCTTGTAGTCGTTGATGCCCGCGTTGAACGCGACCGTGGGGATCCCCGCGTCGACCGCCTTCTGCACGTTCGGCCCGATCGCGTCGGGCGTGGGCAGCGTGGTGGCCAGGCCGTCGACCCCGCTGTCGATGGCGTTCTGGATCAGCGTCGCCTGCTCACCGGCGTCCTGGTTGTTGGAGTAGTTCAGGGTGATGCCGAGGTTCGCGGCCGCCGCCTCGGCACCGGCGCGGATCTTGTCCCAGAACGTGTCGCCGGGCGCCTCGTGGGTGACCATCGCGATGGTGAAGTCCTCGCCACCACCGGGGGCGGCCTCGTTCTGCGCACCCCCCTGACTGCTGCACGCGGCCAGCGCCGTGGCAGCGGCGGCCACGGCCACCGCCACTCTCAGCGACCTACGGCTGGTCCTCATGGCTGTCTCCTCGTCGGGTTGGCCACCGGGCCGGTGACCGCTGACCTGCTCCGTCCGGGACGTCGGGTCGAGCGCTCAGCCGTGGGACCGGGGTCCTCGTGCCGTCCTTATGTCCGGACATAGTGACATGGGCCAATGTGACACGGCTCACCAGGAGCGTCAAGGGTCCTCCTCACCGCCCGGCCTGCCCAGCAGCAGCGGCACGGCCCCGACCGGCGGCCCCGGGCAGCTCCCCGGACCGCCGGCGGCCGCGCCACTCCCCCGTGAGCTACGCGCCGGCGGACACCGGGTCGGCGGCGACCCGCACCGGCCGGCCGGTGTGCAGCGACTCCTGCGCGGCGTCGGCCACACGGGAGGCGGCCACGGCCTCCTCGGGCGTGCAGGGGTTGCCCCGCTCGCCCCGCACCAGTTCCACGAAGGCCCGCGCCTCCGCCCGGTAGGCCGCGGCGAAGCGCTCGGCGAAGGTCGCGTGCGGCCGGCCGCCGGGGAAGGTCACGCCGGGCTCGGCCGAGCGCAGCGCCGCGTGCTCGTCGAGGCCCACGACGAGGCTGCCCCGCGACCCCTGGACCTCCAGCCGCACGTCGTGCCCGGCGCCGTTGTAGCGCGAGGCGGTGACCGTGGCGAGGGTGCCGTCGTCGAGGGTGCACACGGCCAGGGCGGTGTCGACGTCGCCGACCTCCCCGATGGCCGGGTCGCCGTTGTTGCTGCCCATCGCGTACACCTCGGCGATCCGCCGGCCGGTGACCCAGGCGAGGACGTCGAAGTCGTGCACGCTGACGTCCCGGAACAGCCCGCCCGAGGTGGCGAGGAAGGCCACCGGGGGCGGCGCGGCATCGCAGGTGACCGCGCGGATGCTGTGGACCCAGCCCAGCTCGCCGGCCCGGAGGGCCCGCCGGGCCTCCAGGTAGCCGGGGTCGAACCGGCGCTGGTGGCCGATCTGGACGACGCCGCCGGCCGCCCGGACGTGCTCGAGCACCGGGAGCGAGGCCGCGACGTCCGGTGCGACGGGCTTCTCGCACAGCACGGGCAGGCCGGCGTCGACCCCCGCGCGGATCAGCGCCGGGTGCGCGGGGGTGGCCGCGGCCACGACCAGCCCGTCGACCCCGTAGGCGATCAGCTCCTCCACGCTCCGGGCCCAGTCGACGTCGAGCTCCGCGGCCAGCCGCCGGGCCGGCGCCGGGTCGGCGTCGGTGAGCGTCAGCCGCGCGACGTCCGGCAGGGCCGACAGGGTGCGGGCGTGCATGGCGCCGATCCGCCCGGTGCCGACGAGGCCCAGGTGCACTCCGGTGGACGAGGTCATCGCGGCGGCTCCTCCGCAGGGCGACGGCCCCGCGGGGAGCGGGGTCGGCGTCCAGGCTCGGGGTGGCGCCCGGCGCCGGTCAACGCCCCGCGGCCCCTCCCCGAGCCCTCGTGGGACGGGTGAGGCACGACACCCAACCGGATCGGTCGGACGACCGACCAGAACGGTCGGTAACGCCTAGCCTGTCCTCGTGGCCCGACCGTTCCGGCAGCAGATCGACGAGGGCATCCTCGACCGCGCCGCCGCGCTCTTCGCCCGCCGCGGGTTCGCCAAGACCTCGCTGCAGGACGTCGCCGGCGCCGTCGGCCTGTCCAAGGCCGGCCTGCTGCACCACTTCCCCAGCAAGGACGCGCTGCACGAGGCCGTGCTCGCCCAGGCCACCACCCTGGGCCGGCGCGTGCTCGAGCAGGTGCAGGACCTGCCGGCGGGCGCCGAGCGCGACCGGCGCGCCGTCGAGGTGCTCGTCGACGTCGCCCTCGCCCACCCCGGGCTGGTCGCGCTGATGCTGGGGCCGACCACGCAGCCCGACGCCGCCGGCCCCGAGCACGCCGTCGCCGAGCTGGTGCTGCGCGCCTTCGGCGTCGACCCGGCCACCACGGAGCAGCAGCGGCTGGTCCGGGCCCTGGGCGCGCTCGGCGCGCTGGCCGTGCTCACCCTCGCGGCGCACTCCGCCGACCAGACCACCGCGTGGCGCCAGCACATCGTCGCCACGTGCTTCGACGCGCTCGGTTCCCGCCGTCCCGGCGCCGCGCTACCCGACCCCGACCAGGTGGAGGCCTGATCCCGCATGGCTGTGTTGTTGTCCCGACTCGGTGCCTTCTCGCACCGGCACCGATGGGCCGTGGTCCTCGTCTGGCTGGCCGTCCTGGTCGCCGGCGGCGCGGGCGCGGCCACCCTGGCCGGGGAGACGTCGAGCAGCTTCTCCATCCCCGGGCAGGAGTCGACCATCGCCCTCGAGCGCATCGGGGAGGAGTTCGGCGCCGGCGGCGGGGCCACCGCCCGGGTCGTGCTGCAGGCACCGGACGGTCAGACGCTGACCACGCCGCAGAACGCCACGGCCGTCGGCGACCTGGTCGGCGAGCTCGCGCAGCTGCCGGGCGTCGCCTCGGCCAGCAACCCGCTGGACCCGGCCGCGCCGGCGGTCAACGCCGAGCAGACCACCGCCTACAGCACCGTCACCTACGACGCCCTGCCCGGCGAGGTGACCCCCGAGCAGCAGGACGCCCTGGTGGCGGCCGTCGAGTCCGCCGGCAGCGGTGCGCTGACCGTCGAGGTCACCGGCGAGGCCGTCCAGTCACCCCCGCACGTCGGGGGCCCCGCCGAGGCGATCGGCGTGGTCATCGCCCTGGTCGTCCTCGCCGTCACCTACGGCTCGCTGATCGCGGCGGGCATGAACCTGCTGACGGCGGTGGTCGGCGTCGGCATCGGCGTCCTCGGCATCACCATCGCGACCGGGTTCGCCGACCTGTCCTCGACCACCCCGATCCTCGCCGCGATGCTCGGCCTGGCGGTCGGCATCGACTACGCCCTGTTCATCGTCACGCGGTACCGGCAGGAGCTGCGGCACGGCGCCGAGACCGGGACCGCGATCGCCACGGCCGTGGGCACCGCGGGCTCCGCGGTGGTCACCGCCGGGCTCACCGTCGTCATCGCGCTGGCCGGGCTGTCCGTCGTCGGCATCCCCTTCCTGACACAGATGGGCCTCGCCGCGGCCGCGACCATCGTCGCCGCCGTCCTCGTCGCGCTCACCCTGGTGCCGGCTGCGCTGGGCTTCCTGGGCGCGCGGGCGCTGCCCCGCCGGCAGCGCGCCGCCGGGGCGCACGAGGCCCGGCACCCCGCCCACGCGCGGGGCCGGCGCGGGTTCCTCGACGGCTGGATCACCACGGTCACCCGCCGGCGGGTGGTCTCCCTGCTGCTCGCGGTCGTGGCCCTCGGGGTCGTCGCGATCCCGGCGTTCTCGATGCAGACCACGCTCGTGCAGTCCCCGCCGGAGGGTTCCACCCAGGCCCGGGCCGAGCAGCTGCTCGCCGACGGCTTCGGCGCGGGCTTCACCGGCCCGCTCACCGTGCTGTTCGACGGCGACGGCGCGGCGCAGGCGGCCGCCCGGGTCAGCGGCGCGATCGCCGACCTCGACGACGTGGTGCTGGTGGCCCCGCCGGTGCCCAACGCCGACGGCAGCGCCGCCCTGCTCACCGTCATCCCCGGGTCCGGGCCGACCAGCCAGGAGACCCAGGACCTCGTGCACGCGCTGCGCGACCTGCTCGCCGGCACCGACGGGCCGCAGGCCTCCGTCACCGGCGCCACCGCGGTGAGCGTGGACGTCGCGCAGAGCCTCGACGAGGCGCTGCCGGTCTACCTCGCCCTGGTCGTGGGGCTGGCGCTGGTGCTGCTCGTGCTGGTCTTCCGGTCGCTGCTGGTGCCGCTGGTCGGCGTCCTGGGCTTCCTGCTGACCATCGGCGCGTCGCTGGGCGCCACGGTGGCGGTCTTCCAGTGGGGCTGGCTGGCCGACGTGGTCAACCTCGACGGCACCGGCCCGCTGATCAGCCTCACCCCGATCCTGGTCATCGGGATCCTGTTCGGGTTGGCGATGGACTACCAGATCTTCCTGGTCTCCCGGATGCACGAGGCGCACAGCCACGGCGCCCGGCCGCTGGACGCAATCCGCACCGGCTTCCGGCAGGCCGCGCCGGTCGTCGTGGCCGCGGCGCTGATCATGTTCTCGGTCTTCGCCGGGTTCGTGCCCGCCGGGGAGGCCACGATCAAGTCGATCGCCTTCGCCCTGGCGGCCGGGATCCTGGTCGACGCGTTCGTCGTCCGCATGGTGCTCGTGCCCGCCGCGCTGGCGCTGCTCGGCCGGGCGGCCTGGTGGCTGCCCCGCTGGCTGCGCTGGCTGCCCGTCCTCGACGTCGAGGGCGCGGCCCTGGAGAAGGCCGCCCCGGCACCGGCCGATCAGCACGAGCCGGTCGCCGTCGGGCGGTGACCGCCCGGCCGGCTCCCGGCTGACCCCCTCCCCTGCGTGGCCCGCCTCCGATGGAGGCGGGCCGCGCGCACAAGGGGGGACGGCAGCTGCCGGGTCAGCGCCCCGGACCGCCGACCGACGGGGACGGCGAGGGCAGGGGCCCGGCGACCACGGCCTCGAGGGTGGCCCGGGCCCCCCGCTCGTGCAGCGAGGTGAGGGCGGCCAGGTAGGCGGCGGTGAACCGCTCGTCGTCCACGAGGTCGCCGAACAGGTCGCGGTCGGCGACGAAGGCCAGCGGGTCCTCCCGCTGTCGGACGGCGCGCGCCCGGAGCGAGTCGCGCCGGCGGTCGGCGACCTCGATCGGCCGCCCCTGCTCGTCCACGCCCTCCGAGTACCGGGCCCAGCCCGCGACGACCGTGGCCGACCGCCGGATCTCGCCCCCGGAGGCCAGGTTCTCCCGGACGACCGGGAGCAGCCACTTCGGCAGCCGCTCGGAGCCGTCGAAGGCCAGCCGGGCGAGGGTGTCCCGGATGTGGGGGTTGGAGAAGCGGGCGATCAGGTCCCGCCGGTAGTGGTCGAGGTCGATCCCGGGGACCGGCCGGAGGGTCGGCGTCGCCTCCTCCTCCATGTAGCCGAGCAGGAACCGCTGGAACAGCGGGTCCTGCGCCGCGTCGTGGACCAGCTCGTAGCCGGCCAGCCGCCCCAGGTAGGCCAGCCCCTGGTGGCCGGCGTTGAGCAGCCGCAGCTTCATCCGCTCGTAGGGGTCGACGTCGGCGACGACCTGGACGCCGGCGTCCTCCAGCGGCGGGCGCCCGAGGCCGAACCGGTCCTCCAGGACCCACTGGGTGAACGGCTCGCACACGACCGGCCACCGGTCCTCGATCCCGAACCGCCGGGCGACCTCCGCCCGGTCCTCGTCCGTGGTGGCCGGCGTGATCCGGTCGACCATCGAGTTGGGGAAGGGCACCTCCCGCTCGACCCACGCGCCCAGGTCCGGGTCGCGCAGCGCGGCGAAGGCGCCGAAGGTCCGCCGGGCGACGTCCCCGTTGTGCTGGATGTTGTCGCAGGAGACGACCGTGAACGGGGCCAGACCGCGCTCCCGCCGGCGGACCAGGGCCTCGGTCACCAGCCCGAACGTCGTCCGCAGGGCGGCGCCGGGCCGCAGGTCGCCGACGACGTCGGGCGCGGTCGCGTCGAACTCCCCGGTCACCGCGGAGATGTTGTAGCCGCCCTCGGTCACCGTGAGCGAGACGATCCGGGTGGTCTCGGCCGCCATCTTCTCGACGACCGCGTCGGGGTCGTCCGGGGCCAGCAGGTACTCGACGATGGAGCCGATGACCTGCGGCTCGTAGGACCCGTCCGCGTTCTTGACGACGAGGGTGTAGAGGCAGTCCTGGGCCGCCATCACCTCCGCCATCCCGCGGTCGGACGGCAGGACGCCGACGCCGCAGATGCCCCAGTCCTCCGCGCCGCCCTGCTGCAGGAGGCGGTCGACGTACACCGCCTGGTGGGACCGGTGGAACGCCCCCACCCCGAGGTGCACGATCCCGGGCCGGACGCGGGACCGGTCGTACGTCGGCACGGGCAGGGTGCCGGCCAGGGTCGGCAGGGACCCCGCGTTCAGCGGTGGCACGGCTCTCCTCCTCCTGCTTCCGGTCTCAGGCGGGCAGCCGCCGGCCCGTCGACGGGGAGAACAGGTGCTCCCTGCCCGGCTGGATCCGCAGGTACACCAGGTCCCCCTTCGCGGGCGGCCGGCCGGGGTCCACGCGGGCGACGAGGTTCTCGTTGATGTCCCCGGCGTCCTGGGCCAGTTCGGGCAGCCGCCCGTGCAGGAACGCGTCGGAGCCGAGTTCCTCCACGACGCCGACCTCGACCGGGAACGCCCCCGGGTCGCTCTCCGAGACCAGGTCGAGGGACTCCGGCCGGAAGCCGGCGACCACGGTGTCGGCGCCCTCCGCGGACAGCGCGCTCAGGGTCGTGGTGGACAGCGGGATGCGGGCCCGGCCGAGGACGGCGTGCCCGTCCTCGAGCCGGAACTCGGCGATGTTCATCCCCGGGGAGCCGATGAACCCGGCGACGAAGACGTTGGCCGGTTCCTGGTAGAGCCGCAGCGGGGTGTCGCACTGCTCGAGGACCCCGGCCCGGAGCACCGCGACCCGGTCACCCATGGTCATCGCCTCGACCTGGTCGTGGGTGACGTAGACGGTGGTGGTGGCCAGGCGGCGTTGCAGGGCCGCGATCTGGGTGCGGGTCTGCACGCGGAGCTTGGCGTCGAGGTTGGACAGCGGCTCGTCCATCAGGAAGACCTGCGGCTGGCGCACGATGGCCCGGCCCATCGCCACCCGCTGCCGCTGGCCGCCGGACAGCGCCTTGGGCTTGCGGTCGAGGAACGGCTCGAGGTCGAGGATCTTGGCGGCCTCGGCGACGCGGGTGGAGATCTCCTCGCGGCTCTTCCCGGCGAGCTTCAGCGCGAAGCCCATGTTGTCGCCCACCGTCATGTGCGGGTACAGGGCGTAGCTCTGGAACACCATGGCGATGTCCCTGTCCTTGGGCTTGACGTGGGTGACGTCCCGGTCGCCGATGCGGATGCTGCCGCGGTCGACGTCCTCCAGGCCGGCGAGCATCCGGAGGCTGGTCGACTTGCCGCACCCGGACGGGCCGACGAGGACGAGGAACTCGCCGTCGGCGATCTCCAGGTCGAGCGCGTCCACCGCGGGGCGCTCGGCGCCTGGGTAGATCCGGCTCGCCTTGTCGTAGGTGACGGACGCCATGGGGGTCTCCTCGCTGGGTGGACCGGGGTCACGCCCCCGGGTGGACGACGACCTTCACGGGCTCCGGCTCCCGCCGGGCTGCGGCCCTCACTTCACGGCGCCCAGCGACAGGCCCTGCACCAGCTTGTCCTGGGCGGCGAAGCCCGCGACCAGCACCGGCAGGGACACCACGAAGGCCGCGGCGCACATCTGGGCCAGGAACAGCCCCTGGCTGGTCACGAACCCGGTCAGGTACACCGGCGCGGTCAGCGCCCGGGTCCCGGTGAGGGTCCGGGCGAGCAGCAGCTCGTTCCAGCTGAAGATGAAGCAGATCAGCGAGGTGGCGGCGATCCCGGGCAGCACGATGGGCGCCACGACCTGGCGCAGGGTCCGCAGCAGCCCCGCGCCGTCCATCGCGGCCGCCTCCAGGATCTCCACGGGGACCTCGGCGAGGAACGACCGCATCATCCAGACCGCGATCGGCAGGTTCATCGAGGTGTAGAGCACGATGAGCAGCCAGATGTTGTCCAGCAGCCCGCTCCACTGCGCGAACAGGTAGATCGGCAGGATGCCGGCCACGACGGGGAGCATCCGGGTGGACAGGAAGAAGAACATCACGTCGGTCCACTTGCGCACCGGCCGGATCGACAGCGCGTACGCCGCCGGGATGGCCAGCAGCAGCACGAGCACCGTGGACACGATGCTGGCGGTCAGCGAGTTGAGCAGCGACGGCCAGGGGTTGGTGCCGGTGCCGACGCCGAAGAACGTCCGGTAGCCCTCCAGGGTCAGCGGCGCGAGGACCGAGGGCGGGTTGGTGGCGGCGGCCTCCTCGCTGTGGAACGACGTGAGCACCATCCACAGCACGGGGAGCACGAAGAGCAGCCCGATCAGCCAGGCGAGCAGGCCGAGGACCAGCCCGCCGCGGGGCTTGCGCGGCCGGCGGGCCTGCCCCTCCGTCGTGCGGGTGGCGGGGACCGGGGCGACGTCGGTGACCGAGCTCATCGCGCGTTCTCCTCCTGGAACAGCGTCGACACCGTGCGCAGCGCCAGGGTGGCGATGATGATCGTGCCGATCACGGTGATGACACCCGCGGCGGACGCCAGGCCGTAGTCGTGGGCGGTGTAGAAGGTCTGGTAGATCGTGTAGGGCAGGTTCGCGGTGCCCAGCCCGCCCGAGGTGATGACGAAGACCGCGTCGAAGGTCTGCACGATGTAGATCGCCCCCAGCAGCGCGCCCAGCTCCAGGTAGCGGCGCAGGTGCGGGAAGGTCATGTAGCGGAAGATCTGCCAGCTGCTCGCGCCGTCGATGCGGGCCGCCTCGATCACGTCCAGCGGCCGGCTCTGCAGGCCCGCCAGCAGGATCAGCATCATGAACGGCGTCCACTGCCAGATCAGGGCGATCTCGATCGACGCCAGCGGCGCGATCGTGATCCAGTCCGGCTGCGGCGGGCTGTCGGAGCCGAACAGCCCCCAGATCCAGGTCAGGGCGCCGTTGAGCAGGCCGTACTCCGGGTTGAACAGCGCGTGCTTCCACAGCAGCGCGGCGGCGACCGGGACGACGAGGAACGGCGTGATCATCATCGTCCGGACCGCGCCCCGACCGAGGAACTTGCGGTCCAGCAGCAGCGCGATGACCAGGCCCAGCACCAGGCTGACCAGGACGACCACCACGGTCAGCTCGATGGTCACGATGATCGCGTCGCGCGTGGCGACGTCGGTCAGCACGTCGGCGTAGTTGCCGAAGCCCGCGAAGCCGCGCTCGTCCGGGTAGTAGGCGTTCCAGTCCATGAACGAGATGACCAGCGTGACCACGAAGGGCAGCTGGGTCACGATGATCATGAAGACCAGCGCCGGCAGGAGCGGCGCCCGCCGCGCCCAGTCGGCCGACCGCCGCAGGGCCCCGCCGGGCGGGGGTCCGGGCGGCCGGACGTCCTCGCGGCTGCGTTCCAGGGTGGTGCTCATGGCCGCTCCTCCGGGTCGGGGGGAGGTCCGGACGGGGGGAGAGCGGTGGCGGTCATCCGCTGCCCCGCTCGCGGTAGCGCTCGGCGACGTCCTCGGCCAGCTGCTGCCCCCGCCCGAGGGCCTCCTCCACGGTCATCCGCCCGGCGATCGCCGAGCTGACGTCCTGGGACACCCGCGTGCCGAGGTCGGGGAACTCCGGGATGTCGACGAACTGGATGCCGGGGGCCGGGCGCGGCTGCACGCCGGGGTTCTCCGGGTCGGCCGACTGGATCGCCTGGACCGTCGGCTGGGCGAAGGCGCCGGCCTCGGCGAGGTAGTCGGGGTTCTCGTAGGTCGACGCCCGCTTGCCCGCCGGGACCCGTGACCAGCCGAGCTCGCGGCCGACCAGTTCCTCGTACTCCCGGCTGGAGGCCCAGGAGATGAAGCGCCAGGCGTTGTCCTTCTTCTGGCTGGCCTGCTGGATGCTCCAGGCCCAGGCGTACAGCCAGCCCGAGCTGCGGGTCTCGACGACCGGCGCGGCGACGTAGCCGATCTTGCCCTTCACCGGGGAGTCGGCGGCCTCCAGCGACCCGGCGGCCGAGGTCGCGTCGTACCACATCGCGACGTTGCCCTGGATCATGTTGTTGAGGCACTCGGTGAACCCGGCCTGCGGAGCGCCGGTCTCCCCGTGCTCGCGGACGAGGTCGACGTAGAACTCCGTGGCCTCGACGAACCCGCCGCTGTCGACCTGGGCCTGCCAGTCCTCGGTGAACCAGGTGCCGCCGAAGGTGTTGACCACCGTGGTCAGCGGTGCGAACAGCTGCCCCCAGCCGGGCTGGCCGCGCAGGCAGATGCCGGCCATCCCCGGCTGCGTGCCGTCCACCGCCGCGGCGATGTCGGCGACCTGCTGCCACGTCGGGTTCGGCGGCATGGTGATCCCGGCGGCCTCCAGGACGTCGGTGCGGTACATCAGGAACGAGGACTCGCCGTAGAAGGGCTCGCCGTAGACCCGGCCGTCCTCGCCGGACAGCGACTGGGTCATCGGCCCGAGGACGTCGGCCTGGTCGAACGCGGAGTCGGCCGCGATGTAGTCGTCCAGCGGCGCCACCCACCCGCTGCGGGCGTAGATCGGGATCTCGAAGTTGCTCAGCGTGGCGACGTCGTACTGCCCGGCCTGGCTGGAGAACTCCTGGCTGATCTTGTCCCGGACGTCGTTCTCCGGCAGCACCGTGTAGTTGACCGTGATGCCCGTCTCGGCGGTGAAGTGCTCCGCGGTGAGCTGCTGGAGGTCGACCATCTGCGGGTTGTTGACCATCAAAACGTTGATGCTGTTCGGCCCTCCACCGCCGGGCCCGCCGCCCCAGCCGGCGCACCCGCCGACCCCGGCCGCCACCACGGTCGCCGCGGTCGCGGCCAGGACGCGTCTGGGCACCATCTCGTCCTCCAGTGGCGAGCACGGAAGCGACTGCTCAGATGAGCGGGAACACCCTCAAAAGTGTGAGCTGAGTCTCGGGGGCACGGGCACCGGCGTCAAGATGCCGTGCGATAGTGAGGAACGGGGCGCTCAGATGAGCAGGGGTGGGCCAGTGACAGCAGAGCAGACCGGTCCGGCCCGCGTCGTCCTCACCGCGTCGATCGCCCGCCGGTACTACCTGGAGGGCCGGTCCAAGGTCGAGATCGCCGAGGAGTTCGGGCTGAGCCGCTTCAAGGTCGCCCGGCTGCTCGACAGCGCGCGCCAGAGCGGCCTGGTCCGCATCGAGATCCGCCACCAGGGGGAGATCGACGTCGACCTGTCGGCGCGGCTGCAGGCCCGGTTCGGACTGCGGCACTCGGTGGTCGTCGACACCCCGGACGACGACGTGCGGTCGTTGCGCGACCACGTCGGCCGGGCCGCCGCGCAGTTGCTGGCGGAGATCACCACACCCCAGGACGTGCTCGGCCTGGCGTGGGCGCGCTCGGTGAGCGCGATGGCCCGCGCGCTGCCCCGCCTGCCCGGGGTCCCGGTCGTGCAGCTCACCGGGGCGCTCTCGCTGCCGGACGGGCCCGACACCTCGGTGGACGCGGTGCGCGACGCGGCCAGCGCGTCCGGCGGCGCGGCGCACTGCTTCTACGCCCCGCTCACGGTGCCCGACGCCGCGACCGCCCGGGCCCTCCGCCAGCAACCCGAGGTCGCCCGGGCGCTCGGCCAGCTGCCGTCGGTGACCAAGGCCGTCGCCGGCGTGGGGCTCTGGGCGGCGGGACAGTCCACGGTCTACGACGCGGCGTCCGCGGAGGACCGGCGGGCGCTGCACGACCTGGGGGTCTGCGCCGACATCTCCGGCGTCTTCGTCGACGCCGAGGGCGCACCGGTGCCGACCGACCTGGCCGACCGGATGATCGGGATCACCGCCGAGGAGATGCGGGCCATCCCGGAGGTCGTCGTCATCCCCTACGGCGCGGGCAAGGCCCCGGCCGTCCGCGCCGCCCTCCGCAGCGGACTGGTCGGCGGCATCGTCACCCACACGGCCCTCGCCGAGGCCGTCCTCGACGGGCGCTGACGGGGTCCCCGCGGGGTCCGGGGAGGACCAGGATGGGCAGGTGCCCGAGGAGAGGGAGCCGGAGGTCGTCCTCACGGGGGGCCTGACCAACCGGGGCCGGGTGGTGCGCATCGGGGACACCGTGCGGCGGCCCCAGCGGTCCACCAGCCCGGCCACCCGCGCGCTGTTGGGCCACCTCGCCGACGTCGGGTTCCGCGGCGCACCGCGCTTCCTCGGGGTGGATGACCGGGGCCGCGAGGTCCTCTCCTACGTCGCCGGCACCGCGGTGACGCCGCCGTACCCGGCCTGGGCGCTGACCGACGAGGCGCTGGTCAGCGTGGCCCACCTGCTCCGCGACTACCACCGGGCCGTGAGCACCTTCGACCCTGCGCCGCACGCCTGGCCGCCGTCGCCCCCGCCGCCCTTCGCCGGGACGCTGGTCAGCCACAACGACCCCAACCTGGACAACGTCGTCTTCCGGGACGGCCGCGCCGTCGCCCTCATCGACTTCGACCTGGCCAGCCCCGGCAGCCGGGTCTGGGACGTCGCCTGCGCCGCCCGGCTCTGGGCGCCGCTGCGGCCCGACCGGCACATCCCCGACCGCCGGCGCGGACGGGCCCTGGACCGCCTCCGGCTGTTCGTCGACAGCTACGGGCTGACCGGGCCCGAGCGCGAGCGCGTGGCGCTGGCGGTCCTGCGCAACCACGAGTGGTGCTACGACATCGTCGGCACCGCGGCGGCCGACGGGCACGCCGCCTTCGCCGACTACCTGGGCGGCGCGGGCCGGCGCGCCGCCGAGACCCACCAGTGGTACCTCGACCACGGCCACCTGCTGCGGGAGGCGGTCCTCGAGGGAGCGTGAGCGCCGGGGTGTGGCGCCGGGCACTCAGCAGACGGACAGCAGAGGTCCAGGACCGCCACACAGCAGGCACCGACAGTGAGCGCATGACCACGACTCCTGCGCCACCGACCCCTGCCGACGAGCGCCGGCCGCTGCTGGGCAGGTTCACCCGCCCGCTCGTCGGGAGCCTCGCAGCCCTGGCCCTGCTGGGCACCGCCGTCGCCTGCGGCACCGCCGAGGACACCACCGCGTCGACCTCGACGACGTCGACCTCCTCCGGCTCGACGTCGCCCGAGGTCACCACCGCGGCCGCCGAGGGCTCCCCGACCGCGGAGGTCGTCGCGGCCGCCGAGGCCTTCACGGCCACGCTGTCCGACGACCAGCTCGACACGCTGCTGTACGACTACGCGGACTCCGACGCGAAGAGCAACTGGTCGAACCTCCCCGAGGGGATGGTCCAGCGCAACGGCCTGGCGATGGGCGACCTGACCGACGAGCAGCGGACCGCGGCGCTCGCCGTCCTCCAGGCGGTGCTCAGCGACGAGGGCTACCAGCAGGTCCTCGAGATGATGGCCGCCGACGACGTGCTCGCCGCGAGCGGCAGCAGCGGCGGCGGTCCCGGCGGCGGCCTGGACTGGAGCAGCGACAACTACTTCATCGCCTTCTTCGGCCGGCCGGCGACCGACAGCGCCTTCATGGTCCAGTTCGGCGGTCACCACCTGGCGGTGGACGTCGACTACGCCGGCGACACCGTCGCGATCACCCCCGAGTTCGTCGGCATCGAGCCCCAGACCTGGCAGACCGACGACGGGACGACCCTCGAGCCGCTCGGCTCGATGAAGGACTCGGTGTTCGCGGCGCTGTCCGGCCTGTCCGAGGACCAGCTCGCGACCGCCGAGCTCGACCAGCTCTACGACGACGTCGTCATGGGCGCGGGCCAGGACGGCGCGAGCTACCCGGACGACGGCGGCGTGCTCGTCTCCGACCTGAGCCAGAGGCAGCAGGACCTGGTGACCGCGGCCATCCGTGAGTGGGTGGGCGACGTCGACGAGGAGGTCGCCGACCAGGTCGTCGCCGAGTACGTCGCCGCCTACGACCAGACCTACGTGTCGTGGTCGGGCTCCACCGACTCCGACGGCGAGGACGCCTACTTCCGGATCAGCGGGCCCCGGGTGTGGATCGAGTACGTGCACCAGTCGGGCATCGGGTTCGACGGCGTCCACCTGCACACCGTCTACCGGGACAAGGCGACCGACTACGGCAGCGCGGCCTGATGCCCCGCCGCCTCCTGGCGCGCACCGCGGTGGTGGCCGCGGCGGCCGGGCTCGCCCTGGTCGCCGCGCCCGCCGCCGCGCAGGCGCACCCCTCGGAGACGTCGGCCGTCCTGCTGACCGTGGGCGCGGACGAGGTCGACCTGGACCTGCAGATCCCCCTGGACCGCTACACCCTGGCCACCGGCAGCGAGGTCGCCGCCGACCCCGCCGGGGTGGCCGCCGCCGAGGCCGACGTCGCCGCCTACGTCGCCGGTCACCTGGCCCTCAGCGACGAGAACGGCGCCTACGACGTCGCGGTCACCTCCGTCGAGCTCGGCACGGTGGACGACCTGCCCACGCTCCTCGTCGACGTCGCGGCCACCCCGGCCGGCAGCGCGGTCGGCGACGTGGTGCTCGACTACGACGCGGTCTCCGAGCGCATCGCCACCCACGACGTGTACGTCTCGGTGGTCAGCGACTGGTCCGCCGGCGTGCTGCCCGAGGGCGAGCCCGAGCTGATCGGGGTCCTCACCGGCGAGGAGTCCACGATCGCGCTGGACCGGGACGGCGCCTCCTGGGAGAGCGGGATGACCGCGACCGTCGCCCTCGGGGTGCGGCACATCGCCGAGGGCACCGACCACCTGCTGTTCCTCGCGATGCTGCTGCTCCCCGCCCCGCTGGTCGCCGCCGGCCGGGGGCTGCGCGCGCGGTGGCGGGAGCGCCGGGGCCTGCCCGCCACGCTGCGCCGGGCCGGGCTGGTGGTGAGCGCCTTCACCGTCGGGCACTCGCTCACCCTCGCCGCGGTCTCCCTCGGCTGGCTGAGCGTGCCCACGACGCCGGTCGAGGTGCTCGTCGCGGCGTCCATCGCGGTCGCGGCGGTGCACGCGGTCCGGCCGGTCGTGCCGAGGGGCGAGGTGTGGATCGCCGGCCTGTTCGGGCTGGTGCACGGCACCGCCTTCGCCACGACGATCCTCGACCTGCACCTGGACCCGGGCGCCACCGTCTCGGCGATCCTCGGCTTCAACGTCGGCGTCGAACTGGCCCAGCTCGTGGCCGTGGCCGTCGTCCTGCCGCTGGTGGTGCTGATGAGCCGGTCGCGGGCGTACCCGGCGGTCCGCGCCCTGCTCGCCGCCGCCGGGGTGGCCGCCGCGGCGGCCTGGGCGGCCGCGGTCCTCACCGGGGGCGAGTCGGTGCTGCAGCCGGCCGTCGACGCCGTCGCGGCGCACCCGCTGGTGGCCCTCGTGGTGCTCGCGGCGAGCGCGGCGGCCCTCTGGGCGGCGTTCCCGATCCGGCCGGCGGGGCTTGTGTCGGGCACCACAACGTCGTAACCTCGCAGTCGATAAGCGGATCGCTCGTCCGATTATGGAACACAGTGAGGGAGACCCGTCCATGGCCGCCAAGCCCTTCGCCTCCTCCGCCGACCTCGGCGTGAAGGAACAGACCCTCGAGGTGCTCGCCGACGGCGTGTACGCGCTGACCGCGGAGGGGGACCCGAACCTCGGCGCCATCGAGGGCGAGGACTTCCTGGTCTGCTTCGAGGCCCTGGCCACGCCGGTCGCGGCCCGCCGCTGGCTGGCCAAGCTGCGCGAGCACACCGACAAGCCGGTGCGCTACCTGGTGCTCAGCCACTACCACGCCGTCCGCGTGCTGGGCGCCAGCGCGTTCGACGCGGAGGTGATCGTCAGCTCCGAGCAGACCAAGCACCTCATCGAGGAGCGCGGCCAGCAGGACTGGGAGAGCGAGTACGGCCGGATGCCTCGGCTGTTCGAGGAGCCGGAGTCCATCCCCGGCCTGACCTGGCCGACCATGACCTTCCGCGACAAGCTCACCATCGAGCTGGGCGGCGACCGCGGTGAGCTGGTGCTCGAGTTCCTCGGCCGCGGCCACACCGAGGGCGACATCGTGGCCTGGCTGCCCAAGCAGGAGATCGTCTTCGCCGGCGACCTCGTGGAGTCGCAGGCCGCGCTCTACACCGGCGACGCGTTCCACTTCGACTGGGCGGCCGGCACCCTCGACCGGGTCAAGGCCCTCGGCGCCCGGCAGCTGGTCGGCGGGCGCGGCGCCATCGCCCGCGGCCGCGACCAGGTCGACGCCGCGATCGAGCAGACCCGCGACTTCCTGCTCACCATGCAGCGCACCGTCGGCGAGGCGCACCGCTCCGGCGGCACGCTCAAGGACGCCTTCGCCGCCACCCACGAGGCGCTGGCCCCCAAGTACGGGAAGTGGCCGATCTTTGAGCACTGCCTGCCCTTCGACGTGCAGCGCCTGTGGGACGAGTTCTCCGGCATCGAGCGCCCCGTGATCTGGACCGCCGAGCGCGACCGCCAGGTCTGGGACGAGCTGCAGGGATGAGGCCCGCGATGACCTCCGACCTGCCCGTGCTGGTCGTCGGCGCCGGCCCGGTCGGCCAGACCGCGGCGCTGCTGCTGGCCCGCTGGGGCCTGCGGGTCGTCGTCCTCGACGGCCGCCCCGAGCGGGACGCGATCGGCAGCAAGGCCATCTGCCAGCAGCGCGACGTCCTCGACGTCTGGGACGCCGTCGGCGTCGGCGCCGAGGTCGCCCGCCGCGGCGTCACCTGGACGACGGCGCGCACCTTCCACCGCGACGCCGAGCTGTTCAGCTTCACCTTCGCCGACCGCGGGAAGTCCCCGTTCCCGCCGTTCGTCAACATCTCCCAGTGCGAGACCGAGCAGCTGCTCGACGCGCGGATCGCCGAGCAGCCGCTGATCGAGGTGCGCTGGGGCTCCCGGGTGGTCGGCGTCGCCCAGGACGAGACCGGCGTGACCCTCACCTGCGCGACGGCGGACGGCGAGGTCCCGGTGCGCGGCTCCTACGTCGTCGCCTGCCCCGGCCCGCGCAGCGACGCGCTGCGGTCGGCCCTCGGGCTGACCTTCGAGGGCGAGACGTTCGACGACCACTTCCTCATCTGCGACATCCGCACCGACCTGCCCGGCTGGGAGACCGAGCGCCGCTTCTACTTCGACCCGGCGTGGAACCCGGGCCGGCAGGTGCTCATCCACCCCTGCCCGGACTCGACGTTCCGGATCGACTGGCAGGTGCCGGCGGAGTTCGACCTGGCCGCCGAGGAGGCCTCGGGCGGGCTGGACCGGCGGATCCGGCAGGTCATCGGCGACCGCGACTACGAGGTCGTGTGGAAGTCGGTCTACCGGTTCCACTCGCGGGTCGTGGACCGCATGCGGGTCGGGCGGGTCCTGGTCGCCGGTGACGCGGCGCACCTGGTCTCCCCCTTCGGCGCACGCGGCCTCAACTCCGGGGTGCTCGACGCCGAGAACGCCGCCTGGAAGATCGCCTTCGTGCTCCACGGCTGGGCGCCGGAGTCGCTGCTGGACAGCTACCACGACGAGCGGCACGCCGCGGCCCTGGAGAACATCGAGGTCACTGGCGCGACGATGCGGTTCCTGGTGCCCGGCAGCGAGGCCGACGCCCGGCACCGGCTCGACGTCCTCGAGCGGGCCGCCACCGACCCGGCCGCCCGGGCGCAGGTCGACTCCGGCCGGTTGGCCGAGCCGTTCTGGTACGTCGACTCGCCCCTGACGACCCCGGACGACCGCCGCCCCTTCCCGGGCCGGCCCGCCCGCGGCGACGTCCCCGTCCCCGCCCCCGGGGTCCTGGTGCCCGACTGCCCGGTCAGCGTGCCGGGCCGGCCGGACGTCGTCCGGCTGCGCCAGCTCGCCCGCGCGGGGGTCACCGTGCTGGTCGGGGACGACGCCGAGACCCCGTCCCTGCCCGACCTCGGCGACGTGCCCGTCGCGGTGCACCGCGTCCGCGACCTGGACGGCGGGCCGACGCTGCGCGAGGCGCTCGGCGTGCGGCCCGACGAGGTCTGGGTGCTGCGCCCCGACGGGCACGTGGCCGCCGTCCTCACCCGCGCCGCCGACGTCGCCCCCGCGGTGGCCCGGCTGCTCGCCCGCCCTGTCCCCACCCCCGTCCCGGCCTGAAGGAGGCACACCATGGCGTTCTACCGGCAGGTGGGCAGCGTCCCGCCGAAGCGGCACACCCAGCACCGCCGTCCCGACGGCGGTCTGTACTACGAGGAACTGGTCGGTGAGGAGGGCTTCTCGTCGGACTCCTCGCTGCTCTACCACCGCGGCGTCCCGTCGGCGATCGTCGACGCCCGCCCGTGGGCGCTGCCCGACCAGACGCTGACCCCCAACAGCCCGCTGGTGCCCCGGCACCTGAAGCTGCACGACCTGTTCCCCGGCGAGGAGCACAAGGCCGTCGACCCGGTCACCGGCCGCCGGCTGGTGCTGGGCAACGGCGACGTCCGCATCTCCTACGCGGTGTCGTCCCTGACCAGCCCGTACTACCGCAACGCGACCGGCGACGAGTGCGTCTACGTCGAGCGGGGCGCGGCGACGGTGGAGACGGTGTTCGGCGCGCTGGAGGTGGGCGCCGGCGACTACGTGGTCATCCCGCGGACCACCACCCACCGCTGGATCCCGACCGGCACCGAGCCGCTGCGCACCTACGCCGTCGAGGCCAACAGCCACATCGCGCCGCCCAGGCGCTACCTGAGCAAGTACGGGCAGTTCCTCGAGCACGCGCCCTACTGCGAGCGGGACCTGCGCGGCCCGGCCGAGCCGCTGCTGGCCGAGGGCACCGACGTCGAGGTCTACGTCAAGCACCGCGGGCCCGGCCCCGGCGGGCTGGCCGGCACCGTGCACGTCGTCCCGGAGCACCCGTTCGACGTCGTGGGCTGGGACGGGCACCTCTACCCCTACGCGTTCAACGTCCGCGACTTCGAGCCGATCACCGGCCGGGTCCACCAGCCGCCGCCGGTGCACCAGGTCTTCGAGGGCGACAACTTCGTGATCTGCAACTTCGTGCCGCGCAAGGTCGACTACCACCCGCTGGCGGTCCCGGTGCCCTACTACCACTCCAACGTCGACTCCGACGAGGTCATGTTCTACGTCGACGGCGACTACGAGGCGCGCAAGGGCTCGGGCATCGGCAAGGGCTCGATCAGCCTGCACCCGGGCGGGCACTCCCACGGCCCGCAGCCCGGCGCGGTCGAGAACTCCCTCGGCGTGGAGTACTTCGACGAGCTCGCCGTCATGGTCGACACCTTCCGGCCGCTGGACCTCGGCGAGGCCGGCACCGCCGCCGACGACGGGAAGTACGCCTGGACCTGGTCCGGCCGGGGGCCCTCGGCATGACGACCTGGCTGGACCTCCCGCCCGGCACCGGCTTCGGGCTGGACAACCTCCCCTACGGCGTCTTCTCCACCCCCGGCACCGCGCCGCGGACCGGGGTCGCGATCGGCGAGCACGTGCTCGACCTGGCCGCGGCCACGGGGGACGACGGGCACGCCACCGGCTCGCTCAACACGTTCATGGCGCGCGGGCCGCAGGCGTGGGCGCAGTTGCGCGAGCAGCTGACCACGTGGTTCACCGACGAGGCGCACCGGGCGGCGGTGCAGCCGCACCTGGTGCCGCGGTCGGAGGTGACCCTGCACCTGCCGGTCGAGGTGGCCGACTACGTCGACTTCTACAGCTCGCAGCACCACGCGGAGAACCTCGGGAAGATGTTCCGGCCCGACTCCGCGGCGCTGACGCCGAACTGGAAGCACCTGCCGATCGGCTACCACGGCCGCGCCGGCACCGTGCAGGTGTCGGGCACCCCCGTCGTCCGGCCGAACGGGCAGCGCAAGGCGCCCACCGACGACGCCCCGACCTTCGGCCCCTCCCAGCGGCTGGACATCGAGGCCGAGGTGGGCTTCGTCGTCGGCACGCCGTCGCAGCTCGGCCGGCCGGTGCCGGTGGCCGACTTCCCGCAACACGTGTTCGGCGTCTGCCTGGTCAACGACTGGTCCGCCCGGGACCTCCAGTCGTGGGAGTACGTGCCGCTGGGCCCGTTCCTCGGCAAGTCCTTCCTCACCTCGCTGTCGCCGTGGGTGGTGCCCCTGGCCGCGCTGGAGGCCGCCCGGGTCCCCGCGCCGGCCCGCGACGTGCCGCTGCTCCCCTACCTCGACGACACCGACTCCCCCTGGGGTCTCGACCTCACCCTCGAGGTCCGGCTCAACGGCGAGCTCATCAGCTGCCCACCGTTCGGCGGGCTGTACTGGACGCCGGCCCAGCAGCTCGCGCACATGACCGTCAACGGCGCGTCCCTGCGCACCGGTGACCTCTACGCGTCGGGCACCGTCTCCGGCCCGGGCAAGGAGCAGCGCGGCTCGTTCATCGAGCTGTCCTGGGGCGGCACCGAGCCGCTGACCCTCGCCGACGGCTCCACCCGCACGTTCCTCGAGGACGGCGACGAGGTGACCATCACCGCCACCGCGCCGGGTGCCGGCGGCGGCCGGATCACCTTCGGCGAGGTCACCGGGCGCATCCAGCCGGCGCCGTGAGCCCAGCCGCCCCCTCCCCCGCTCCTCCCTCCGATCGAAAGGCGACGATGACCACCCCCACCGGAAGCGAGCCCGGGACCCCCACGCCGGAGACGCCGACCTACGACGACCTGCTGGCCGCCGTCACCGACCCCGGCGGCCGCGAGGTCCTCGACCCCGCGACGGGAGAGGTCGTCGGCCGCGCTCCGGTCCGCTCCGTCGAGGACCTCGACGCCGCCGTCGCCCGTGCCCGCGCCGCGCAGCCGGCCTGGGCGGCCCGTCCCGACGCCGACCGCATCGAGCTGCTCCTGCGCGCGGCGGACGCGGTCGAGGCGGCCGCCGAACCGCTCGCCGAGCTGCTCTCCCGGGAGCAGGGCAAGCCGCTCAACGGCCCGAACGCCCGCTTCGAGGTCGGCGCGTGCGCCGCGTGGCTGCGCGCCACCGCGGCCACCGAGCTCCCCGGCGGGACCGTGGTGGACGACGGCCAGACCCACGCCGAGCTGCACTACCGCCCCGTCGGCGTGGTCGGCGCGATCGGCCCGTGGAACTGGCCGATGATGATCACGATCTGGCAGGTCGCCCCCGCGCTGCGGATGGGCAACACCGTGGTGGTCAAGCCCTCGGAGCACACCCCGCTCTCCGTCCTGGCCCTCGTCGAGGTCCTGAACGGCGTGCTGCCCGCCGACGTGCTGAGCGTCGTCGCCGGCGAGCGGGAGGTGGGTGCCCGCCTGTCGGCCCACCCCGGCGTGGACAAGCTGGTGTTCACCGGCTCCACCGCGACCGGGCAGGCGATCATCCGCAGCTCCGCCGACACCGTGAAGCGGCTGACCCTGGAGCTCGGCGGCAACGACGCCGGCATCGTGCTGCCCGACGTCGACCCGCGCGCGATCGCGCAGGACCTGTTCTGGGGCGCGTTCATCAACACCGGCCAGACGTGCGCGGCGCTCAAGCGGCTGTACGTGCACAACGACGTCTACGACGAGGTGTGCGCGGCGCTGGTCGAGGTCGCGAAGGCGATGCCGATGGGCCGAGGGCTCGACGAGCAGAACGTGCTCGGCCCGCTGCAGAACCGCGCGCAGTACGAGATCGTCGCGCGGCTGGTCGACGCCGCGCGCGAGGCCGGCGCGAAGGTCCTCCTCGGCGGCGACCCCGACCCCGACGCGCCCGGCCACTTCTACCCGACCACGATCGTGGCCGACGTCGACGACGACAACCCGCTGGTGGCCGAGGAGCAGTTCGGTCCGGCCCTGCCGATCGTGCGGTACGAGGACGTCGACGACGCCGTCGGCATGGCCAACGCGCTCGACGTCGGCCTGGGCGCCTCGGTCTGGAGCAGCGACCGGGAGGCGGCGCGCGCCGTGGCCGCCCGGCTCGAGGCCGGCACCGTCTGGATCAACGCCCACGGCGGCGTGCACCCGATGATCCCGTTCGGCGGGGTCAAGAAGTCCGGCTACGGGCTGGAGTTCGGCGTCGAGGGCCTCAAGGCGGTGGCCGTGCCGCAGGTGGTCAACGGCTGAGGGCCCGGCACCGCCCCGCCGTCCGGACCCCACCCGGGCGGCGGGGCGGAGCCGCGTCCGTAGGGTGGTGCCGACCGGCACGGGAGGGGGTGGCGATGGTGGCGGACGAGGGTGCGAGCACGCCGCAGTCGCAGACGCTCGACCGCGGCCTCCGGGTCCTCGAGCACCTGGCCGCCGCCGGGCGGCCGCAGCCGATCGCGGAGATCGGGCAGGCGCTGGGGCTGCACCGGTCGATCACCTACCGGCTGCTGCGCACGCTGGAGGACCACCAGCTCGTCGAGCGCGACGCCGTCGGACACTTCTCGCTCGGGCTCGGGGTGGCCGCGCTGGCCCGCGGCGTGCGGACCGGGCTGCAGGCCGCCGCGCTCCCCCGGCTCAACGAGCTCGTCGCGGAGCTGGGCATGACCGCCTTCCTGGTCGTGCGCACCGGCGACGAGGCGGTGACGGTGACCAGCGTCGAGCCCCACGACTCCCCGGCGCACGTCACCTACCGCCCGGGCACCCGGCACCCCGTCGGCCGCGGCGCCCCGGGCCTCGCGCTGCTGGTCCCGGAGCCGCCGTCCCCCGACGACCGGCCGGAGCTCGCCGCGGCCCGCCGCACCGGCTGGGCGACGTCGCGGGGCGAGGTCATCCCCGGCATGCACTCGGTCGCCGCCCCCGTCCTGGGGCCCGACGGCGGGGCCCGCGCGGCGCTGGCCGTCGTCTACGTCGACGACACGATCGACGTCGACCGGGTGGGCCGGGCCGTGGCCGCTGCCGCGGCGAAGGTCGCCGCCGCCCTCCGCTGACCGCCGCCCCGGCTCACCCGACGAGCGGCGGGCGCAACCGGCCGTGCCCGGTCGCCTGCTCGAACGCGTGCGCGACCTCGAGGACCCGCCGGTCGGCCCGCGGCGGCCCGACGACCTGCAGGCCCACGGGGAGCCCCTCGGGCGTGAACCCGCCCGGCACGCTCACCGCAGGGCACCCGGTGGCCGAGATCAGCGAGCAGGAGCGCATCCACTCCAGGTAGTCGCCCATCGGCCGGCCGTCCACCTGCGTGGGGTGCTCGAGGTCGACGTCGAAGGGCAGCACCTGGGTGGTCGGCGCGAGGAGGACGTCGTACTCCGCGAAGAACGCGACCACCTGCTGGTGCAGCCGGGTGTGCGCCAGCTCGGCCCGGCCGACGTCCTCGGCGGTGAGCCGGAACCCGCGCTCGACGTTCCACCGCACGGTCTCCTTGACCCGGTCCGGGTGCCGGCGGACGGCGTCGCCGAGGGTCGTGGCGAAGTGCCAGGCGCGCAGGACGTCGAAGGTCTCGCCGGCGCCGGCGAGGTCGGGGCAGGCCTCGGTGACCTCGGCGCCGAGGTCCTCGAAGGTCTTGCCCTGCGGGGTGAGGACGGCGGTGACCGCGGGGTCCACCGGGATGCGGCCGCCGAGGTCGGGCGCCCACGCCACGCGCAGCCCCCGCAGGTCGGTGTCGAGAGCTCCGAGGAACGACGACCCGGGCTGCTCCAGCGACAGCGGTGCCCGCGGGTCGGGGCCCGCGACGACCGACAGCAGCAGCGCCACGTCGGCGACGGTGCGGCCCATCGGGCCCTGGACGCCGAGGGTCTGCCAGCCGAGCCCGGTCGGGACCATCGGCACCCGCCCCGGGGTGGGCCGCAGCCCGACGACGTTGCAGAACGCCGCGGGGTTGCGCAACGAACCGCCCATGTCGCTGCCCTCGGCGAGCGGCACCAGCCCCGCGGCGAGCGCGGCGGCCGCTCCCCCGCTCGACCCGCCGGCGCTGCGCCGCAGGTCGTAGGGGTTGCGCGTGGGCCCGAACAGCGGGTTGGTGGTGTGCGAGCCCGCGGCCCACTCAGGGACGTTGGTCTTGCCGACCCGGACCGCGCCGGCGTCCCGGATGCGCGCGACGACCAGCTCGTCCTCGGCCGGCACGGAGTCGGCCATGAGCGGCGATCCCCACGTCGTCCGCATCCCCGCGGTGGCGTGGGTGTCCTTGTGCGCCACCGCCAGGCCGTGCAGCGGCCCGACCGGTCCCCCCGCGGCGAGCCGCCGGTCGGCCTCCCGTGCCGCGGCGCGGGCCGCGTCGTCGTCCCGGGTCACGATGGCGTTGACCAGCGGGTCGAGCCGGTCGATCCGCGCCAGGTGCGCCTCCAGCAGCTCGACGGCCGAGACCTCGCGGCGGCGGACCAGGGCCGCCTGCGCGACGGCGGACAGGGTGCACAGCTCCTCGGACACGGTCGGTCCTCCTCTCGATCGGTCCGGCTCAGGACAGCTCGGTGCCGCGGGTCTCGCGGGTACGCCAGACGGTCAGCAGCGTGACCACCCCGAGGACGACCACGTAGCCGGTGAACAGGTCCTCCTGCCCGCGGCTGCCCAGCCACGTCTGCAGGTAGGGCGCCGTCCCGCCGGTCAGCGCGACGGCGATCGAGTACGGGATCGCCATGCCCGACGCCCGGACCCGCGTCGGGAACAGCTCGGCGAACCACGCGGGCACCATCGAGGCGCTGGACGCCAGGACGACGAGGGCCAGCGACATCGCGACGCCCAGCTGCCAGGCCTCGTCCTGGATCAGCGCGGTGAGCGGGAAGGCCAGGACGACGGTGCCGATCCCGAAGACGAACCCGTTGGGCCGGCGTCCCCACCGGTCCGACAGCGCGCCCCACAGCGGGAGGACGGCGAGGAAGACGACGTTGGCCACCACCCCGGCCCACAGCGCCTTGCCGGGGTCGATGCCCTTCACGCCGATGGCGTAGGCGGGGGCCGCGACCGCCCACGTGTAGTAGAAGACCGTCCCGCCGACGGTCAGGCCGATGACCCGCAGGGCAGCCCAGCGGTGCGCCCACACGCCGGTCAGCAGCGATGGGGACGACGGCGCCTCGGCGGGGACCGCGGTCCGGGCGCGCTCCTGCTGAAAGGCGTCGGTCTCGGCCAGTGAGCGGCGCAGCCAGAGGGCGTAGCCGCCCAGCGCGGCCCCGACGAGGAACGGGATGCGCCAGCCCCACGACGCCATCGCCTCCGGCGACACCGTGCTGGTCAGCACCGCACCGATCAGCGTGGCCGCCAGCGTGCCGGTGGTGATCGCCACGTACATCGTCGAGGCCCACAGTCCACGGCGCCGGGCCGGCGCCATCTCGGCCAGGTACGTGTGCGACGAGCCGATCTCGCCGCCGTGGGCCAGGCCCTGCACGCAGCGCGCCAGGAGCAGCAGTGCCGGCGCCGCGACGCCGATGGCCTCGTGGGTCGGGGCCAGGCCGATGACCAGGCTGCCGGCGGCGCACAGCACCATGGCGTGGGCCATGGCCGTCTTCCGCCCGCGCCGGTCGGCGAGCCAGCCGAAGACGAACCCGCCGAGCGGCCGCATGAGGAACCCGACGGCGAAGACGCCCAGCGTGGCCAGCAGCGCCGAGACGGGGTCGGTGGGTGCGAAGAACTGCGCGGCGAAGAACGGCGCGAAGATCGCGTAGACGCTCCAGTCGTACCACTCCAGGGCGTTGCCGATGCCGGTGGCGGCGAGGACGCGGCGACGGCTCGACGAGCGGGCCGGCGGGTCGGCCGGATGCCGGGGACCCCCGGTCCCGACGGCGGCGGGTGCGGCCATGACTCCTCCTGGGGACGACGACCTGAGTGCGAACTGGGTCACAGAGTCCGGCCGGGCCACGGACATCGGCAACGGTCTTGTCGCCACTGACGGAATCGGCCAGGCTCCTGGCGCATGACGACACCTCCGGGGCCGCTCACGCCGCTGGACCGGCGCATCGTCGGCGCGCTGCAGGTCGACGGGCGGGCGTCCTGGCGGCAGATCGCCGCGGTGCTGGGCGAGCCCGAGCGCACCGTGGCCCGCCGCGGGGCCCGGCTGGTCGAGGAGGGCTGGGTGGTGGTCACCGCGCTGCCGGCGCGGACGCGGATCGGCGCGGGTGACCCGTGGGTCCTGCGGGCGCAGTGCGCGCCCGGGACGGCGCGGCTGGCGGCCGGGGCGCTGGCGCGGCGGCGGGACTCGATCTTCACCTACCTCGTGACCGGCACGTCCGACGTCGTGGCCGAGGTGGTCTGCCGCGACGAGCACGTCGCCGCGCTCACCCTGGAGGAGCTGCCCGCCGTCCCGGGGCTGGGGCGGGTGAGCAGCGCGCCCGTGCTGCGCTACCACCGGACCGTGCACGACTGGATGCCGGACCTGCTGGCCCCGGACGAGCGGGCGGCGCTCGCCCGCGACGTCCCCGACATCCCCCTCTCCGGCGCCGCCCCGAGGGTGGCGCTGAGCGGCGTGGACCGGCTCCTGCTGCGGGCACTCGCGGAGGACGGGCGGCGGACCAGCGACGAGCTGTCGCGGCTGTGCGGGGTGTCCGAGGCGACGGTGCGGCGGCGGATCGAGGGCCTGCGCTCCGACGGCGTCGTCTACTTCCGCGCCGTCGTCGAGCCCGCGCTGCTGGGGCTGCCGGTCGAGGCCCTGGTGTGGCTGCGCACCGCTCCCGGCCGGGTCGACGAGCTGGGCCGGGCGCTCGCCGCGGCGTCGTCGGTCCGGTACGCCGCGGAGCTCGCCGGCGAGTGGTCCTTCCTCGTCGACGTCGCGGCCCCGGACAAGGCGGCCCTGCGGGAGCTGGTCACGACCTCCCCCTGGTCGGCGTCCGTGACGGCCCTGGAGGTCTCGGTCGTCGTGGAGTCGCTCAAGCGCAGCGCTGTGCTCGCGTCCCGGCTCCGCGCCACCGGCGACCGGGACGACGTCGGCTGACCGCCCGGGCACCGGGCCGGGTCACAGGCCCGCCGAGCTCGGCACGCGCCCCCCGGAGGGGCCGAGCGGTCTCTCCAGCCGCCGGTACGCCAGGCCCCCGAGCACGGCGAGGGCGGCGAGACCGCACAGCGTCGCCGGACGGCCCGCCCACGAGGCCACCGCCGCGTCGACCGCGACCGCGAGGGGCGGTCCTCCGAGCTGGCCGATGCTCGAGCCCTGCATCAGCAGGCCCACGGACGCCCCCGCCGACGCGGTGCCGGCGGAGATCGCGGCCACCCCGCTGAAGGCGGCGGCCGGGACCAGACCGGCGGTCGCGGAGAACGCCAGGGCCGAGGCGATGCGCACACCGAGCGGCAGGCCGGCGTCCAGCACCCCCCACACGGCCACCCCCATGCAGGCGCTGCCGGTCACCAGCAGCCGGCCGCGCGGCACCCCCCGGTGGAGGAGGACCGCACCGAGCACGTTGCCGGGGGCGTTGACCAGGAAGACCAGGGCGCTGACCAGGCCCGCGGAGGCCAGCGACAGCCCGCCGTCGTCGACGAGCACGGCGGGCAGCAGCCCGACGACCGCGAGGTACTGCCCGGCGTAGAGCCCGAAGACCGCCGCGAGGCAGAGGACCCCCGGCGACCGGAGAGCCCGCGCCAGACCGCCGCGCGCCGGCTGGCGGGCCCGGGTCGGGGGCACCCACCGGACCACGGCCAGCAGGACGCACGCGGCCAGGACCGCGTCGACCAGCCAGGTGCCCCGCCACCCCACGAGCGCGACCCCACCGGGCACGAGCAGCGTGGCCAGCCCGGCACCGACCGGCATGTAGGCGCCCCAGGCACCGACGACCAGTCGGCGGTGCACCGGCGCGGAGACCTCCAGGAGCAGCGCGGGAGCGGCGAGGACGACGAGCACCAGCCCCAGGCCCTCGGCGGCCCGGGCGGCCAGCAGCCACCCGCTCGACGGGACGAGTGCTCCTCCGGCGCTGGCGAGCAGGATCGCGAGCAACCCGAGCAGGACCTGACGGCGGAACCCGAGCGCCTGCCCGAGCCACCCCAGGACGGCGCCCACCACCGCGCCGATGGCGCTGACCACGGAGAGGAACCACGCCGCTGCGGCCGGGCTGAGGCCGAACTCGTCCTGCAGGACGGGCAGCGCGGCGGACGCCTTGCCGATCTGGGCCGCGGCGACCACCCCGGCGGCCATCAGGCTCAGCACGGCCGCCCAGCGCGTCCCGTCCCCGGCGCTCCGCTCCGCGACCGCCGCCGCCGACGTCGACCTGCTCGACCGAAGCGCCACCGCTCCACCCCCGTGCTCGGACCCCGGCCCTCCTCTGTACCGGATGAGCCGGCCCCCCGTTGCGCCGGGCTCGGGTGCGGCGCGGACCGCGCCGGCGGTCGGGTGCGGCGCGGGCCGCGACCGGTCAGGTCACCACCCGACGCGCCCGGGCACCCAGCACCAGCGCCCACGCGGCCAGCGCCAGCCCGGCGGCGGGGACGACGACCAGCGCGACGCCTAGTGACCCGTGCCCCGCGCCGTGGTGGCCGGCCGGCACCAGCGGGTGGGCGCCGAGCATGGCCGCGGACACGACGGCGGTCTGCAGCCACGCCCGCCGGCAGGGCAGCAGCGCGAGGTGCACGGCACACGGCAGGCAGGCCGCGCCCATGCCGAGCAGCACCACCACCTGCACCGACGACGGCGTCCCGCCGGTGGCCAGGGCGAGCACGTGCACCGCGGCGGAGGCCATCGCCACCAGGACCGCGCACCAGCGCAGCGGAGCCAACCACGGAGCTGCCTTCGTATGTGGAACACGGGCTTCACATATCGAGACACCGGCTGTAACTTGGGTCACGCAGTCTTTCTACACCCGTAGAATCAAAACAGGGAGCCCCCATGGCCGCACCCGCCGTGCCGTCCACCGCGACCCACCCCCTCGAGCAGCTCGCCGCCGACGAGGTCGCCACCGCCCGCGAGGTCCTGACCGACGCCGGGCTGGTCGCCGACACGACCCGCTTCGTCTACGTCGGCCTCGAGGAGCCGGACAAGGCGGCGCTGTCCGCCGGCGCGCCCGTCGACCGCCGGGTCCGGGTGCTGCTGCACGACGTGTCGCGGCCCGACGCCCACGACGTCGTCGTCTCGGTGACCTGCCGCGAGGTCGTCTCCGACCGCGCCCTCGACGCCGCCACCGACGGGCAGCTGCCGGTGCTCGACGAGGAGTTCGCCCTCGTCGAGGAGGTCCTCGCCACCGACGAGCGCTGGCTGACCGCCCTGGCCGCGCGCGGTCTCGACGTCGCCGACGTGCGCGTGGCGCCGCTGTCGGCCGGCGTCTTCGAGTACCCGGAGGAGACCGGCCGGCGCATCCTGCGCGGCCTGGCCTTCCGCCAGGACTCCCCCGAGGACCACCCCTGGGCGCACCCGATCGACGGGCTGGTCGCCTACGTCGACGTCATGCACCGGACCGTCGACCAGGTCGTCGACCTCGGCCCGGTGCCGGTCCCCGAGGAGCACGGCAACTTCACCGACCCGTCCCTCACCGGCCCGCTGCGCACGACGCAGAAGCCGATCGAGATCACCCAGCCCGAGGGGCCGAGCTTCACCCTCGACGGCAACCTGCTCGCCTGGG
Source organism: Geodermatophilus sp. SYSU D00965 (assembly GCF_054050075.1). NCBI lineage: Bacteria > Bacillati > Actinomycetota > Actinomycetes > Geodermatophilales > Geodermatophilaceae > Geodermatophilus > Geodermatophilus sp. SYSU D00965. The sequence continues at coordinate 263,308 of NZ_JBJGYQ010000001.1, read as the reverse complement.
AGAAGTGGCAGCTGCGGGTCGGCTTCGACGCCCGCGAGGGGCTGACCCTGCACCAGGTCGGCTTCGAGGACGGCGGCCGGCTGCGGCCGGTCGTCCACCGCGCCTCGATCGCCGAGATGGTCGTCCCCTACGCCGACCCCTCCCCCGTCCGGTCGTGGCAGAACTACTTCGACACCGGCGAGTACCTGGTCGGCCGCTACGCCAACGCCCTCGAGCTCGGCTGCGACTGCCTCGGCGACATCACCTACATGGACGCGGTGATCGCCGACGAGCGCGGCAACCCTCAGGTGCTGCGCAACGCGATCTGCATGCACGAGGAGGACTTCGGGATCCTCTGGAAGCACACCGACCTGTGGGCCGGGTCCTCCGAGACCCGCCGCCAGCGCCGCATGGTGATCAGCTTCTTCACCACGATCGGCAACTACGACTACGGCTTCTACTGGTACCTCTACCTCGACGGCACCATCGGCTTCGAGGTCAAGGCCACCGGGATCGTCTTCACCTCCGCCCACCCCGGTGCGGGCTACCCGTACGCCTCGGAGATCGCACCGGGTCTCGGCGCCCCCTTCCACCAGCACCTGTTCAGCGCCCGGCTGGACATGGCCGTCGACGGCCCGACGAACACCGTCGAGGAACTCGACTTCGTCCGCGTCCCGATGGGCCCGGACAACCCGCGGGGCAACGCCTTCGCCCAGCGGCGGACGGCGCTGCGCCGCGAGTCCGAGGCGCAGCGGATGGCCGACCAGTCGGTGGGCCGGGTGTGGCACATCAGCAACCCGAACAGCCGCAACCGCCTCGGCGAGCCGGTCGCCTACGCGCTGCTGCCCGAGGGCCAGCCGCCGCTGCTGGCCGACCCGGACAGCTCCATCGCCCGCCGCGCCGGCTTCGCCACCAAGCACCTGTGGGTCACCCGGCACGATCCCGCCGAGCGCTACGCGGCCGGCGACTTCGTCAACCAGCACCCGGGCGGGGCCGGCCTGCCCGGGTACGTCGCCGCCGACCGCGACCTCGAGGGCACCGACCTCGTCGTGTGGCACACCTTCGGCCTCACCCACGTCCCCCGGCCCGAGGACTGGCCGATCATGCCCGTGGACCACACGGGCTTCCGGCTCAAGCCGGTCGGCTTCTTCGACCGCAACCCCACCCTCGACGTCCCGCCCAACGCCAGTGCCCACTGCCGCTCCCGGTCCACCGGCGGCTCGACCGAGGGCGGTTCCTGCCATGAGTGAGCTCTCCTCCACCGCGCCGGCTCCCGCCCCTGCTCCCGAGGAGCCCGCGGGCGGTCGCGGCCTGCGCGGCTCGATCGGCGTCGTCGGCATCGTCTTCCTGGTCGTCGCGGCGGCCGCACCGCTCACCTCGATCGGCGGCGCGCTGCCGGTCATGCTCGCGATCGGCAACGGCCCCGGCAGCCCGATGGCCTACGTCGTCGCCGCCGTCGTCCTGCTGCTGTTCAGCGTCGGCTACGCGGCGATGAGCCGGCACGTCGTGGACGCCGGCGCCTTCTACGCCTACGTCAGCAAGGGGCTCGGCAGGTCCACCGGCGTCGGCGCCGCGGGCCTGGCGCTGCTCACCTACACCGCCATCCAGGCGGCGATCTACGGCCTGGCCGGCGCCACCGCGGAGGGCCTGGTCGTCCGGTACGGCGGCCCGGACCTGCCGTGGTGGGTCTGGTCGCTGGTGCTCATGGCGGTCGTCGGCCTGCTGGGCTACCGGAACATCGACGTGGGCGCCAAGGTCCTCGGCGTCCTGCTCACCCTGGAGATCGGCGTCATCGCCGTGGTGGCCGTCGCGGTGCTGGCGCAGGGCGGCGCCGACGGGATCGACGTGCGGTCGTTCGCGCCCTCGGAGTTCTTCTCCGGCGCGCCGGGCATCAGCATCGTGTTCGCGATCGCGTCGTTCATCGGCTTCGAGGCCACCGCCATCTACGGCGAGGAGGCCCGCAACCCGCGCCGGACGGTGCCCCTGGCCACCTACGTGGCGGTGGTCCTCATCGGCGGCTTCTACGCGCTGGCCAGCTGGGCGATCGTGCTGGCGTTCGGCACCGACGGCGTGGTCGCGGCGGCCCAGGCTGACACCGCGGGGCTGGTGTTCAGCGCGACCGCCGAGTACCTGAGCCCGGCCGTCGCCGACGCCATGGTCGTGCTGCTGCTGACCAGTCTGTTCGCCGCGCTGCTGGCGTTCCACAACGCCATCTCGCGGTACCTGTTCGCGCTGGGCCGGCAGGGCGTCGCGCCGGGTGGGCTCGGCCGCACGCACGCCCGGCACGCCTCGCCGCACGTCGGCTCGCTGGTGCAGACGGCGACCGCGTTCGTGGTCGTGGCGGTCTTCGCCGTGGCCGGGTCGGACCCGGTGCTGCAGCTGTTCACCTGGATGTCGGGCCTGGCGACGGTGAGCGTCCTGCTGCTCATGGTGCTGACCAGCGTGGCGGTGCTGGCGTTCTTCGCCCGCAGCCGGGTGGACGGCCGCCTGTGGCACACCCGCGTCGCCCCCGTGCTCGGCACCCTCGGCCTGCTGGGCATCGTCGGCCTCGTGCTGGCCAACTTCACCACGCTCATCAGTGGGGACGCCGTCCTGGCCACGGTGCTGCTGGCCGTCATCGCCGCCGCGTTCGCCGCCGGGGTGGCCGTCGCGCTGGTGCGCCGGCCGCAGCAGGCCGCGGCCGCCGACCGCTGACGCCCGGCGCCGGGCTCCCGCCGTCCCATCGGTCAGACTCGGACGTCGCCGACGAGAGGACGGGAGCCCGGTGCCGAAGCTGGTGGACCACGAGGCCAAGCGCCGCGAGATCCTCGAGGTGACCTGGCGGCTCATGGCCACGCAGGGGGCCGACGCCGCCACCATGCGGGAGATCGCCCGCGCCGCGGGGTACGCCAACGGCGCGCTGGCCTACTACTTCGCCAACAAGAACGAGCTGATCGAGGCCGCGTACGGCTACGTCTTCGACCGCACCAACGAGCGGATCCGGGCGGCGGTCGAGGGCGAGCGCGGCGTGGCGGCCCTGCGCGCCTTCTTCGTCGAGGTCCTGCCGACGACGGAGCTCACCCGACTCGAGGCCCGGATCGTCCTGCCGTTCTGGAGCCGCACCGTCACCGACGACCGCCTCGCCGGCATCAGCGACGCCGCCATGCAGACCTGGCGCCGTGACCTGTGCGCCCTGCTCGCCCAGGGCCGGGAGGACGGCGACGTCACGGTCGCCACGCCGGACGACGTCCTCGCCGAGCAGCTGCTGGCCATGGCCATGGGACTGCAGGTCCTCGCCCTGCTGCCCACCGGCCCCACCGCCGCCGACACCCAGCTGCGGATGCTCGACGACTCCCTGGCGCGGCTGCGCGCCGGCTGAGCCGGGGGTTGCCCGGAGCCCCGACCGTGCGCGAGACTTCCCGGGACGAATTACTGAACGATCGGTCGGGAACTCGGCGTGCGGCGCCGCGAGGAGGACACATGAGCAGCGTCCCCGCCCGGGTGGGCGTCATCGGCGGCGGCCGCATGGGTGCCGGCATCGCGCAGGTGTTCCTCGCCGCCGGGGCGCAGGTCGCCGTGGTCGAGGCCGGCGAGGAGGCCGCGGCGGCCGCCCGCGGGCGCGTGGCCGAGGGGCTCGAGGAGGCGGCCCGGCGCGGCAAGCTCGCCGACGACGTCGCGGCCGTCCTCGGCCGGCTGACCCTGCTGGACTCCCCCGCCGACCTCGATCGGGACACCGACCTGGTGATCGAGGCCGTTCCCGAGCGGGCCGACCTCAAGGCCGAGGTGCTGGGCGCGGCGGCGGCCGCCGCCGGTCCCGCCGCCGTGCTGGCGACCAACACCAGCTCGCTGTCGGTGACCGAGCTCGCCGCGGCGCTGGAGCGCCCGGCGCGCTTCCTCGGCCTGCACTTCTTCAACCCGGTGCCGGCGTCGAAGCTGGTGGAGGTCGTCGTCGCGCCGGAGACCGACCCGGTGGTGGTCGACGCCGCCCGCGGCTGGGTGCGGGCCCTGGGCAAGACCGACGTCGTGGTGAAGGACTCCCCCGGCTTCGCCTCCTCCCGGCTCGGCGTCCTGCTGGGCCTGGAGGCGATCCGGATGCTCGAGGAGGGCGTGGCCGACGCCGAGGCGATCGACACCGCGATGGAGCTGGGCTACCGCCACCCGATGGGTCCGCTTCGTTCCACGGACCTGGTCGGCCTCGACGTCCGGCTGGCGATCGCCGAGTACCTGCACCGGACCCTCGGTGAGCGGTTCGCCCCACCGCAGCTGCTCCGTGACAAGGTCGCGGCCGGGGAGCTCGGCCGCAAGACCGGCAAGGGTTTCCACACGTACTCCTAGACCCCAGGAGCGGACATGGCCTCAGCGGCGCTGGACACCGCCGTCCTCGTCGACCCGGCGACCTACGAGGAGGGGCCGCCGTTCGAGCTGCTGCGCCGACTGCGGGCCGAGGCGCCGGTGACCTGGGTCGAGGAGCCCGCGCTGCACGGTCAGCCGGCCGGTCCGGGGTTCTGGTTGGTGCTGCGGCACGCCGACGTCGAGCGGGTGCTCCGCGACCCGGCGACGTTCTCCTCGTGGCTGGGCGCCACCCAGGTGCGCGACGCCGCGGACCTCGCCTGGGTGCGCCGGATGATGCTCAACATGGACCCGCCGGACCACTCCCGGCTCCGGCGGCTGCTCACCCGCTCCTTCACGCCACGGGCCGTGGCGGCGCTGAGCGAGGCCATCCAGGCGACGGCGGCGGGGCTGGTCGACCGGATGGTGGACGGCGCGGCCGAGGGCCGGTGCGACTTCGCCAAGGACGTCGCCGCGGACCTCCCGCTGCTCACCCTCGCCGACGTCCTCGGGGTGCCGGCCGAGGACCGCTGGCTGATGTTCGACTGGTCCAACCGGGTCATCGGCTGGCAGGACCCCGACTACGCCACGTCGTCGCACTTCGACGGCACCGGCGGGACGGCGATGGCCCGGGCGGCCGTCGCGCTGCGCCCGGCCCCGGACGCCGACGGACGGATGCCCGACCCGCGCACCCGTGCCGGCATGCCCGACCTCTACGAGTACGCCCGGCTGCTGGCCGAGGAGAAGCGCCGCTCCCCCGGCACCGACGTCATGTCGATCCTGCTCGCCCAGGTCGACGACGAGGGCGGCTCGGTCAGCGACGCCGAGTTCGAGAACACGTTCTGGCTGTTCGCCGTCGCCGGCAACGAGACGCTGCGCAACGGCCTGCCCGGCGGCTTGATCGCGCTGCTGCAGCACCCGGAGGCGCTGGGCGCGCTGCGTGCCGACCCGTCCCTGCTGCCCGGCGCGGTCGACGAGATGCTGCGCTGGTGGACGCCGGTGATGGTGTTCCGGCGCACCGCGACGCGCGACGTCGACCTCGCCGGCGCCCGCATCCGCGCCGGGGACAAGGTGGTCGTGTCGTTCACCTCGGCCAACCGGGACGAGGCGGTGTTCGCCGAGCCGGACACCTTCGACGTCCGCCGCTCCCCCAACCCGCACCTGTCCTTCGGGCACGGCCCGCACTTCTGCCTCGGCGGCCAGCTCGCCCGCGTGCAGATGCGGGCGCTGTTCGGCGAGCTGCTGCGCCGCACGGCCACGCTCGACCTCGACGGTCCACCGGCGCTGCTGCGGTCGAACTTCCAGCGTGGCGTCAAGCGCCTGCCGATCCGCTGGACCGCCGCCTAGCGGAGTGCGGACGGCGAGGATCCCTCGCTCTCCGGACTCCGCTCGAGAATTTTTGCCGGGGGATGTCGAGAACCCGCCTGCGGCTCCGTCCCCCGGGTGCACACGGCCACGATGGGCCGTACCCCACCGAGGAGAACGCGATGGCCAAGTACCTGCTGCTCAAGCACTACCGCGGCGCGCCGGCGGCGGTGAACGACGTGCCGATGGACCAGTGGACGCCGGAGGAGGTCACGGCGCACGTGCAGTACATGCAGGACTTCGCCGCCCGGTTGGAGAGCACCGGCGAGTTCGTCGACGGCCAGGCGCTCTCCCCGGACGGCATGTGGGTCCGCTCCGACGGCGAGGGACGGCCGCCGGTCACCGACGGCCCGTTCGCCGAGACCAAGGACCTCATCGCCGGCTGGATGGTGATCGACGTCGAGACCCGGGAGCGGGCGGTCGAGCTGGCCGGCGAGCTGTCCGCGGCTCCGGGCGCCGGCGGGGAGCCGATCCACGAGTGGCTCGAGGTGCGCCCGTTCCTGGCCGCGCCGCCGACCATCACGGAGTGACGCGCGGTGGATGACGCCCTGCTGCGGGCCCTCATCCCCACCGTGATCGGGATCCTCGGCCGCCGCGGAGCCGACTTCGCGGCGGCCGAGGACGCCGTCCAGGACGCCCTGCTCGAGGCCGTGCGGGTGTGGCCGGACGACCCGCCGCGGGACCCGAGGGGCTGGCTGGTCACCGTGGCCTGGCGCAGGTTCCTCGACGCCACCCGCGCCGACGCCTCCCGGCGGCAGCGCGAGGTCCGCGTCGACAGCGAGCCGGCGCCCGGTCCGGGCGAGGAGGTGGACGATCCGCTCCAGCTCTACTTCCTCTGCGCCCACCCGTCCCTGACCCCGGCCTCGGCGGTCGCGCTCACGCTGCGCGCGGTCGGCGGGCTGACCACGCGGCAGATCGCGCAGGCCTACCTCGTGCCGGAGGCGACCATGGCCCAGCGGATCAGCCGGGCCAAGCGGACCGTCTCCGGTGTCCGCCTCGACCGGCCCGGCGACGTCGGCACGGTGCTGCGGGTGCTCTACCTGGTCTTCAACGAGGGCTACTCGGGCGACGTCGACCTCGCCGCCGAGGCGATCCGGCTCACCCGCCAGCTGGCGGCCCGGATCGACTCCGAGGAGGTGGCGGGACTGCTCGCGCTGATGCTGCTGCACCACGCCCGGCGCCCGGCCCGGACCCGCCCGGACGGCAGCCTCGTGCCCCTCGCCGAGCAGGACCGCAGCCGGTGGGACACCCGCCTCATCGCCGAGGGCGTCGACGTGCTCCAGACCGCGCTCGCCCGCGACCGCCTCGGCGAGTTCCAGGCCCAGGCCGCCATCGCCGCCCTCCACGCCGACGCCCGCACGGCGCAGGAGACCGACTGGGTGCAGATCGTCGAGTGGTACGACGAGCTGGTGCGGCTCACCGACAGCCCGGTCGCCCGCCTCAACCGGGCCGTCGCGGTCGGCGAGGCCGACGGCCCGCGGGCCGGCCTGGCCGCACTGGCCGGGCTCGACCCCGCCCTGCCCCGCCACACCGCGGTCGCCGCGTACCTGCACGAGCGCGCCGGCGACCCGGCGACCGCGGCACGGCTCTACGCCGAGGCCGCCCGGTCGGCGCCCAACCTGCCCGAACGGGACCACCTCACCCGCCAGGCCGCCCGGCTCAACGCCCGGCTGCGCGGCTGAGCGGCCCGGTCAGGCGGTCGGCGGCCAGGTCTTGGCCACCATCGTGAGGACGTCGTAGGTCGCCACCGGCGCGCCCGCGGTGTCGACGACGACGGCGTCCCAGCGGACCTCGCCGTGGTCGGCGCCGCCGCGCGGGGTGATCTGCTTGCAGGTGAGCGTCACCGTGAGCTCCTCCCCCGGCTTGACCGGGGTGAGGAAGCGCAGGTTGTCGACCCCGTAGTTGGCCAGCACCGGACCGGGCGCCGGGTCGACGAACAGCCCCGCGGCCCAGGACACGATGAGGTAGCCGTGGGCCACCCGCCCGCCGAAGAGCGGGTTGGCCGCGGCGGCCGCCTCGTCCGTGTGCGCGTAGAAGGTGTCGCCGGTGAACTCGGCGAAGTGCTCGATGTCCTCCAGCGTCACCGCCCGCGGGCCGGCGGTCACCGAGTCCCCGATCCGCAGCTCGGCCAGCGACTTGCGGAACGGGTGGATGCCGTCGTCGGTCCGCCGGGCGCCGGTCACCCAGCGGCCGCCGACCGCGGTCAGCATGTCCGGCGAGGCCTGGACGGCGGTGCGCTGCATGTGGTGGAGCACGCCGCGGATGCCGCCGAGCTCCTCGCCGCCACCGGCGCGGCCGGGCCCGCCGTGCACGAGCACCGGCAGCGGGGACCCGTGGCCGGTGCTCTCCTCCGCGTCGTCCCGGTCGAGCACCAGGATCCGGCCGTGCGCGTGCGCGGCGCCCACCACGAACTCCCGCGCGAACTGCTCGTCGTGGGTGACGACCGAGCCGACCAGGCTGCCCTGCCCGCGGGCGGCCAGCTCCACCGCCTGCGCCACGCCGTCGTAGGGCAGGACGGTGCTGACCGGGCCGAACGCCTCCACGTCGTGCGGCTCGGCGGCGGCCGGGTCGTCGCAGCGCAGCAGCATCGGGGGCAGGAACGCGCCGCGGTCGCGGTCGGCGCCGACCACCTCGAAGTGCTCCGGGTCGCCGGCGACCAGCTCGGCGACGCCACGCAGCGCCTTGAGCGAGCGGAGCACCTCCTCGCGCTGGTCGAGGCTGGCCAGCGCGCCCATCTGCACCCCCTCGGCGCCGGGTGCCCCGACGACCACCTGCGCCAGCCGCTCGCGGGTGGCCTCGACGACGTCGTCCACCACGTCGCGCGGCACGAACGCCCGGCGGATCGCGGTGCACTTCTGGCCGGCCTTCACCGTCATCTCGGTGACCAGCTGCGCCACGAACAGCTCGAACTCCGGGGTGCCCGGGCCGGCGTCGGGGCCGAGCACCGAGCAGTTGAGCGAGTCGGCCTCGGCGTTGAACCGCACCGAGTGGGCGACCACCGCCGGGGAGCTGCGCAGCTTGCGGGCGGTCGCGGCCGAGCCGGTGAAGGACACCAGGTCCTGACCGGCCAGGCCGTCGAGGAGCCCGGCGGCGCTGCCGGCGAGCAGCTGGACCGAGCCCTCGGGCAGCAGGCCGGACTCGACGATCTCCCGGAACACCGCCGCGGTGACGTAGGCGGTCTGGCTGGCCGGCTTGACGACGGTCGGGACACCGGCGAGGAAGGCCGGCGCCAGCTTCTCCAGGAACCCCCACACCGGGAAGTTGAAGGCGTTGACCTGCACCGCGACCCCGCGCAGCGGGGTGTAGAGGTGCTGACCGGCGAAGGTGCCGCGCCTGCCCAGCGGCTCGACCGGCCCGTCGAGGACGACGGTGTCGTCGGGCAGCTCGCGGCGGCCCTTGGACGCGTAGGACAGCAGCGTGCCGAACCCGCCGTCGACGTCGACCGCACTGTCCCGGTCGGTGGCGCCGGTGCGGCGGGACAGCGCGTAGAACTCGTCCTTGCCGGCCATGAGCTTCAGGCCCAGCTGCTTGAGCAGGCCGGCCCGCTGGTGGAAGGTCAGCTCGCGCAGTGCCGGCCCGCCGACGGTGCGGGCGTGGTCGAGCATCGCGGGGACGTCCAGGCCGGTGCTGCTGACCCGGACGACGGTCTCCCCGGTGACGGCGTCGGCGATCGGCGTGCCCTCGTCGGGGGCGGCGTACCACCGGCCGGCGACGTAGCTCTCGAGCAGAGGTGCGGTCATGGCGGACTCCCTGGTTCGGTCGGTCCCCGCGGGGACCGGCGCGGTGTTCCCGTCGGTCCCCGCGGGGACCGACGGAGGTGGCTCAGGACGGCCGGGCGCGCAGGCCCTGGAAGGTCGTGGTGACGAGGGCGTCGGCGAGGGCGTCGGGCGTCAGGCCGCCGTCGGGCCGGTACCACTCGGTGAGGGAGTTGACGGTGCCGAACAGCAGCCGGCTGGTGACGGCGGGGTCGACGTCGGGGCGCACGTCGCCCTCGTCCTCGGCGGCCCGCACCAGGTCGGTGACGATGCGGTCGAACTCGCGGCGCCGGGCGAGCGCGGCCTCCTCGACCGGGGAGTTGCCGCGCACCCGCAGCAGCAGGGTGACGAACGGCAGCTCCGCCGCGAGGACGTGGACCGACCCGCGGACGACGTGCTCGAGCCGGTCGATGGCCGCACCGGTCGTCGCGCCGGGCTCCTCGGTGACGGCGAACAGCGCGTCCAGGGCCCGGTCGAGGGCCAGCCGGAGCAGCTCGACCTTGCTCGCGACGTGGTGGTAGATCGCCGACTTGGTGATGCCCAGCCGCGTGGCGAGCTCGTCCATGCTCGTGGCGTCGTAGCCGCGCTCGTTGAACACCGCGACGGCGGTGTCGAGCAGCGTGTCGAGCGAGTGCCCGGGGCGGCCGCGCCGCACCCGGGCCGGATCAGCGGTCGACGTCACGCCCCACCCCTCTGATCGGGTCACTCCCTGTCGGCTCCGCCCTCACTGCGATGCTCACGCCCCTGTCCGCTCCCGGTTGTCGTACAGCCGCTTGAGCTTCCCGACCGACCGGGCGAGGGTCTCCGGGTCGACGACGAGCACCTCGATGCTGCAGCCGACGACGTCCTTGACGCCCTTCGCCACCTCCGCGCCGGCCGCCTCCCGCCGCTCCGGCGGGCAGTCGGGCCGCGCTTCGATGCGGCAGATCAGGTGGTCCATCCGGCCGCGCGTGACGAGCTCCAGGGCGAAGTGCGGCGACAGCCCCGGGGTGCGCAGCACGATCTCCTCGATCTGGGTCGGGAAGAGGTTCACCCCGCGCAGGATGATCATGTCGTCGGTGCGGCCGGTGATCTTCTCCATCCGGCGCATGCCGGGGCGGGCGGTGCCGGGCAGCAGCCGGGTGAGGTCGCGGGTCCGGTAGCGGATGACCGGCATGGCCTGCTTGGTCAGCGAGGTGAACACCAGCTCGCCCTGCTCGCCCTCGGGCAGCACCTCACCGGTCAGCGGGTCGATGACCTCCGGGTAGAAGTGGTCCTCCCAGACGTGCAGGCCGTCCTTGGTCTCCACGCACTCCTGGGCCACGCCCGGCCCAATGACCTCGGACAGGCCGTAGATGTCGACGGCGTGGATGCCGGCGCGCTCCTCCATCTCGCGGCGCATCTGCTCGGTCCAGGGCTCGGCGCCGAAGATGCCGATCTCCAGGGAGCTCTCCCGCGGGTCCACGCCCTGCTTCTCGAACTCGTCGATGACGGTGAGCATGTAGGAGGGCGTCACCATGATCACCCGCGGCTCGAAGTCGCGGATCAGCTGCACCTGCCGCGGCGTCATGCCGCCCGAGACCGGGATGACGGTGCAGCCCAGCTTCTCCGCGCCGTAGTGGGCGCCGAGCCCGCCGGTGAACAGGCCGTAGCCGTAGGCGTTGTGCAGCTTGTCCCCCGGCCGCCCGCCGGCCGCCCGGATCGAGCGGGCCATGACCGTGGCCCAGGTGTCGATGTCGGCCTCGGTGTAGCCGACGACGGTGGGCCGGCCGGTGGTGCCCGAGGAGGCGTGCACCCGCCGGACCCGCTCCTGGGGGACGGCGAACATGCCGAAGGGGTAGTTCTCGCGGAGGTCGGCCTTGCTGGTGGTCGGGAACCTCGCCAGGTCGGCCAGCTCGCGGCAGTCGTCGGGGTGCACCCCGGCCTCGTCGAAGGCCCGCCGGTAGTGCGGCACGTTCTCGTAGGCGTGCCGCAGCGTCCACCGCAGCCGCTCCAGCTGCAGGGCGCGCAGCTCGTCGACCCCCATCCGCTCCGCGGGGTCGAGCAGGCCCGGGTCGGGCGCCGACCCCAGGCGTCGGGACGTCTCGCTGGTCGTGGCGGTCATGGCGGGGGCCTCCGTGGTCCTGAGCGTCGTCGCCGGACGGTCGATCGGTCGGCACCGGACAGCGAAATACCGACCGGATGGTCAGGTAATCAACTCCTCGGCGCACGCACTGTCAAGCCCCGCGAGGAACTTCCCGGCGCAGGGTTGTGCGCCCCGTCGCGGTCGTGCAAACTCATTACCGACCGTCCGGTCAGTAAATGACCTCCCGCCGTCGCGAACGAGGGAACGAGATGTCCGCGCCCACCCTGGAACGGCCGGCCGACGAGGCCGCCCTGCAGGAGCACTTCGACGCCACGATCGCCGCCGAGCACCGCATCGAGCCGCGTGACTGGATGCCCGAGGGCTACCGCAAGACGCTCATCCGGCAGATCGCGCAGCACGCGCACTCCGAGATCATCGGGATGCAGCCCGAGGGCGACTGGCTGCTGGCCGCGCCGAGCCTGCGGCGCAAGGCGATCCTGCTGGCCAAGGTGCAGGACGAGGCCGGCCACGGCATGTACCTGTACTCCGCGGCCGAGACCCTCGGCGCCGACCGGGCCGACCTCACCGACAAGCTGATCGAGCGCAAGCAGAAGTACAGCTCGATCTTCAACTACCCGACGCTCACCTACGCCGACGTCGGCGTCATCGGCTGGCTGGTCGACGGCGCGGCGATCTGCAACCAGGTGCCGCTGTGCCGCTCCTCCTACGGGCCCTACGCCCGGGCGATGATCCGGATCTGCAAGGAGGAGTCGTTCCACCAGCGGCAGGGCTACGAGCTGCTGATGACGATGATGCGCGGCACCCCCGAGCAGCGGGCGATGGTGCAGGACGCCGTCGACCGCTGGTGGTGGCCGTCGCTGATGATGTTCGGCCCTCCGGACGACGACAGCCCGAACTCGGCGCAGTCGATGGCGTGGGGCATCAAGCGGCACAGCAACGACGAGCTGCGCCAGCGCTTCGTCGACATGACCGTGCCGCAGGCGGAGTTCCTCGGCGTCACGCTGCCCGACCCCGAGCTGTCCCTGGACCCGGAGACCGGCCAGCACCGGTTCGGCCGGATCGACTGGGAGGAGTTCAAGCGGGTCGTCTCCGGCGGCGGCCCGATGAACGACGTCCGGATCGCCCGCCGCCGGGCCGCCCGCGACGACAACGCCTGGGTGACCGAGGCGGCCACCGCGTACGCCGCCAAGCACGAGGGAGCGCGGGCATGAGCCTCACCAGCGAGGGCGGCCACGGCGCGGTCCCCACCGGGCCCGAGGTGCCGGTCGAGCCCAAGCCGGCCGCGAGCCGGCGGGACTGGCCGCTCTACGAGGTCTTCGTGCGCGGCAAGCGCGGCATCAACCACGTGCACGTGGGGTCGCTGCACGCCCCGGACGACGAGATGGCCGTGCACGCGGCGCGCGACCTGTACACCCGCCGCAACGAGGGCGTGAGCATCTGGGTGGTCAAGGCCGCCGACATCACCGCGTCCAGCCCCGACGAGAAGGACCCGATGTTCGCCCCGAGCGGCGACAAGGTCTACCGCCACCCGACGTTCTACGAGATCCCGGAGAACGTCCCCCACATGTGAAGGACCCCCTCCCCGGGCCCACCACCGCTCGTTGCTCGCGGCGGCGAGGCCCGGGGAGGGGGCCACCGCCGTCCGTCATCCAGGCAAGGAGCCGTTGCGTGGCGCACGAAGAGACCGTGTACGAGGCGCTGGACCACGCCCACGGGGGCGAGGGGCACTGGGCGTTCGGCACCGGGTTCGACGAGCCGCTGGCCGGGGTCGACACGACCGTCCCCGACGGCATCGACCCGGCCGACCTCGGCGAGTACTGCCTGATGCTGGGCGACGACGCCCTCGTGCTGGCCCAGCGGCTGACCCAGTGGGTCACCGCCGCGCCGGAGCTCGAGGAGGAGGTGGCGATCGCCAACGTCGCCCTCGACCTGCTCGGCCAGGCCCGGCTGCTGCTGGCCCGCGCCGGGTCGGTGGGCGTGCTCGGCCGCTCGCGCGAGCGCGCCACGGAGAGCATCCCCGACGAGGACGCCCTGGCCTACTTCCGCGACCCCCACGAGTTCCGCAACACCGGCCTGGTCGAGGCGCCGAACGGCGACTTCGCGCAGACGATCGTCCGGCTGCTGGTGGCCGCCACCGTGCGGCTCGCGGTGTTCGCCCGGCTGCGGGAGTCGCGCGACCCGGTGGTCGCCGCCATCGCCGCCAAGGGCGTCAACGAGCTGGCCTACCACCGCGACCACGCCGCGCGCTGGGTGCTCCGGCTCGGCGACGGCACCGAGGAGTCGCACCGGCGCGCGCAGGCGGGCGTCGACGCCGTCTGGCCGCTGCTGGACGACGTCTTCACCGCCACCGAGGTCGAGGCGCGGCTCACCGCGGCCGGCGTCGCCGTCGACCCGGCCGACGTCCGCGAGGAGGTCGTCTCGGTGCTCACGCAGGTCCTCGAGCGGGCCACGCTGCGGGTGCCCGCCTGGCCGGCCGACGCCGCGCCCCGCGGCCGCACCGGCGAGCACACGGCCGAGATGACCGAGCTGCTGGCCACCCTGCAGGGGCTGGCCCGGCAGCACCCGGCGGCCACCTGGTGAGGGCAGAGATGGCCATTCCTGCCCTCACGGACCCGCGGGACGTGGCCGAGACGGTCACCGACCCCGAGCTGCCGATGCTGACCCTCGCCGACCTGGGCGTCCTCCGCGACGTCCGGGTCGAGGACGGCACGGTCGTCGTCGACATCACCCCGACGTACTCGGGCTGCCCGGCGATGGGGGTCATGCGGGCCGACCTGCTGCACGCCCTGCACCGCGCGGGGTTCGCCGACGTCGAGGTGCGCACCGTCCTCTCCCCCGCCTGGAGCACCGACTGGATCAGCGAGGAGGGCCGCCGCAAGCTCGCCGCCGGCGGCATCGCCCCGCCGGGGAAGGCGCCCGTCCGCCCCGCCGGCCCGGTGCCGCTGCAGCTGGGACCGACCCGCCGCACCGCGGCCTGCCCGGTGTGCGGCTCGCCCGACACCGAGGAGCTCAGCGAGTTCAGCGCCACCGCCTGCAAGGCCCTGCGCCGCTGCCGCAGCTGCCGGGAGCCCTTCGAGCACGTCAAGGAGATCTGACCCGTGACCGCGAGCACCCGCCGCCGGCCGCAGTTCCACCCGCTCAAGGTGGCCCGCGTCGAGCAGCTCACCGACGACGCCGTCGCGGTGACCTTCGACGTCCCGCCCGAGCTGGCCGAGGACTACGTCTTCAAGCCCGGCCAGGCGCTCACCCTGCGCCGGGTGGACGGCGATCGCGACGAGCGCCGCTCGTACTCGATCTGCGCGCCGGTGGGCGCCGCGCCGCGGGTCGGCGTCCGCGAGGTGCCCGGCGGCTTCTTCTCCTCCTACCTGGTGCACTCGGTGCGCCCGGGCGACGAGATCGAGGTGTTGCCGCCGTCGGGCACCTTCACCGCCGACCTGTCGGTGCCCGCCGACCACGTGTTCGTCGTCGCCGGCTCCGGCATCACCCCGGCGCTGTCGCTGGCCGCCAGCGTGCTGCGCGACGGGGAGTCGACAGTGACCGTCTTCTACGGCAACCGGCGCACCAACACCGTCATGTTCGCCGACGAGCTGGCCGACCTGAAGGACCGCTACGGCACCCGGCTGCAGCTGGTGCACGTCCTCTCCCGCGAGCCGCGGGACGCCGAGGTGACCAGCGGCCGGCTCGACGGCGCCCGGCTGCGCACGCTGATCGACAACCTGGTCGACGCCGAGCACGTCGACCACTGGTGGCTGTGCGGCCCGCACGGGATGGTCGGCGACGCCCGCGCGCTGCTGACCGAGCTCGGCGTCCCGGCCGAGAAGGTGCACCAGGAGCTGTTCTACGTCGACGACGTCCCGCCGCAGCCGGTCCGCGGGGACGACGCGACCGTGACCGGGCCGAGCAGCGAGGTCACCGTCGTCCTCGACGGCCGCACGACCACCATGACGCTGCCGCGGGACGTGCCGGTCCTCGACTCCGCGCAGCGGGTGCGCGGCGACCTCCCCTTCGCCTGCAAGGGCGGGGTCTGCGGCACCTGCCGGGCGCGGGTCACCGCGGGTGAGGTGGAGATGCGGCGCAACTACGCCCTCGAGCCGAAGGAGGTCGAGGCGGGCTACGTGCTGACCTGCCAGTCGGTGCCGGTGACCGACGACGTGACCGTGGACTTCGACGCGTGAGCACCGAGCCGGTCCTGCGGGTCGGGGTGCGCAGCGGCGTCGCCACCCTCACCCTCGACTCCCCCGCCAACCGCAACGCCCTCTCCCGGGCGATGCGCGCGCAGCTGCGCGACGCCCTGGCCGCCGCGCGGGCCGACGACGCGGTCCGCGTGGTCGTCCTCGACCACACCGGCCGGGTCTTCTGCTCGGGCATGGACCTGGCCGAGGCCGCCGGAGGGGCCGCGGAGGACCAGGGGGTCAACGAGTTCCCGGCACTGCTGGAGACGATCTGGGACTTCCCCAAGCCCGTGGTGGCGGCCGTCCGCGGGCCCGCCCGGGCCGGCGGCGTGGGCCTGCTGGCCGCCTGCGACGTGGTGGTCGCCGCGACCTCGGCGACCTTCGCGTTCACCGAGGTCCGGGTGGGCGTGGTGCCGGCGGTCATCTCGGCGGTCTGCCTGCCGCGGATGCTGCCGAACGTGGCCCACCGGCTGATGCTGACCGGCGAGGTGTTCGAGGCCCCGGCAGCGCTGGCCGGTGGGCTGGTGGACCTGGGCGTCCCGGACGACGAGGTGGACGCCTGCGTGGCCGCGCAGGTCGATGCCCTGGGCCGCGGCGCGCCGTCCGCCCTGGCCGAGACCAAGCGCCTGCTGCGTGCCCGTTCAGGTCCGCTGGGCGAGCGGTTCCCCGAGCTGCTGGCGCTGTCCGCGCGGTTCTTCGCGAGCGAGGAGGGCCAGGAGGGCATCGCCGCCTTCCGCGAGAAGCGCCCCGCGCGCTGGGTGCCGGCGTGAGACCCGTCGCCGTCGGGGCCGCCGCGGACCTCGACGTCGTCGTGACGCCGGAGATGACCGTCCGGTTCGACGAGCTCGGCCCGGTGCACCCGGTCTACGCGACCTACACGATGGCCAAGCACTTCGAGGAGGCCGGGCGCAAGCTCCTGCTGCGCCACCTCGAGCCGGGCGAGGCCGGGATCGGGCGGTCGGTGTCGGTCGAGCACCTGGCCCCGGCCTGGGTCGGCGACCCGATCCGGGTGACGGCCCGCTGCGTCGAGGTGCGCGGCAACCGGCTGACCTGCGAGTGCACCGCCGTCGACGCCGGCGGCCGCGAGCTCGGCCGTGGCACGACCGTCCAGGTGGTGCTCCCCGAGGAGGCGCTGGCGGCGCGCATCGGCGAGCAGGCCGCGGCCCGGGCGGCCGGGGACCGTTAGTTCGGGCACGCATCGTTGTGTCCTGGACCACACCCCCGCTACAGTTCCGCCGGTAATAACTGACCGCTCGGTCAGTATCGAGCCCCAGGGGGACGACGGATGGCCACGACCGACACGGCACGGCGACCGCGCGAACGGCTGACCACCGAGGAGCGCAAGGTCCTCGCGGGCACCCTCGCCGGCACCACCATCGAGTGGTACGACTTCTTCATCTACGCCCAGGCCGCCGGGCTGGTCCTGGCGCCGCTGTTCCTCTCCCCGGTCAGCGAGGACTCCCCGGGCCTGGCCACGGTCCTCTCGCTGGCCACCATCGGCATCAGCTTCCTGTTCCGCCCGCTCGGCGCGATCGTCGCCGGCCGGTTCGGCGACCGGCTGGGCCGCAAGCGGATGCTGGTCTTCACGCTGCTGCTGATGGGCGCCTCCACGGCGCTGATCGGCCTGCTGCCCACCTACGAGCAGATCGGCCTGGCCGCGCCGGCGGTCCTGATCCTGCTGCGGGTGCTGCAGGGCTTCTCCGCCGGCGGCGAGTGGGGCGGCGCGGCGCTGATGTCGGTGGAGCACGCCCCGGTCAACCGCCGCGGCCTGTTCGGCGCCTACCCGCAGATCGGCGTCCCGATCGGGATGATCCTGGCGACCGGCGTGCTGTACCTCATCTCCACCGTCACGACCCCCGAGCAGTTCGCGTCCTGGGGCTGGCGCATCCCGTTCCTGCTGTCGGTCGTGCTGATCGTCATCGGCTACCTGATCCGGCGGGCCGTCGACGAGAGCCCGGTCTTCCAGGAGATGCGGCTGCGGAAGAAGGAGTCGTCGGCGCCGCTGCGCGACCTGTTCCGGAGGAACACCAAGCAGGTCGTCCTCACCGCGCTGATCTTCGTCGCGAACAACGCCGCGGGGTACCTGCTGATCGCCTTCTTCATCGCCTACGCCACCACGGCGCTGGGGATGGCGCGCACCTCGGTGCTGCTGGCGACCACGCTCGCCTCGTTCGGCTGGCTGGTCTTCACGCTCTACGGCGGCGCCCTCTCCGACCGGATCGGCCGGGTGCGCACCTTCCAGATCGGCTACGCCCTGGTGTTCGTCTGGATGATCCCGCTGTTCCTGCTCATCGACACCGGCGACATCTGGCTCTACGGCGTCGCGCTGCTGGTGCTGACCGTCGGGCTGGGCCTGTCGTACGGCCCGATGTCGGCCATGTACGCGGAGATGTTCCCGGTCGCCGTCCGGTACTCGGGGATCTCCATCGGCTACGCCCTCGGCGCGATCCTCGGCGGCGCCTTCGCCCCGATGATCGCCGAGCTGCTCATCCAGACCACCGGCTGGTCGGGGTCGATCGGGATCTACATCATGGCGCTCTGCGTCGTCTCGCTGGTCGCGGTGACCGTTGCCGGGGAGACCCGGGGCAACAACCTGCGGGTGACCGAGGCCCACGAGCAGTACCTCCGCGAGCACCCGGAGGTGGCCCGCGAGCTGGGTCAGCGGCCGTGATCCCGACCGGGGACGGCGCGACGGCGGTGCCGCCGACGGGGCTCGACGGCGTCCGGTCGCGCATCGCGGCGTCGTCCGCCGAGGAGGTGCTCGCCGCGAGCCGGGCACGGGCGCGGGAGGTCGCCGACCTGGGCGCCTTCACCACCCTGGCCGACCGTCCGCAGGCCGGGCCCGGGCCGCTCTCCGGCGTCCCCCTCGCGGTGAAGGACAACCTCGACACCCGCGACCTGCCCACCAGCGGCGGCACCCCGGCGCTGCGCGGCTCCCGGCCCGGCCGCGACCAGCACGCGGTCGAGCGGCTGCGCGCGGCCGGCGCCGCGGTGGTCGGCAAGACCAACCTGCACGAGCTGGCCCTGGGCATCACCAGCAACAACGCCGCGTTCGGCCCGGTGCGCAACCCGTACGACCCCAGCCGCTCGGCCGGGGGCTCCTCCGGCGGCTCGGCGGTCGCCGTGGCCACCGGCGTCGTCCCCATCGCCCTGGGCACCGACACCGGCGGGTCGGTGCGGGTGCCGGCGGCGCACTGCGGCCTGGTCGGCTTCCGGCCGACGGTCGGGCGCTGGGGCACCGGGCGAACGGTGCCGATCTCGAGCACCCGGGACACCGCCGGCGTGCTGGCCACCCGGGTGGCCGACGTGGTGGTCGTGGACGAGCTGGTCACCGGGGAGACCGCGGTCCCCGGCGGCGAGCGGCCGCTGCGGCTCGGCGTCCCCCGGGCCGGCTTCTACGACGACCTGCACCCCGAGGTCGCCGGGACCGTGGCCCGCGCGCTCGACCGGCTCGCCGACGCCGGCGTCGAGCTGGTCGAGGTCCGGGTGGCCGACGCGCACGCACTGGACGCCGAGTGCGGCTTCCCGATCGTGTTCTTCGAGGTCGCCCGCGAGCTGCCCGCCTACCTCGCCACGCTGCCCGGACCGGAGCGCCGGCTGAGCCTGGCCGACGTGATCGCGCAGGTGGCCTCCCCCGACGTCCGGGGCGCGCTGGAGCTGGCCGCCTCGGGCTCGGTCACCGACGAGGTCTACCGGGCCAACCTCGCCGTCCGGGACCGGCTGCGCAGCGCCTACACCGCCGCCCTCCACCCCGCGGACGGCGGGCGGCTGGACGCGCTCGTCTACCCGACCGTCCCGCTACCCGCCCCGCCGGTCGGGGACGACGACACCACCGAGCTGAACGGGCGGCAGGTGCCGGTCTTCCTGACCACGATCCGCAACACCGGGCCGGGGTCGACCGCCGGGATGCCCGCGATCACCCTGCCGGCCGGCGCGACCGCCGCCGGCCTGCCGATCGGGATCTCCCTGGAGTCCCTGCCCGGGGAGGACGGCGCGCTGCTCGCGGCGGCCGGCCGGGTGGAGGCCCTCCTGGCGGCCGGCCCTCGACCGGTCAGGCCCGGGTGACCGTCACCGGCACGCTCGCCCAGCCCTTGAGCGTGTTGTTCAGCTTCGGCGTGGGCTCCCCGGCCGGCTCGAGGGTGCGGGCGCGCTGCGCCAGGGCGGTCAGCACCAGCTCGGTCTCGAGGCGGGCGACCGGCTGGCCGACGCACTGGTGGATGCCCATGCCGAAGGCGACGTGCCCGGCGGTCCGGCGGTTGAGGTCGAGCACCTCGGAGTCCTCGCCCCAGTGGCGGGGGTCGCGGTTGGCCGAGCCGAGGAACAGCAGCACCTTGGTGCCCTCGGGGATGTGCGTGCCGGCGACCTCGACGTCGCGGGAGGTGGTGCGGAAGAACGTCTGCACCGGCGACTCCCAGCGCAACGCCTCGTCGTAGGCGAACTTGGCCTTGGCCGGCTGCGCGTGCAGCTGGGCCCACTGCTCGGGGTGCCGCGACAGCCCGTAGACGGTGTTGGCGATGCCGTAGACGGTGGTGTCCACCCCGGCGGTCAGCAGCGAGCGGACCAGCATCGGCGCCTGCTCGTGGGTGATCTCGCCGCGGTCGGCGGCCGCCCAGATCTGCGCGCCGAACCCGTCGGGCGCCAGGTTCTCCCGCTGGCACTGCTCCCAGATCCAGGCCTGCACCGGCGCCGCGGTGGCCAGGGCGTTGCGGCGCAGCTCGTTGTCCGGACCGAAGGCGTTGAACGCCAGCCCGCCGTAGGGCAGCAGGTTCTCCCGACCCTCCTCGGGCAGGCCCATGGCGTCCGGGAAGACCCGCAGCGGGTAGACCTCGGCCAGGTCGGTCACCGCGTCGAAGGTGCCCTGCTCGACCAGCCGCTCGGCGATCTCGGCCGCGGGGGCGGCGAACCGCTCGCGCAGCGCCCGCATGCTCCGCGGGGAGATCACGCCGTTCATCGCCGTCCGGACGACGGTGTGGTCCGGCGGGTCGGCCTCCAGCAGCAGGCTCGGCGGCCGCCAGGGCTTCTCCTTGGCGAAGTCGGCCAGGCCGGCGCCGCGGCTGGAGACGAAGGTCTCCCAGTCCCGCAGCGACGCGGAGACCTCGTCGAACCGGCCCATCGCGTAGATGCCGTAGCGGGGCAGGAACACCACCGGCCCGGCGTCGCGCAGCCGGCGGTGGAAGTCGTAGGGGTCGGTCAGCACCTCGGTGCCGAACGGGTCGTCGTCCAGCACGGGGACGTCGGTGGCGGGCAGGCTGTCGACGGTCATCGGGGTTCTCCTGGAGCTCAGAGGTCGAGGACGAGACGGGGGCAGGCGGCCCGGGACACTCAGACCAGGGTGACCGCGCTCACCACCGCGTCCCACCGGACTCTCATCCAATGAGAAGTCGCGAGGTTGACGAGGGCTCCGGTTGCCCCGCTACGGTGACGGGCGTGAGCCGTTGCACGCGCTGGTGGGCGTGGTCGTCGAGGACGACCCCGGCCCGCTGACGCGCGCCCGGACCGTCCCCCCGCCGGACGGTCCGAGGTCCTCCCCTTCGGTCGGCCGGTGGGCCGTTCCTGGAGGAGAGCACCCGATGACGAGCACCGACGTCGGTGACCTGGACCGCGCCGTCCGTCCGCTGACCAAGGCCGTGCTGGCCGAGGCGGACCTGCCCACGCACTGGTACAACCTGGCCGCCGACCTCCCGGCGCCGATGCCGCCGTACCTGCACCCCGGCACCGGGGAGCCGCTGGCGCCCGACGACATGGCGCCGCTGTTCCCGGCCGCGCTGATCGAGCAGGAGATGACCGGTGAGCGGTTCGTGCCGATCCCCGAGCCGGTGCGGGAGGTGTACCGGCTGTGGCGGCCCTCGCCGCTCTACCGGGCGCACCGCCTGGAGCGGGCCCTGGAGACCCCGGCGCGGATCTACTACAAGTACGAGGGCGTCAGCCCCGTCGGCAGCCACAAGCCCAACACCGCGGTCGCGCAGGCGTACTACAACGCGGCCGAGGGCGTGCGGCGACTGACCACCGAGACCGGCGCCGGCCAGTGGGGCAGCGCGCTGTCGTTCGCCTGCTCGCTGTTCGGGATGCAGTGCGAGGTGTGGCAGGTGCGCGCCTCCTTCGACAGCAAGCCCTACCGGCGGATGCTCGTGCAGACCTTCGGCGGCGTCGTCCACCCCAGCCCCTCGGAGCTGACCGAGGCCGGCCGTGGCTTCCTCCAGCGCTTCCCCGGCACGACGGGCAGCCTGGGCATGGCGGTCAGCGAGGCGGTGGAGTCGGCGGCACCCGACCCCGAGGCCCGCTATGCGCTGGGCAGCGTGCTCAACCACGTGCTGCTGCACCAGACCGTCATCGGCGAGGAGGCGCTGCGGCAGCTGGAGCTGTTCGGGGAGGCGCAGGCCGACGTCGTCTTCGGCTGCGCAGGTGGCGGGTCGAACCTGGCCGGGCTGGCCTTCCCCTTCCTGCGCGGGAAGCTGGGCGGGCGCACCGGCACCCGGGTGGTGGCCGTCGAGCCGACGGCGTGCCCGTCGCTCACCCAGGGGCGGTACGAGTACGACCACGGCGACGTCGCGGGGCTCACCCCGCTGATGAAGATGCACACGCTGGGGCGGGACTTCGTGCCCGACCCGATCCACGCCGGCGGGCTGCGCTACCACGGGATGGCCCCGATGGTCAGCCACGCCGTCGAGCTCGGGCTGATCACCGCGCAGGCGGTCGACCAGCGCGAGGCGTTCGACGCCGGGGTGCTGTTCGCCCGCACCGAGGGGCTGGTCCCGGCGCCGGAGTCCTGCCACGCCATCGCCGGCACGATCGCCGAGGCCCGCCGTCGCGCGGGCACCGGCGAGGAGGGGGTGCTGGTCCTCGGGCTGTCCGGCAACGGGCAGCTGGACCTGCCGGCCTTCGCCGAGCACCTCACCGGCACCCCGGAGCCCACCGCCGGCGACCAGCCGTTCTGACCGCCGCTGCGCGGTCGGGCGGACCACCGGGTCCGTCCGGCCGCGTCAGCCGGTGGGCTGTGCGTCTCAACCGGTGGGCTGCGCGTCCCAGAACGCGCACTGGTGCTCGTCGGCGAGGGCGGCGTCGGACAGCACGGTGCTCGCGCCGCCGGGCTGCAAGGACAGCACGCCCTCGCCTGAGCCGTACTCCGGCCAGGCCGTCTGACCGGCGACGGCGGGGTCCCCGGACCGCACGAAGGCACCCCAGTACTGCTTCATCTCGGCCGCGAGCTGCTGCTCGGCCGCGTCGAACGTCGGGGCGATGGGCGTGCCGTTGTCGAAGCTCGGCCACAGGTACGCCAGCTCGGCGGCGTGCCCGGCGCCCCACTCGTAGCCGGGGACCGGCCGCAGGCCGGGCCCGGTGCGGGCGGCGAACTCGTACCCCCACGTCGGCACGTGCGCAGCGAGGTCGCGGGTCAGCGCCCGGTTGGGGCAGCCGCCGATGCCGGCGGCGAGTCCGGCGTCGGTCCAGACGGCGCCGGCGAGGTACGCCGGGGTGAACTGGTCCGCGTCGGCCGGCCACGGATAGCGGGCCAGCACCTCGTCGGCGGCCTCAGGGAAGGTCTCGCGCACCCACGCCTCGTACTGCTCCCGCGTCCAGCCGATGCTGTCGGCCGCGAAGGTCCGGCCCTCGTCGAGGTTGGCCCCGACGACCACCGGGACCTGCGCGAGGTCTCCCTCGGTGACGGCGACGCGCGGGTCGGCGGGCAGGAACGGCGTGCCGCGGACCGGGGGGACGACGGGCATCGGGGCGTCGATGAGCGCGGCCACCGGGGCGCCCCGCAGGCAGGCCGCCGCGGTCGCGGCGTCGGTGCACCCCACGGCTGCGGCGATCTCCTCGCCGCCGGCGTCCGCGTCCTGCTGGGTGCGGCTCGGGCACGACCCGCTCTGGAGCATCGCGGCGGCGAGCAGGTCGCGGGACCCGGGGGCGACCAGGTGCGTGCAGACGGAGAAGCCGCCGGCCGACTCGCCGCCGACGGTCACCCGGGCAGGGTCGCCGCCGAACGCGGCGACGTTGTCCCGGATCCAGCGCAGCGCCGCCTGCTGGTCCATCAGCCCGTAGTTGCCCGACTCGCCCTGCTCCGCGGTGAACGCGGGGTGGCCGAGGAAGCCGAGCGCCCCCAGCCGGTAGTTCAGCGTCACGCCGAGGACGCCGGTCGCCTCGACGATCTCGGTCATGTCGTGCTGGTTGGAGCTGCCGTTGAGGAAGCCGCCGCCGTGGATGAACACGTAGACCGGCAGGCCGTCGTCGACCGTGGTGCCGGTGGGGCGCTGCACGTTGACGAACAGGCAGTCCTCGGTCTCCGAGCGCGGCCCGTTGGTGCTCTCGGCCGCGGGGCAGCGGTTGCCGAACTGCTCGGCCGGCCGGACGCCGTCCCACGGCGCGGCCGGCTGCGGCGGGGTCCACCGCAGGTCCCCGACCGGCGGGGCGGCGTACGGGATGCCGAGGAAGCTCTCCACCCCCTCGGCGCGGATGCCGCGCACCGCGCCCTGTGCGGTGTCGACGACGGGCGGGTCGTCCGACTGGGCTGCCACCAGGGCTGCCGCGCCGGCCGGCGACCCCACGGCGACGAGGACCCCGGCCAGCACGGCTGCCGGCGTGGCGAGCAGATGACGACGGCGCATTCCGTCCCCCTCGTGCGGCGATCGGTACGGCACGGAGACGCCGGGCGTCCGGGGCGGCGGGGCTGGCCGCTCTCGGGAGGACCGGCGCGCGCTGCGGCAGATCGGGACCGGGCCAGCATCCGCCGCGAACCGCCCCGACGGCAACAGCCGCCGAGGTGGTCCGACGGGCCCGGCAGACTGGCCCGGTGGAGACGTCGACGACGCCGGGCGCCGTGCTGGTGCACGGGCTGTGGCACGGCTCGTGGTGCTGGGACGCCGTCCGCGCCGCGCTCGACGAGCGGGGCATCGACAGCGTCGCCGTCGACCTGCCGCTCACCGGCCTGGCCGAGGACACCCGGGTGACGCGGGAGGCGCTCGACCGCTTCGGGCGGCCGGCGGTGCTCGTCGGGCACTCCTACGGCGGGGCGGTGGTCACCGGCGCCGGCACCCACCCGCTGGTGCGCGAGCTCGTCTACGTGGCGGCGTTCCAGCTGGACGACGGCGAGTCGGTCAGCCGGACCCGCGCCGGACAGGGACTCCCCGACACCCGGCTGGCCGATGCGATGCGCGTCTCCGGCGACGAGGTCGGCCTCGACCGCTCCCTCGGGCGCCACCTGCTGTACGGCGACGCGCCGGCCGACGTGGCCGAGGCGGCCGCCGCCCGGTTCCGCCCCGTCCACCGCACCGTCTTCCGCGGCGTCCCGGAGGCGATCGCCTGGCGGACTGTGCCGTCGACCTACGTGGTGTGCACGGCCGACGAGGCGGTGCACCCGGAGCTGCAGCGGGCGATGGCGCAGCGGGCCACCCGCACCGAGGAGTGGGCCTCCGGACACAGCCCCGCCGCCACCCGCCCGGACCAGCTCGCCGACCTGATCGCGGAGCGGGTCGCCGCGCTCGGCTGACGACGCATCCGCGCCGCGCCGCGCCGGCTCGGTGCCGGCCGGTCGGTCGGTCGGTCGGTCACGGTCGGCCGCTCAGAACGGAGGAGGCGCCGTGGTGACGGTCAGGCCGGTGGGGGTGGTGACGGTCAGCGTGCCGTCGGGGGCCAGGTCGTGCGTCCAGCCCGGAGCCTGGTGCTTGCCGCGGTGGTCACCGACGCAGAGCCCGGCGAGGTTCACGACCGCGGTCGGCCCGTCGGGGTAGCGGACCCGGTGGTCCAGTTCCCCGGTCACCACCGGGCGGCGGCACCCGGGGAACCGGCAGCGACGGTCCCGGGCCCGGACGAAGCGGTCCAGCGCGGCCGAGGGCCGGTAGCCGTCGGTCGGGCCGGGCGCCCGGAGGCCGGGCCGGCCGGTGAGGTCGTGGGTGCAGCTCATCGGGTCGCTGCGGCACCGATCGGCGCCGCAGGAAGCCGCCCGGCGGATCTCGGGCAGGTCGGTGAGCGACACCAACGCCCCTGTGAGGGCGTCGACCAGGGCGATGCGGGGCCGGTCGGCCAGCCCGCCCCCGGCCGTGCGGGCCAGCAGGTCCGTCAGCGACTGCCGGTCGGCCTCGGCCGCCACCGCGAGCGCCTCGAGCGCGTCGACGGCGGCGTCGACCCGCCCGGCCGGGCTCGCCCGCCAGGCAGCCTCGTCGGCGGATGCTGCGGTCTCAGCGGTGCGCACCAGCCGCCGCACGTGCGCGAGCGCGAGCTGAGCGCGGTACGCGGCCTGCGAGGCGTCGTCCACCGCCCGGTCGGCCGCCGCCCACCAGCCGTCGTCCGGCGCGCCCTGGGTCGGCGGTCCGCCGACGGGTGGTGCCGTCAGCACCGGATCCTCGGACGCCCACCGGTCGTCCGGCGGATCGGGATCGGTGACCAGCCCGCGTTCGACGTCCGCCCACCATCGCTCCTCGGCCTCCAGCAGAGCTCGCTCGAGGGACGGGTCGGTGTCGACGTCCCAGTGCCACGTCTCGCCGTCGCCCCTCGCCCAGTCGCCGGCGGCCGGCGCATCGACGCGGTCCCCGGCAGCACCGCTGCCGGTCACGACCGGATCGTCGTAGGAGACGGCGGCGTCAGCCGCGTCGGCCACGGGGCCGTCGGAGAGAGCGCCGGGCGCGGCTGCGTCGGACGGGGCTGCAGGCGCGGCTGCGTCGGAGGGAGCGCCGGGCCCGGGGGCCGGATCGGCGCCGGTGAGCAGCCGGAGCAACTGGCGGACCACCTCGGCCGGGACCACCTGCCCGTTCAGCTCCCCCGGCTCGTCGCCACCGAGCACCGTGCTGACCGCGGCGACCAGGGTGAGGGCGATCTGCACCGGAGGCCGGTCCGACTCCCCCGGCCGCAGCACCAGGTCCATCAGACAGTCGGCCATCTTCCGCGCCCGCGTACGGGTGTCGCCCGGTTCGCTGGGCAGCGCGTCGGCGTACGCACCCAGCGCGCCGTACAGCGCCTGCGCCTCCGGCAGCGTGAGCACCGTGGTGACCGCAGCCATCCCCTCGGTGCGCTCTCCGCGGAGGTGGACCCCGCGCTCCCTGACCGCCTTCGCGAGCCGGTCGGCCGCGTCGCGGGCGCCCCGCCGCAACGTCTCGCGGCGGGCCTTGTCCCGGAGCTGCGCCGGCGTCGTGATCTCTCCCCGCGCCGCGCGGTCGGCCATCCAGCGCAGCAACGCCGCCTCGATCTCGGCGCGCAGCCGGTCGTCGCCGATCGGGGCCACGAGGTCCAGCAGCGCCCAGAGGTGGTCGGCGTGCAGCGCACCGGCCTCCAGCGCCGCCAGCGCCGCCGGCAGCCGGGTCACCAGCGTGACCGACCGCTCGAGCAGGTTCTGCGCCGACCGCTGGCTGTAGGCCAGTGCCACCGACAGCTCCGCTGAGGCCCACTCGCTCACCGGCCGCAGCACCTCCGGCCGGACCGCCCACCGCTCCGGGCTCATCGCCCCGCGCTCACCCTGCTGGCGGTCGAGCGACGCCGGCCGGGACGCGGCGAACTCGGCGACCGCACGAGCCCGCCGGGCGACCAGTCGGGAGATCTCGCGATCCGCCGCCTGCACCACGCCCAGCGGACCGCCCGACAGCGCCACCGGAGAGCGGCCGGGCGCCGAGGACTGCGCCGCCTCGGCCACCACCCCGCCGTTCATGCGTTCGATCATACGTTCGAACGACCACCACCGCAACGCGTCCAGCGGCGAAGGCGCAGGTCAGCTCGCCGTGATGCGGGCGCCGACCAGTCGGCCGCCCACGACGACGGTCCCAGCCGGCGTCAGGGGAACAACAGCAGCTTGCCGGTCGTCCGCCGTCCCTCGAGGTCCTCGTGCGCCCGGCGGGCGTCGGCCAGCGGGTACCGGCCACCGATGCGGACGTCGAGCCGGCCGGCGGCGACCATGTCGAGGACCGCGCCGGCCCGCTCGCGCAGCATCTGCGGGGTGCGCGTGTAGGTGGCCAGCGTCGGCCGCTGCACGTACAGCGAGCCGTGCCCGGCCAGCTGCTGCAGCACCAGCGGCTCGGGCTGCCCGCTGGCGGCGCCGTACAGGATCATCCGCCCGGTGGGCCGCAGCGCGGTCAGCCCCGCGGCGAACGTCGTCCGGCCGACGCCGTCGTAGACGACCGCCGCGCCCTCGCCGCCGGTGAGCTCGCGGACCCGCTCGGGGAAGCCGTCGTAGCCGACGACGACGTCGTCGGCACCCGCCGCGCGGGCCAGCTCGGCCTTCTCCTCGGTCGACGTCGTGGCCAGCACGTGGCCGCCGCGCGCCCGCACCAGCTGGGTGAGCAGCAGGCCCACGCCCCCGGCCGCGCTGTGCACGACGGCCCAGTCGCCCTCGGCGACGGGGTAGGAGTCGGCGGTCAGGTACTGGGCGGTGCAGCCCTGCAGCATGACGGCGGCGGCGACGTCCGCGGCCACCCCGTCGGGCACCGGGACCAGCTTGTCCCGGGGCGCGACGACCCGGGCGGCGTAGCTGGCCGGGACGTCGAGCCAGGCGACCCGCTCGCCGGTGCCGACGACGGTGCCCGCACCCTCCGCACCGACGACCGCGGGGAGTTCGGAGCCGTAGGGTGGCCGGCCCTCGCGCTCGTACACGTCGCGGAAGTTGACGCCCACGGCCTCGACGTCGACCAGCACCTGCCCGTCGCCGGGCTCGGGGTCGGGTCCGTCGCGCACCGTCAGCACCTCGGGTCCGCCGGTACGCTCGATGACCACCGCCTGCACGTCGCCTCCCGTTCTCGGCCGTGCCTGGTGCCTACCACGCACAGACCGAGGTCACACGACGGGGTGACCTGCGGATCGGGATCCCGCAAGCTGGTCCGACCACCTGTCGAGACCTGGTGGTATCGGAACACCGCAGGGATGAACGGGGATGCGGGCATGGACGGTCACGCGGTCACGGCGACGCGGTCGTGCGCGCCCACGCCCGTGGACCTGCACCGGGCCGTCGTCGACACCACCGACGCCCTGATCGCGGTCATCGGGCGGGACGGCCGCCTGCTGCACGCCAACCCGGCGCTCCAGCGCTTCACCGGCCGCACCGAGGCCGAGCTCCTGGGCCGCCACTTCTGCGACGTGTACGTGGTGCCGGAGCACGTGGTGCTGGCCGTGCACGCGGTGACGACGGCCATCGAGCAGGGCCTGGCGTACCCGCAGGAGGGCGACTGGCTCACCGGCGACGGCACCCG
This sequence comes from Geodermatophilus sp. SYSU D00965, assembly GCF_054050075.1. Taxonomy (NCBI): domain Bacteria; kingdom Bacillati; phylum Actinomycetota; class Actinomycetes; order Geodermatophilales; family Geodermatophilaceae; genus Geodermatophilus; species Geodermatophilus sp. SYSU D00965. The sequence continues at coordinate 234,504 of NZ_JBJGYQ010000001.1, read as the reverse complement.
TCGGCGCATCGCCATGCAGAACACCGTCCTCCGGGACGGGAGGGGTGAACCTTTCGCCGTCGCCACCGTCGGCATCGACGTGACCGTCGAGCGCGACCGGGAGGACGAGCTCCGCGTCCGGGCCACCACCGACGCGCTGACCGGCGCCCGCACCCGCGGCGTCCTCTTCGAGGTCCTGCACGAGCACCTGGATGCCCGCAGCGGCGCAGGTTGCGGCCTGCTGTTCTGCGACCTCGACGACTTCAAGACCGTCAACGACGTGCACGGCCACGCGGTGGGCGACGTGCTCCTCCGGGAGGTCGCCGCGCGGCTGCTCGAGGTGGCCGCCCCGGGCGACGTCGTCGCCCGTTTCGGCGGCGACGAGCTCGTGCTCGTGCGCCCCGGCACCGACGAGGTGGCGCTGGCGGAGCTGTCCGCGGCCGTGGCCGCGCGGATGTGCGCGCCCGTGGTCGTCGGGGACGCGATCCTCCCGGTCTCGGTCAGCACCGGCTACGAGGTCGGCCCGCCCGGCACCCTGCCCGACGACCTCGTCGCGGCCGCCGACCGCCGGATGTACGGGGTCAAGGCGCGCCGCCGCCGGTAGCCGACGTGCCGGGAGCCACCCCGACGGCCGACACTCGACGCCACGACCGGGATCCTCCGAGGGGAGACGCGCTGATGATGACCGTGGTGACGACGACCAGGCTGCGCCCGGGAGCCGAGCAGGACTGGGACTCGGTGGTCCGCGACCGGTTCGAGTCCGCGCACGGCCGGCCGGGCTGGATCTCCGGCCAGCTGCTGACCCCCGAGGACGAGGAGCACACCCGTGTCATCGTCGGCACGTGGCGCAGCCGGGAGGACTGGGCGGCCTGGCACGAGGACCCCGCCTTCCTCGACCAGCGCACCCGGCTGACCCAGCTGGAGGCCGAGCCGAGCACCACCGCCTGGTTCAGCGTCGTGGCCGACGCGCGGGCGGCGCAGGGCTGACCGCGGGAGCCGGGTCGTCGCTGACACGCTCGCGATCGCGCGCGAGGCCTGCTGGAATGCCTCCACCCGGCGGCCCTGCAGAGGTCCGCCCCGGTCGCCGACAGCGAGGAGGCCTCGATGACGCAGGGGACGACGCCGGCGGAGCTCGTCGTGACCGGCGGCCGGGTGTGGACCCAGGACCCGGCCCGGCCGTGGGCGGAGGCGGTGGCCGTCCGCGGCGGCCGCATCGTGGCCGTCGGGACGGCGGACGAGGTCGCGGCCACCGTGGGCCCGGACACCGCGGTGCACGAGCTGGCCGGCGAGATGGTGATGCCGGGACTCGTCGACGGGCACGTGCACCTGAACCTCGGTGGCAGCCAGGCCGCCTTCGAGCTCCCCCTGCTCCCCACGGACGGCGTCGAGGAGATCCTCGAGAAGGTGCGCGACTGGGCCCGGGAACTCGAGCCGGACGCCTGGGTCATCGGCGGGATCATCGGCAGCACGACCATGGACGGCATCACCGACGCCGACACCCTCGCCCGGCTGGACGAGGCCGGCGGCGGTCGGCCCGTGCTGCTCCGCGACGACAGCATGCACAACCGGTGGGTCAGCTCCCGCGCCCTGGAGCTGATGGGGGTCACCCCCGACTCCCCCGACCCGGAGGGCGGTCACTACGTCCGCGACAGCCAGGGGCGGCTGACCGGCGTCCTGCACGAGCTCGCCTCCGGCCTGGCGGAGGGCGCTTTCACCGCCTCGGTGGCAGACCTGGAGGCGCGGGTCCGCACCGCGGTGAGGACGGCGATCGGCATCCTCAACGGCTTCGGCATCACGGCGGCGCAGGAGGCGGCCACCATGGCCGGGCCGGCGCGGGCGCTCGCCGCCCTCGAGGCGGCGGGCGAGCTCACCGCCCGGGTCGTGCTGTCCACGCCGGTGCGGCCGTTCATCGAGGAGGGCACGGTCGGTGAGGAGCTCATCGCCGCTGTCGCCCCGCTGCGCGGCGAGCTGGTCCGACCGGACTTCGTCAAGATCGTCCTCGACGGCGTCCCGATGACCCGGACGACGGCGCTGCTCTCCCCGTACCGGTGCTCCCACGGTGAGGAACCGCAGACCGTCGAGAGCCTCTGGACGCTGGACGACCTCGTCGCCCAGCTGGAGCGCTGCAGCGACCTGGGACTGGGCGCCAAGCTGCACGCCACCGGGGACGCCTCCGTCCGCCGGGTGCTGGATGCGGCCGAGCGGCTGCGCGCCTCGCGCGGTCCCGGCGACCGGCTGCAGATCGCGCACACCGAGTACGTGCACCCCGACGACGTCCCACGCTTCGCCGCGCTCGACGTCGTCGCCGACCTGTCCCCGTACATCTGGTACCCGAGCATCATCCAGGAGAGCATCGCGGCCCAGGTGCCGGACGAGGTCGTCGCAGCGAGCTGGCCCGTCCGCGACCTCGTGGATGCCGGCGCCCTGGTCGCCGCCGGCTCGGACTGGCCGTGCGCCGCGCCGACGCCCGACCCGTGGACCGGCCTGCAGACCCTGGTGACCCGCCGGAACCCGGACCCGGCGGTGTCCGGAGCCCTCAACCCGGGACAGGCGCTGACGCTCGAGGAGGCGATCTCGGCCTTCACGACCAACCCCGCGGAGGCCATGGGGCTGGGGGACGTCGTCGGCCGGCTGGCCGTCGGCTACTCCGCGGACCTCATCGTCCTCGACCGGAACCTGTTCGAGATCGACGTCGCGGAGGTCCACCGGACTCAGGTGCTGCGCACCTACTTCGCCGGCACCGTGGTGCACCAGAGGGTCCCCGCCTGACCGCAGGATGCCGACCTCCCCCACCGGCCGATGCCCCCGCGGCATGGACCGATGCCCAAACGGGCTTGGACGCGCATCGGAGCGGCTGCATAGCGTCGGCGGGTCCCCGATGTGGCCCGCGCCACCGCCGCCCTCGGGCGCAGCGGTGGGAGGGGGTCCGGTCCGACGGAGAGAGAGCCCCTGGTGACGGTCTCCACCCCCGAGCGCGACGCCGCGCTCAGCAGTGCGGTCGGCAAGTTCTTCCGCCGCGTGGTCCCCCTGTTCATCGTCATGCTGATCTGCAACCAGCTGAACAGGTCCAACATCGGCTACGCCGAGGCGCACCTGGAGGCCGACGTCGGCATCGGGGCGGCGGCCTACGGCTTCGGCGCCGGGCTGTTCTTCATCGCGTACGCGATCTTCGAGCTGCCGAGCAACGTGCTCATGGAGCGGTTCGGCGCGCGCGTCTGGCTGACCCGGATCATGGTCACCTGGGGCCTGGCCTCCGCGGCGATGGCGTTCGTCAACGGCCCGACGATGTTCTACGTCCTGCGCTTCCTGCTGGGCGCGGCCGAGGCGGGCTTCTTCCCGGCGGTGATCTTCTACCTGACCCGCTGGCTGCCCGACAGCCACCGCGGCCGGGCCACCGCCCTGTTCATCGCCGGCTCGTCGATCGCCGCGGCGGTGTCCGGGCCGATGTCCGGGCCGCTGCTGTCGCTCGACGGCGTGCTGGGCCACCACGGCTGGCAGTGGCTGTTCCTCCTGGAGGGCCTGCTCTCCGTCGTCGTCGGCCTGATCGCCTTCGGCATGCTCGACTCGAAGATCGCCGACGCCCGCTGGCTCACCGCGGCGGAGAAGGACGCCCTCGGCGGGCGGATCGCGGCCGAGGACGCCGAGAAGGCCGCCGCCCACCGCGCCAACGGCCGCTCCCGCTGGCGGATGCTCGTCGACCGCCAGGTGCTGCTGTTCTGCGGGGTCTACTTCGCCATCCAGCTGTCGATCTACGCCAACACCTTCTGGCTGCCGTCGATCGTCCGCCGCATCGACGGCACGAACGACGTCACGGTCGGCCTGCTGTCCTCCCTGCCCTGGATCTGCGCGGTCGTCGCCATGTACGTGACCGGCCGGGCCGGGGACCGCAGCGGCAACCGCAAGCCGCTGCTGGTCGGCGCGCTGCTCACCGCCGCCGTCGGCACCTACCTGGCCGCCATCGCCTCCCCGGTGCTCGCGCTGGTCTTCCTGTGCCTCGCGGCGATGGGCTTCAAGAGCGCCAGCCCGCTGTTCTGGTCCTTCCCGCAGGGCTCGCTCAACCCGATGGTGCTGGCCCCGGCCGTGGCGCTGGTCAACTCGCTGGGCAACCTGGGCGGCTTCGTCGCGCCGTTCGGCTTCGGCCTGGTCAAGGAGGCCACCGGCGAGGTCACCCTCGGCCTCTACGCACTGGCCGCCGCGTCCCTGCTGGCCGCGCTCGCGGTGCTCACCGCCTTCCGCGGCCGCCGCGCCCCGGTGCCGGCAGACCAGGTGCCCACGGAGCAGGCGCCGGCCGACGTGCGCGAGCCGGTCGAGGCCCGCAGCGCGTAGCGCGCAAACCGACGAGGAGCCGGCCACCACGGGGGTGGCCGGCTCCTCGTCCGTTCTGGGGGTCCTCCGTCACCCGAGCAGCAGCGCCACCCCGACCAGGACCGGCACGGACAGCACCGTGGTCAGCAGGACGACGTCCCGGGCCAGCACCGTGGAGCGGCCCGAGGCGGCCGCGTAGACGAACACGTTCTGCGCCGTGGGCAGCGCGGAGGTGACCGTGACCGCGAGCAGCTCCGCCCCGTCGAGATCGGCCACCCACCGCCCGAGGGCGTAGGCCAGCAGCGGCTGCCCCAGCGTCTTGAGCGCCACGGCGAGCCAGACCCGGCCGGCCTCGCTGCCCGACCCCGGCCGCGGCGCACCGTGCAGGCTCATGCCGTAGGCCAGCAGGGCGGCCGGGACGGCGAGCGCCGCGACCAGCTCGACCGGGCGCAGCACCACCGCGGGCAGCTGGAGACCGGTGGCCGCGACCAGCAGGCCGAGCCCGCAGCCGACCACCACCGGCGTCCGGACCGGCGCGGTCAGCACCCGCCACCGTGACGTCCCCCCGCGGTCCCGCCCGGCGAGGACGGCGAGGCCGATCGGCGCCATGACCAGGACCTGGAACAGCAGCACCGGCGCGACGTGCGACGCGTCGCCCAGGACGTACACGGCGACGGGGACGCCGAGGTTGCCCGCGTTGACGTAGGAGGAGGCGAGCGCGCCGGTCGCCAGGTCGGCCGCGGGCACGCGCCGGCGCCACCGGGCGAGGACGACGAACAGCAGCGCGCACGCCACCGCGCTGCCCGCCGTGGCGACCAGGGCGGGCGAGACCAGCACCGCGGGGTCGGCCTCGACGAGGGTGAGGAACAGCAGGGCCGGCGTCGCCACGAAGAAGGCCAGCCGGGACAGCACCTCCGAGGCGCCGGCCCCGAGCGTGCCGGCCCGGCCGACCAGCCACCCCACGGCGATGACCGCGCCCAGCGCGGCGAAGCCGCCGAGGACGCCGTTCACCGGGTCACGGCAGCGCGGCCCGCACCGCCTCGACGAACCGGTCGACGGCGGCGGGGGCCTGGGGCAGGAAGAGGCTCGGCTCGGCCAGCTCCAGCTCGAGCAGCACGGGCCGGCCGGAGGGGTCGGCCACGAGGTCGATCCGCGCGTACAGCGGAGCGGCCGCGCCGGGGACGAGGCCGGGCACGGCGTCGAACACCGCCTGCGCCACCTCGCGCTGCGCGGCGGTGCACTCCACCGGTTGCAGGTCCCCGCGGCTGTCCCGGTCCTGCCGGACGCCCTCGCCGGGCGCCAGCAGCGGCCCCTTGCGGACGGCGTGGGAGAACCGGCCGCCGAGGAACAGCACCGCCGTCTCCCCCGCCTCGTCCACGCTGGACAGGTAGGGCTGCAGCATCGCCGTCCGCCCGGCCGCCCGGAGCTGCGCGGCGTGCGCCAGCGCCGAGCCCGGGTCGGCCCACCGGGCGGTGTCCCGGGACCCGGCGGACACCGACGGTTTCACCACCCACTCCGCGGCGTCGGGCAGGTGCCCGGCGTCGACGGGGTCCCAGACCGTGGGCACGACCGGCAGGCCCGCGCGGTCCAGGTCGCGCAGGTACGTCTTGTCGGTGTTCCACCGCAGCACCGCGGGGTCGTTGCGCAGCCGCGGCACCGACTCCGCCCAGGCCAGGAACTCCGCCCGCCGCCAGGAGTAGTCCCAGCACGAGCGGACGACGGCCAGGTCGTGCGCGGACCAGTCCACCGCCGGGTCGTCCCAGCGGACGAGGTCGACCGCGACCCCGGCCGCCCGCAGGGCCGGGGTCGCGATCGGCAGGTCGGGGTCGACCCGCAGGCCGCGCTCGGAGCTGACCAGCGCGACCCGCGGCTGCCTCACCGCGGCAGCTCCAGGACCCCGTCGACCCGCCGCGGGATGCCGCGGTAGCCGTCGGTGAGCTCCTCGGGCAGCAGCTCCTGCGGCGCGCCCTGCCAGGTGACCGGGCGCAGGAACCGTCGGATGGCGGTGGTGCCCACCGAGGTGTGCTGGGAGTTGGTCGAGGGCCACGGCCCCCCGTGGTGCTGGGCCCAGGAGACCGCGACCCCGGTCGGGTAGGCGTCGTAGACCAGCCGGCCGGCGCGGGTGCGCAGCTGCTGGGAGACGGCCAGCGGCAGCTCGGTCTCCCCCTGCCCGCGCAGCACCGTGGCGGTGAGGGACGACGGCATGGTCTCCAGCGCCGCGAACAGCTCCTTCTCGCCGTCGTAGCGGGCGACCACCGACACCGGGCCGAAGCACTCCTCGGTGACCGCGGCCGGCAGGTCGGCGGCCGAGGTGGTCAGCAGCCGGGGCACGGCGGCGAACCCGGGGCCAGCGGGGTCCTCGCCGCGGGCGAGCTCCTCGACGCCGGGTGCGGCGGCCAGGCCGTCGGAGATGCGGCCGTAGGAGGCGGCGATGCCGGCGTTGAGCAGCACCGGGGCGGCCGCGCCGCGCACCGCCTCGGCCATGGCGTCGACCAGCGCGTCGCCGTCCGGGCCGGCCGGCACGAACGCCAGACCCGGCTTGGTGCAGAACTGGCCGCCGCCGAGGGTGAACGACCCGACCAGCTCACCGCCGATGCGGTCGCCGCGCTCGGCGGCCGCGGCCGGGGTGACGACCACGGGGTTGAGGCTGGACAGCTCCCCGTAGAACGGGATCGGGTCGGGGCGGGAGTCGATGATCCGCTGCAGCGCCTGCCCGCCGGTCAGCGACCCGGTGAAGCCCACCGCGCGGATCGCCGGGTGGGCGACCAGGTCGGCGCCGGCCTGCTGGCCGAAGACGATCCCGAGGGTGCCCTCGGGCGCGCCGGCCTCGCCGGCGGCCTGCACCAGGACGTCGAAGACCAGTCGCGAGGTCGCCGGGTGCGAGCTGTGCGCCTTGACCACCACCGGGCAGCCGGCGGCCAGCGCCGAGGCGGTGTCCCCGCCGGGCACCGAGAAGGCCAGCGGGAAGTTGCTCGCCCCGAACACCGCGACCGGGCCGATCGGCACCAGCATGCGGCGCAGGTCCGGCCGCGGGCCCATCGGCGTGTCCCCGGCCGGGTCGATCGCCGCCTCCAGGTAGCTGCCCTCGTCGAGCACCTCGGCGAACAGCCGCAGCTGGTAGCAGGTGCGGGTCAGCTCGCCGTTCAGCCGGGTCGTGCCCAGCGCGGTCTCCCGGTCGGCCACGGCCACGACGTCGTCCCGCCGGGCCTCCAGCGCGTCGGCCAGCGCCCGCAGCAGCGCCGCGCGGCCGGCCCGGCCCAGCTCCTCCAGGGCGGGCGCGGCGGCCAGCGCGGCGGTGCAGAGGCGGTCGACCTCCGCGGTCGGGGTCTCCGGTGCGACGGCCTCGACGGCCTCACCGGTGCGCGGGTCGACGCTGACGACGTCGGTCATGGGTTCGTCCTCCAGGAGTTGCGGGGTCAGCGGGCCGTGGCGACGTGCACGCGGTCCACGGTCCAGGCGCGGGCCTGGTCGCTGAGGGTGACGCCGAGGCCGGGCCGGTCGGAGATGTACATCCGGCCGTCCCGGGTCTCCAGGCGCTCGTTGAACAACGGGTACAGCCAGTCGAAGTGCTCGACCCACGGCTCGCGCGGGTAGGCGGCGGCCAGGTGGACGTGGATCTCCATGGCGAAGTGCGGCGCCAGCTGCAGGTTCGCGACGTCGGCCAGGGTGGCGAGCTTGAGGAACTGGGTGATGCCGCCGATCCGCGGGGCGTCGGGCTGGAGGATGTCCACCGAGCCGTGCCGGATGAGCTCGGCGTGCTCGGCGACGCTGGTCAGCATCTCGCCGGTGGCGATCGCGGTGTCCAGCGTGCGGGCGAGCTGCGCGTGGCCCTCGGCGTCGTAGGCGTCCAGCGGCTCCTCGATCCAGACCAGGTCGAACTCCTCCAGCCGGCGGCTGACCCGCATGGCGGTGGGCCGGTCCCACTGCTGGTTGGCGTCGACCATGAACGGGACGCCGTCGCCGACGTGCTCGCGGACGGCGCGCACCCGGCGCAGGTCCTCGGCCGAGTCGGGCAGCCCGACCTTGATCTTGATGCCGCCGACGCCGGACTCCAGGGTGCGGGTGGCGTTGTCCTCGACCTGCTCGATGGACTCGTGCAGGAAGCCGCCCGAGGTGTTGTAGCAGCGCACCGAGTCGCGGTGGGCGCCGAGCAGCTTGGCCAGCGGCAGGCCGGCGCGCTTGGCCTTGAGGTCCCAGAGGGCGACGTCGATGGCGGCGATGGCCTGCGTCGAGGCGCCGCTGCGGCCCACCGACGCGCCGGCCCACACCAGCTTGGTCCACAGCCGGGCGATGTCGCTGGGGTCCTCGCCGATCAGGTCGGGGGCGATCTCGCGGGCGTGCGCGAACTGCGCCGGGCCGCCGGCCCGCTTGGAGTAGCTGAAGCCGACCCCCTCGTGCCCGCCCTCGGTGCGGATCTCGGCGAACAGGAAGGCGACCTCGGTCATCGGCCGCTGCCGGCCGGTGAACACCTTGGCGTCGCTGATCGGGTTCGGCAGCGGCAGGGTGACCGAGGAGAGGGTCACCGACTCGATCCGGTCGAGGACCGCCGGCGCGGTGGAGAGGAACGGGGCGGGCACGGTCGTCGTCATCGCGGTCTCCAGGGGGGTCAGCGGACCAGGCAGGGACGCTTCGGGTCGAACTGCCAGCCGGGCACGAGGTACTGCATGGCGACGGCGTCGTCCCGGGCACCGAGGCCGTGCTCGAGGTAGAGCTCGTGGGCGGCCTTGAGGGCGTCGGGGTCGAGCTCGACCCCCAGACCCGCTGCCGTGGGCACCTCGATGGCGCCGTCGCGGATCTGCAGCGGCTCGCGGGTGAGCGCCTGCCCGTCCTGCCAGATCCAGTGCGTGTCCAGGGCGGTGATCTCCCCCGGGGCGGCCGCCCCGACCTGGGTGAACATCGCCAGGGAGACGTCGAAGTGGTTGTTCGAGTGCGAGCCCCAGGTCAGGCCGAAGTCGGAGCAGAGCTGGGCGACCCGGACCGAGCCGCGCATCGTCCAGAAGTGCGGGTCGGCGAGCGGGATGTCGACCGCGTTGGACCGGACGGCGTGCGCCATCTGCCGCCAGTCGGTGGCGACCATGTTCGTCGCCGTCGGCAGGCCGGTGGCCCGGCGGAACTCGGCCATGACCTCCCGGCCGGAGAAGCCGCCCTCCGCGCCGACCGGGTCCTCGGCGTAGGCGAGCACGCCGTGCAGGTCGCGGCAGAGCTCGACGGCGTCGGCGAGCAGCCAGCCGCCGTTGGGGTCGAGGGTGACCCGCGCGTCGGGGAAGCGCTGCGCCAGCGCCCGGACGGCGGCGACCTCCTGCTCGCCGGCCAGCACGCCGCCCTTGAGCTTGAAGTCGCTGAACCCGTACCGGGCCTGCGCCGCCTCGGCCAGGGCGACGACCGCCTCCGGGGTGAGCGCGGGCTCGCGGCGCAGCCGCTCCCAGTCGTCGGCCGGGTCGCTCTCGGCGAGGTAGGGCAGGTCGGTGGCCCGCCGGTCGCCGACGTAGAACAGGTAGCCGAGCATCGGGACGCTGTCGCGCTGCTGGCCGTCGCCGAGCAGCTCGGCCACCGGGACGCCGAGGTGCTGGCCGAGCAGGTCCAGCAGCGCCGACTCCAGCGCGGTGACCGCGTGGATCGTCGTCCGCAGGTCGAAGGTCTGCAGCCCGCGGCCCCCGGCGTCCCGGTCGGCGAAGCTGGCCGACACCGCCCGCAGCAGCCGGCCGTACTGGGCCACGGGCCGGCCGACGAGCAGCTCGGCGGCGTCGGAGATGGTGCGGCGGATCGCCTCCCCGCCGGGCACCTCCCCCACGCCGGTCCGGCCCTCGCTGTCGGTGAGGACGGCGATGTTGCGGGTGAAGAAGGGGCCGTGCGCGCCGCTGAGGTTCAGCAGCATGCTGTCGTGCCCGGCGACGGGGACCACCTCGACGCGGGCGACGGTGGGCGTGCGGCTCATGCCGTCCTCCAGGGGGTGCGGGGTGGTCAGGAGACCTTGCCGACCAGCGCGGTCAGCTCGTCGAGCTCGGCCTCGGTCAGGTCGGTCAGCGGCGGGCGCACGCGTCCCCCGTCGCGCCCGACCGCGGTCAGGCCGGCCTTGACGATGGAGACGGCGTACCCCTTCCGCCGGTCGCGGATGTCGGCGTAGGGGATGACGAAGTCGTTGAGCATCCCGTAGACCGCCGCGCGGTCCTGGGCGCGCACGGCCGCGTAGAAGCGCAGCGCGAACTCCGGCAGGAAGTTGTAGAGCGCCGAGGAGTAGGTGCTCACGCCCAGCTGCAGCAGCGGGAGGGCGAAGGTCTCGGCGGTGGGCAGGCCGCCGACGTAGATCAGCCGGTCGCCGACCCGGGCGTAGGTGCGGGTCATCTGCTCGATGTCGCCGATGCCGTCCTTGAGCCCGATGAGGTTCGGGTTGCGGTCGGCGACCTCGGCGACGGTGACGTCCCGGAGGACGGCGTTGGCCCGGCTGTAGACGATGACCCCGAGGTCGGTGGCCCGGCACACCGCGCTGATGTGCTCGACCAGGCCGGCCTGGCTGGCCTCGGTCAGGTAGGGCGGGAACAGCAGGATGCCGTCGGCGCCGGCGTCCTGCGCGGCGCGGGCCTGGGCGACCGACTGGGCGGTGCCGCCGGTCGCGGGGGCGAGCACCGGCACGCGGCCGGCCACCTCGTCCACGGCGACGCGCACGACGCGGTCGATCTCCTCGTGGGTGAGCGAGAAGCCCTCGCCCGTGCCGCCGGCGGCGAACAGGCCGGCGACGTCGAAGCCCGACTGCCACGCCAGGTGCTCGCGGTAGCGCGCCTCGTCGAACTGCAGGTCGGCGTCGAAGTGGGTCACCGGGAAGGAGAGCAGGCCGGACTTCAACCGGGTGGCGAGCTCGGCGGGCGGCAGCAGGGTCACGGGGTCGTCCTCGGGTCCGACGGGTCCGGATCGTCCGCCAGAGGGCGGGTCCGGAGTGGTCGGCGCCACCGTAAGAACGGCCGACGATGCGTGTCCAAGATTGGTTTCGCATCGCCCGATGCCGCCAGAGCATCGTCAGGACGTCGGGAAGGCCCGCCCCAGCACGTCGAGCACCCGCCAGAGGGCGGGGTTGCGCGACTGCCGCATCCAGAGCAGGTGCAGCTCCACCGGCTCGGCGACCGGCGTCGCCAGCGGCACGAACTCGACGCCGTCGATGTGCAGCCGGGTGGCCGACTCCGGGACGAAGGCGACCCCGCGACTGGCGGCCACCAGCCACAGCATGGTCAGCACCTGGCTGACGGTGTGGACGACGTTCTCGTGCGCGACCGGCACTAGGCCCACGACGAGGTCGTAGAAGTAGCGCGCCTTGGTCGGCGAGTGCATGACCACCGGCTCGCCGGCGAGGTCGTCGGCGACCACGGGCCGGCCCAGCCCGGCCAGCCGGTGCCCGGCGGGGACGGCGACCAGCATCGCCTCGCGGTGCAGCAGCCGGGAGCCGAAGGTCTCGGCGTCGAAGGGCGGCCGGGCCAGGCCCAGGTCGACCTCCTCGTTGAGCAGCGCGCCGACCTGCTCGCGGGTGACCATCTCGGCGAGGTCGACGTCGACGTCGGGCAGCTCGCGGGCGACCTCGTTGAGCAGCCGGCCGAGCGTGCCGTAGGTGGAGGCGGCGGTGAAGCCGATCCGCACCAGGCCGCTGGAGCCGGAGGATACCCGCCGGGCCACCTCCGGCGCGGCGTCGGCGAGGGCCAGCAGCCGGCGGGCCTCCACCAGGAACACCTCACCGGCGGCGGTGAGGGCGACCCGGCGGTTGTCCCGCTCCAGCAGTTGCGCCCCGACGCTGCGCTCGAGCTTCTGGATCTGTCGGCTCAGCGGGGGTTGGGTCATCTTCAGCCGCTCGGCCGCCCGGCCGAAGTGCAGCTCGTCGGCGACGGCGACGAAGCCCCTCAGCTGCTCCAGCGTGTAGGCCATGCCCTGACGGTATCAATCGATGCACGAGTGAACTTGGACAGGCATTGAGCGGCCTGCCTACGCTCCGCCGCGACCGCTTCCGGGTGACCGTGCTCACAGCCGCGGTCCCCCGAGACAACCCCCTTCGCACAGGAGCGCGACATGACCAGCACCTCCCGGATCCGCCGCGGCCTGACCGCCGGGCTCGGTCTCGCGACCGCCCTCTCGCTGGCCGCCTGCGGCGGCAACCTGGGCGGCGGGGACAGCGCGGACGTCGCCGCGTCCTTCCCCGACGGCCCCATCACCCTGCTGGTCGGCCAGGACGCCGGCGGCAGCACCGACCTCATCGCCCGGGCCCTGGCCGACCAGGCGTCGGAGGAGCTCGGCGTCCCGATCACCGTCGAGAACCGGCCCGGCGCCAACGGCGCGGTGGCCGCGCAGGAGCTGGCCGGCGCCGAGGCCGACGGCCAGACGCTGATGACCTTCGTCGGCAGCCTCGCCTACATCACCCCGCTGGCGGTGAGCGAGGACGAGGCGGTCGACATCAACGACTACACCGTCGTCACGGGCATCTCCCAGGACGACTACGTGCTCGTCACCAGCCCGCAGACCGGCTTCACGACCGTCGACGACATCGTCAACGCCGGCCGGCCGATCACCTTCGGGACGACCGGCGTGGGCACCGGCAGCCAGCTGTCGCAGGAGCTGCTGTTCGCCCAGACCGGCATCGAGGCCACCGCCGTCCCGTTCGACGGCGGCTCGCCCACCCTGACCGCGGTGCTCGGCGGCCAGGTCGACGTCGGCTCGGTGCAGCTGGGCGAGGCCGCCGCGCAGATCGAGGCCGGCGAGCTGGTGCCGATCGTGACCTTCGCCGAGGAGCGCCCGCAGTACCTGCCGGACACCCCGACCGCGGTCGAGGCCGGCTACGACGTGCCGGTGCAGCAGTCGCGGGCCATCGCCGCGCCCCAGGGCACCCCGGAGGAGGTCGTCACACAGCTGGAGGAGGCCTTCCAGGCCGCCTTCGCCAGCGAGGAGTACCAGACCTTCAACGAGGAGCGGCTGCTCACCCCCAACGAGGTCGGCGGCGAGGAGCTGCAGCAGCAGTGGACCGAGAACCTGGAGAACTACCGGTCCCTGGTCGAGGAGTACGCCATCGACCTCGGCGGCGGGCAGTGACCTCGGCCCAGGGCAGCGGCCCGGTGGTCCCCGGCGGCGCTGCCGCCGCCGGGGGCCCGCCCTCCCCCGGGCAGCACGGACCCGAGCGCCATGGACACGGGCACCACGGGCACGAGCACCACGGGGTGGCCGAGACCGTGCACGAGCTCGAGGACGCGCTGCACGAGATCGAGGACGAGGACCGGCCGCCGCCGGCCGGCCCGGTCACCAACCTCGTCGTCGCGGCGGCGGTGGTGGCCCTCGGGGCCGCGACCGTCGCCGGCGCGCTGGGCCTGGACGTCGGCAGCGCGGCGACCCCGGCGGCGGGGATGTGGCCCCTGCTGATCGGCGGAGTGCTCGTCGTCCTCGGCCTGGCGCTGGTGCCCCTCGCCCGCCGCACGCACGACGCCGAGCGCTTCACCCGCGCCAGCTGGCTCGTCCTCGCCGGGCTCGCCTCGATGCTGGTCTTCGTCGCGCTCATCGGCGTCATCGGCTTCGAGATCCCGGCCGCACTGCTGGTGTTCGTGTGGCTGCGCTTCCTCGGACACGAGAGCTGGCGCCTGTCCGTCATCACGAGTCTGGCCGTCGTCGTCGGGTTCTACCTGCTCTTCGTCGCCGCCCTCTCGGTCCCGATCCCGCACCTGTTCTAGGAGGCAGCCGTGGACCTCTCCCCCGTGCTCGACGGCTTCTCCGTCGTCCTCGAGCCCACCAACCTGCTGTACTGCCTGCTCGGCGTCGTCATCGGCATGCTCATCGGCGTGCTGCCCGGCCTCGGCCCGGCGGCGACCATCGCCATCCTGCTGCCGCTGACCTTCGGCATCGAGCCGGTCACCGCGATCATCATGCTGGCCGGCATCTTCTACGGCGCCCAGTACGGCGGGACGATCACCTCGGTGCTGCTCCGGCTGCCCGGCGAGGCCTCGTCGGTGGTGACCGTCTTCGACGGCCACGCGCTCGCCCGGCAGGGCAAAGCCGGCACCGCGCTCGGCATCGCCGCGATCGGCTCGTTCGTCGGCGGGACGGTGTCCATCGTCGCGCTGTCGATCGTCGCGCCGGTGGTCGCCGGGTTCGCCCTCGACTTCGGCCCGCCGGAGTACACGGCCCTGGCGCTGCTGGGCATCCTGCTGGTCTCGACGGTCAGCGGCGGCGACCGGCTCAAGGCGGTCATCGCCGCCGCGGTCGGGCTGCTCCTGGCCACCGTCGGCCGCGACGGCTTCACCGGCGCCGAGCGGTTCACCTTCGGCAGCCTCGACCTGGCCGACGGCCTGGACTTCGTGCCGATCGCCATGGGCCTGTTCGGGCTCGGCGAGATCCTCTACAACCTCGAGGAGCGGCACCGCGCCGTCCAGGCGCCGGCGAGGGTCGCCAACGTCTGGCCCTCGCGGAAGGACCTGCGCCAGTCCTCCGGTGCGATCGGCCGCGGCTCGGTGCTCGGCTTCCTGCTCGGCATCCTGCCCGGCGGTGGCGCGACGCTGTCCTCGCTGGCCGCCTACGCGCTGGAGAAGCGGCGCTCGAAGACGCCGGAGCGGTTCGGGCAGGGCGCGGTCGAGGGGGTCGCGGCCCCGGAGACGGCGAACAACGCGGCCGCGACGTCCTCGTTCATCCCGCTGCTGACGCTGGGCATCCCCGCCAACGCGACCATGGCGGTCATCTTCGGCGCCCTGCTGATCCAGGGCGTGACGCCCGGCCCGCAGCTGGTGAGCGAGGACCCCGACCTCTTCTGGGGCGTGGTCAACTCCATGTACATCGGCAACATCCTGTTGCTGATCATGAGCATCCCGCTGGTCGGCGTCTTCGTGCGGATCCTGCGGGTGCGGGCCACGGTCCTGGCCCCGATCACCGTGCTCATCACGCTGGTCGGCGTCTACACGGTCCGCAACAACGTCTTCGACATCGTGCTGGTCATCGCCTTCGGCGCGATCGGCTACCTGATGAAGAAGCTCGGCTTCGACCCCGGCCCGCTGGTGCTCGCCTTCGTCCTCGGCTCGCTGCTGGAGGAGTCGCTGCGGCGGTCGCTGCTGATCTTCGAAGGCGACCCGACCGGCTTCTTCACCCGGCCGATCTCGGGGACGCTGTTCGTCCTCTTCCTGCTGGTGGCCCTCCTCCCCGCCGTCCAGGCCCTCCGCCACCGCCGGCGCGCCGCCGACACCACCGACACCAAGGAGCTCGTGTGACCGTCCTCGTCGGATTCCTGCCGACCGCCGAAGGCCAGGCCGCCTTCGCCGCCGGCCTGGCCGAGGCCCGGCGCCGCGGCGAGGACCTGATCGTCCTCAACTCCCCCCGCAGCGGCGCCCCGGTGAGCGCCGACGTCGCCCCGCCCGAGCTGGTGGCCGACCTGACCGACCGGGCGCGGGCGGCCGGGGTCGCGCTCGACCTCCGCCAGGCCGCGCACGCGGGCGACCTGTCCGACGAGGTGGTCCGGGTCGCCGACGAGGCGGACGCGTCGGTCATCGTGATCGGCCTGCGCCGCCGCTCCCCCGTCGGGAAGCTGCTCATGGGCAGCACCGAGCAGCGGATCCTGCTCGACGCCGACCGGCCGGTGCTCGCGGTGAAGCCCTCCTGACAGCCCCCGCTGCCGACGACCGGGCCCGCGGCCCCCCTCATCAGGGGGCCGCGGGCCCGGTGTCGTACGGGGTCCCACCCACGGCCCTGGGACAAGATGACGGGGTGTCCACGCCTGCCCGCCCGGTCGGGGCCCCCGGGTCGCGACCGTCCACGCTGTACCTGGTCAAGCAGCTGGAGCAGGCGGTGCGCGCCCGGCTGGACGAGGTCCTCCGCCCGGCGGCCATCACCCCGCTGCAGTACACCGCGCTGACCGTGCTGGAGCGGCACGCGGACCTGAGCACCGCGGAGCTGGCGCGGAACTCGTTCGTCACCGACCAGAGCGCCGCGGACATGGTCGCCGTCCTGGAGGACCGCGGCCTGCTGTCGCGGATCCCCGACCCGGTCGACCGGCGGCGCCGGGTCCTCCGGCTCACCGAGCGGGGGCAGGAACTGCTCGACCGGTTCCGGGACGACGTGACCCGCGTCGAGTCGCGGATGGTCGCGCCACTGACCCCGGCCCAGGCCGAGGACCTGCGCCGCTACGTCGCGCTCTGCCGGGCCGCCCTGGACACCCAGCCGTCCCGCTGAGGAGCTGCCGGCCCGGGTCACCGGCCGGCACCTCCCGGACGGGGCCTACCGGTCCCGGCGCCCGGGCTCGCCGAGCCCGCCGACGAGCCGGGAGGGCTCGAACCGCGTGAACCGCGCGGCCGTGCCGAGGTCGAGCGCGTCGGCCGCGGCGTTCAGCCGGGCCGGCGTCGCCACGTCGCCCCAGCGGCCGGTGTCGAGCCGCTGCTCGAGGGCGTGCAGCGCGGCCACCTGCTCGGCCGGCTGGAACTCGCAGTGCCCGGGGCCGTCGACGTAGGCCTGGCGCAGCAACCGGTCGTCGCCGGCCCGGCGCACCTGGTCGGCGTACCAGTCCTCGTGCTCCACCGGCACGAGCTCGTCGGCGACGGTGTGGATGGCCAGCTCCGGGACCCCCAGCTCGCCGGTGACCATCGAGGAACCGGCCAGGTCGGCCACCGCCTCGGGGTCGGCCTCGACGTCCGCGTCGCTGGTCAGCGTCGCCAGGTCGGCGTCCAGGTCGAGCCCGGCCTCCCGGTAGAGCGCCCGGACCTGGCGGGCGTGCGGGCTGCTGTCGAGCAGCACGCGGTAGTCGACGCCGACGTTGGCGGCGCTGTTGCCGCCGGCCACCAGCTCGATCTGCTGCCGGCCGGTCACGTACCGCTCGAGACCGCCGCCGGCGACCAGGGCGTCGAACTGCTGCTCCTGCTGGGCCGCGTGGTCGCGCGGGGCCGGCGGGGTCTGCGCGGTGGACCAGGTCGCCATGTTCAGGTACGCCGACGCCAGCGCGATCCGCGCACGGCCCTCCGGCGTCTGCTGCGCCGCGGTGACCGCCGCGATGAGGTCCGCCGCCGCCCGGGCCGCCTGCTCCGGGCTCTCGTACCGGACCAGCGGGATGTCCGCCTCGGGAGCCAGCAGGCGGGACAGGGTGTAGACCCCGTCGAGCTGGTAGTCGTTGAGGTTGAGCGCACCGGCGACCAGCCCGCACGTGGTCAGGACGCCGTCGATCTGCCCTCGCGGGTCCTCGGCCTGCCGGGCGCTCACCAGGCCGCCCATCGACCGGCCGAAGGCGATCGTGCGCTCCGGCTCGACCCCGAGCAGGTCCTCGAAGGCGTCCAGGGCGGCGAACTGGTCGTCGACGGCGGACTCCAGCGCCCACATCGACGGCCCCGAGTACGACGAGCCCACCAGGGCGTACCCCTGCGCCAGCAGCTCGTCGCGGGTCGCGTCGTCCGGGGCGTCCTCGGCCACCAGGGGCCCGAAGCCGTGGGCGAACAGGACGACGGTCCCGTTCCACTGCGCCGGCACGTGGGCCAGCCAGTGGGCTCCACTGTCCAGGTCGCCGCGGTACTCCCCGGGCGGCGCGTCCGGCTGCTGCGCCGGCGCGGCGTCGGCCGCCGTGACCGACGCCCCGCCACCGACGAGCGCGACGGTCCCTGCGACCACCGCCAGTCGGGTCCCCCACCCGTGCACGTGCACCCCCACTCCTGCCGGGCGACGCCCGGCACCGGTCGTGTGATGCAGGCCACTCTCGCAGGTCCACAGGATTCCTGCCCATCGGAGGACCCGCGGGCGGCTGGGGGGTCGGGCGGCGACCCCGGCCGCCAGGCCCTACGCTGCCCGACGACCGTCCTCCTGCCGCAGCGGAGAACCGACATGCACCCAGCACCGATCCCCCCGGA
Organism: Geodermatophilus sp. SYSU D00965; assembly: GCF_054050075.1. Classification (NCBI taxonomy): domain Bacteria; kingdom Bacillati; phylum Actinomycetota; class Actinomycetes; order Geodermatophilales; family Geodermatophilaceae; genus Geodermatophilus; species Geodermatophilus sp. SYSU D00965. The sequence goes on along the minus strand of NZ_JBJGYQ010000001.1, from coordinate 216,394 downwards.
CGAGGCCGTCGTCCTCGTCGTCGACGTCCAGAACGACTACTGCCACCCGGAGGGGACGCTCGGGCGGCGCGGGGTCGACTGCGCGTCGGCGCTCGCCGCCGTGGAGCGGATCGGCGCGCTGCTGCCGGCGGCCCGCGCCGCCGGCGTCCCCGTCCTGCACGTGCACACCCAGCACTCGCGGTGGACCGACACCCCGGGGTGGCGCCGCCGGGGGCAGGGCGGCACGACCATCGAGCCCGAGACCGACCCCATCGTCGCCGCGGGGACCTGGGGCGCCGAGCCGTACGGGGACCTGGTCGCCGACGGGGACTTCACCTTCGTCAAGCACCGGTACTCCGCGTTCGCCTTCACCCCGCTGGACCTGGTCCTGAGCGCGCTGGCCCGCCCGACGCTGGTGCTGGCCGGGCTCACCTCGGACGTGTGCGTCCGGGCGACCGGCGTCGACGCGGTTTCCCGGGGGCACCGGGCGGTGCTCGTGGGCGACGCGACGGCGACCGTGGGGGTGGTGCCCCAGGCCACCGCCTGCGCCGAGTTCGCCGCCACCATCGGGCCGGTCGTGACCAGTGCCGACCTGCTCTCGTCGTGGGCCGTTCCGGCGGGGTCGGCCGCCGGCGCTCCCTAGACTCGGGCCGCGGCGTCCGACCCGCCGCTCGACGTGCCCCTCGCCATCGGACCCCAGGAGAGCGGATGCCCGCACAGCCGGCCGAGCACGCCGTCCCGCACGACCTCGAGTTCGGTCTGTTCGACTGGATCGACGCGCACCCCGGGATGACGGCCGCCGAGGTCTACGACGCCCGGCTGCGGGTGCTCACCGAGGCCGACCGGAGCGGGTTCTCCACGTACCACATCGCCGAGCACCACGGCACGCCACTGGGGCTCGCGCCGTCCCCGTCGGTGTTCATCGCCGCGGCCGCCCGGGTGACCGGGCGCATCCGGCTGGCGCCGACCACCTTCATCGTCCCCCTGTACGACCCGCTCCGGTTGGTGCAGGAGATCTGCATGCTCGACCAGCTCAGCCACGGCCGGCTGGACGTCGGGGTGGGCAAAGGCTCCTCCCCCATCGAGGCGGCCATGTACGGCCTGACCCCGCCGGACACCGCCGAGCGCTTCGAGGAGCTGTTCCCGGCCATCGTCGAGGCGATGGAGACCGGCCGGTTCCGGCGTCCGGGGGCCGAGGGACCGGCCGGCGAGGAGGTCCCGCTGCACGTGCCCGTGTTCCAGCGCCCGCACCCGCCGCTGTGGTACCCGACGTCGAACGCCGCCTCGATCCCCCGGCTGGGCGACGAGGGCTACAACGTCCTGTTCGGGTTCGGCTTCGCCTCCCCGCCGCTGGAGGTGGTGCGCGAGCAGAGCCGGGTGTTCTTCACGCACTTCCGGGAGTCCGCGGAGCGCGGCGGGGTCCGCTACAGCCTCCCGGGCCGGACGCCGCGCTTCGGCATGCTGCGGCACGTCTTCGTCGCCCCGACCGACGAGGAGGCCGCAGCCATCGCCCGGCCGGCGTTCGACGCCCACTACGAGAGCTTCACGCACCTGTGGCGGCTGCACGGCAGCGAGCGCTTCACGGGCCCGGTCGACTTCGACCGCCTGGTGGCCGAGCGCAAGCTGTTCGTCGGGTCGCCCCAGACCGTTGCCGCCCAGGTCACCGAGGCGGTGACGGTCGGGGAGATCAACTACCTCGCCGGCGCCTTCGCGTGGGGCTCCCTCGACGTCGAGACGGTGCTCTCCTCGGTGCGGCTGTTCCGCGACGAGGTCGTCCCCGCCGTCCGGGCCCGGACCTCCGGCCGGTCCACGCCCGCGGCTGCGGCCCCCGCCTGAACGCACCTGCCGTCACCGCGACGCCGTCCAGCGATCTCCTCATCGTCGAGAGGCCCTCCATGCCCCGCTTGCGCCTGACCGTCGTCCTGTCCTGCTCGGTGCTGCTGCTCGCCGCCTGCGGCGGGGGTGGGGACGGCGAGGAGGCAGGCGCCGGGTCGAGCGACGCGCCCCGACCCGTGACCGTCGGCGTCGTCCCCATCGCCGACGTCGCCCCGCTCTACCTCGGCGTCGAGGAGGGCTTCTTCTCCGAGCGCGGGCTCGACGTCGAGGTCGTGACCGGCCAGGGCGGCGCGGCGCTGGTCCCCGCCGTGGTGAGCGGGGAGCAGGACTTCGCCTTCAGCAACACCCTGTCGCTGCTGGTGGCGCAGGAGGCGGGCCTGCCGATCCAGGTCGTCGCACCGGGGAACTCCTCAACCGGGGACCCCGCCGACGACTTCGGCTGCGTGCTCGTGCCGGCGGGCAGCCCGCTGCAGTCCGTCGCCGAGCTGGCCGGGAAGCGGGTCAGCACGAACACCCTGAACAACATCAACGTCGCGGTCATCCGCGACGTGGTGGACCGCGCCGGCGCCGACTCCTCGACGATCCAGTTCCTGGAGATCGCGCACCCCGACGTCCCGCAGGCGGTGGCGAGCGGTCAGGTCGACGCCGCGACGGCGGTGGAGCCGTTCAAGACGATCGCGCTCCAGCAGGGCGCGCGCTGCCTGTCGAACGTCTTCGCCGAGGCGCAGGAGGACCCGCTGCTCATCGGCGCCTACTTCACGACGTCGGAGACCGCGCAGACCGACCCCGAGCTGGTGGACGCCTTCGTGGCGGGACTGCAGGAGTCCTTCGCGTACGCCACCGAGAACCCCGACGCGGCCCGCGGGATCCTGGGCAGCTTCACCGAGCTCAGCCCGGACCTGGCCGGCGCCATCACGCTGGCCGGCTGGCCGGAGGAGCTCGAGCGGGGGTCCTTCGAGTACATGTCCGAGGTCGGGGTCCGCTACGGGATCCTGGAGGGACCGGCGGACCTCGACACCCTGCTCCCGCAGGACTGAGAGCGACGGAGGCGAACGTGCAGGGGAACGGGCACGGCAGCGTCGAGCCGGGGACGGTCGTCCTCGTCACCGGCGCCGCGCACGGCATCGGCGAGGCCGTGAGCCGGCACCTGGCCGCCGAGGGGGCGCTCGTCGTCGCAGCCGACGTCGTCGACGCGGGGTGGGACGCCGAGAGGGTCACCCACGTGCACGCCGACGTGAGCGACGAGGGCTCCTGGGAGCGGCTCGTGGCGACGACGCTGGACCGGCACGGCCGGGTCGACGCGCTGGTCAACAACGCGGCGATCTACCAGGGGCTCGGGGCCAAGCGCCCGTTCACCGAGATCGGCGTCGACGAGTGGGACCGGGTGATGGCGGTCAACACCCGCGGCGTGTGGCTGGGCATGCGGGCGGTCCACCCCGCCATGAAGGAGCAGGGCCACGGCCGGGTGGTCAACATCGCCTCGTCCACGGTGCACATGGGCGTGCCGTACTTCGCGCACTACACCGCCTCGAAGGGCGCGGTCATCGCGCTCACCCGCAGCGTGGCCCGCGAGGTCGGCGCCGACGGCATCACCGTCAACGCGATCGCCCCGGGCCTGGTCGAGACCGAGGCCACGCGCTCGCTCAACGACGACGACTACCTGGCGGTCGCGGCCGGGCGGCGGGCGGTCCCCCGTCGCATGGAGGCCGACGACCTCTGCCCGGCCATCTCCTTCCTGTGCTCGCGCAGCAGCGGGTTCATCACCGGCCAGACCCTGGTCGTGGACGGCGGCACGGTCTTCAGCTGACCTCGGCGCGGGTGCGCAGCGCCCGGTCGGCGAGCGTGACGGCGAGCAGCACGGCGCCGGTCGCGGTGAAGACCCAGCCCAGCGCGTGCAGGCCGGCGTCCCCCACCCCGGAGGCGTAGGCGACGCCGGTGGCGCTCGTGGCCAGCATGGCGCCGGTGTACTGCGCGGTGCGGGAGAGCCCGGTGGCCGCACCCACCTGCTCCGCGGGCGCCAGCCGGTAGACCATGACCTGGTTGGCGACGAACCCCATGCCGTTGGGCAGCCCGTAGACCGCGGCCACGCCGGCCAGGACCGCGATCGGGGTGGCCGGGGTCAGACCGGTCACCGCGATGCTCCCGGCCAGCAGGCCCGCGGCGGCGACGAGCAGCGGCCACAGCGGGCGCGCCCCGCGCGCCGCGGCCAGGGACACGACCGCGCCGACCGCGGACATGCCGAGGAGCACGAGGCCGGCCGCACTGGCCGACAGCCCCCGGCGCTCCTGCAGCCACGGCGTCAGCCCGAAGAGCACCCCGTAGACGACCAGGAACGTCAGGACCACCCGCAGGTACGTCGCGAGCAGCGGCAGGTTGCGGCCCAGCACCCGGACGTCGAGGAACGGGACCCGGGACCGCCGCTCGGCCACCACGAACAGCGCCACGCAGGCCACGAGCGCCGCGACGAGGTACCAGCGGGGGTGCGGCACGCCGGTGAGCACGAGGAGCAGCAGCGTCACCGCGCCGCTGAACAGCAGCACGCCGGGGAGATCCAGCAACCGCCAGGCGGCGACCTCCCGCTCCCGCGGGCGGGACCGCGGCAGGAGCCGCAGCGCCAGCGCCGTCACGAGCAGCCCGAGGGGCACGTTGACGGCGAACACCGCCCGCCACCCCACCGTGTCGACCAGCACGCCGCCCAGCGGGGGGCCGACCGCGAGGGTCACCAGGCCGGTGGTGTTGAGCAGTCCGAGGGCCCGCGCCGGGACGGCCACTCCTGCCCGGTCGGCCTGCTCGCGGACCATGGCGACGGCGGCCGGGTAGAGGGCGCCGGTGCCGAGCCCGACGACGGCACGGGCGGCCACGATCCACCCGAAGGTCGGCCCGAGGGCACCGACCAGGCCGGCGACGGCGACCAGCACCCCGCCGGCGAGGAACACCCGCCGCGGGCCGAACTGGTCGGCGAGCCGGCCGGCGACCGGCTGCCCGATGGCGCTGGCCAGGTACATGGCCGAGACCAGCCAGGCCGTCGCCGCGGCCCCGACCGCGAACTCCCGCCCGATCGGCGACAGGGCGGTCGCGATCATGGTGGAGTTGACCGGGTTCAGCACCGCCCCGACGCAGAGCGGGACCAGCAGCCGCGGCCCCAGGTCCGGTGGCCGCTCCACGGCGACGTCCCTGCTGCCCACCCCCGGCACCCCCGTTGCGTTCCCGTCCCGTCGACGCGTCCGGGGGGTCACGCTGCCACGTGCCGCACCGCGGGCTGCGCCGACCGGCCGGGCACCGCCCGGTCACGACTCCGCCGCCCTCCACCGGATCGCCCGCCGGTCGGCCGGGGTGGTGCCGCCCCAGATGCCGAACCGCTCGTCGGCGGCGAGGGCGTAGTCGAGGCAGGGCCCGGCCGCCGGGCACCGCCGGCAGGCCTCGAGCGCTCCGCGCGCGGCGGGAGCGTTCGCCTCGCGGGCCTCCGGCCACCACGCGGCCGGGTCGCCGGTCTCGCAGGCCACGGTGCGGGCCACGGCGAGCGACCGGATGAGCACGCGCCACTCGGCCGCCGCCCTCGGCGGCACCCCCCACAAGCCGTAGGGGGGAGCCTCGTCCTGACTCATCGCGCCATTGCGTCACGGGGGATATGGCGAGCGGTGGAGGCGCGCGCGACTTTCTCGCCGGGACGGCGTCGAGCCGGGTCCGGTTGCCGTGTCCGTGCCGCCGGGCTCACGCTGCGTACCCGTCGCCGGGACGACCGCGCCGGACCCCCGACCCGGCTGTCGCCGTGCCACGCTCTCCGGCGTGAGCTTCGATCTCTACCGATCCGACGGTGAGGTCATCCGCTACGGCGATGACGCTCGCTTCAGCTTCACCGCCACCGGGCACCTCGTCGTCTACGACGGCATCCACAAGGTCGTGTTCAGCCACCACAGCTGGGACCGGGTGGAGGAACCCGCGCCGTCCCCGGGGCGCTGACCCCGCGGCGGCACCGTCACTCGGCGAAGACGGCGCCGAGCGCGCCGGCCACGTCGCGGTGGTCGCGGACCAGCCGCACCCGGCCGCGGCCCAGCCGGGCGAGGTCGCGGCCCATCTCGACGTCCTGCTCGCCGGAGACGTCCAGCAGCACGTCGAGACGAGGGAGGCGGGCGGCGGTCAGCCGGGGGTCGGGGCCCGCGTTGTGCACGCAGTCGCTGAGCAGCAGCACCCGGGCGTCGCGGGCGGGCACGCCGGCCAGCTGCCGGGCCGCGGTCTCCAGCGCGAAGGTCACGTTGGTCAGCCCCTGCGCGGGCACCCGGAGGAGCAGGTCCAGGACGGCGAGCGGGGCGACCTGCTCCCCCAGCCGGACCAGGACCGCGGCGTCGGACCAGAAGGCGACGACGGCGAGCCGGTCGCGGGCCAGCTCGCCGGCGAGGGCCCCCACCGCGGCCGCCGCGGTGCGCACGCGCTCGCCCCGCATCGAGCCCGAGACGTCGACGACGAGCACCACCGAGCGGCGCTGGCGCACCCGCTCGCGGACGACGACGTCCCCCTCCTCGGGGAACGGCCGGCCGACCAGCGCCTCGAGCGTCCGCTCCAGGTCGAGGTCGTCGGAGCCCCCGCTCCACGGCAGGCTGACCAGCTCCCCCACGCCGCGGCGGGGGCGGCGGTCCCGCGGCGGGCGCGGCACGGACAGCCGCCGGGCGATGGCGCGAGCGCGGCGGCGGGTCTCCTCGTCGGCGGTGCCGTCGGTGGCCAGGTCCGCCAGCGGGATGAGCTCGGCCGGCTCGTCGGTCGTCCCCGGGGCGCTGCCGCCGGGGCGCCGGGCCGCCGGACCGCGCCGGCGGTCCCCGGAGGTCAGCGCCAGGCCGGCGCCGCCGGGCGCCGGCCGGTAGAGCGAGGGCGCCTCGGTCAGCTGCTTGGGCTTGCGGCGCAGCGGCCGGAGGCCCCGCGGCGCGCCCGTCGCGTCCCGGCGGCGGGTGACCGGGGAGTCGGCGTCGACCGTCCTTCAACCCGGCCGGGCCGCCGCGGGCGCGAGCACGAAGTGGTCGGTCCAGATCTCGCGGAGCACCGCCTCCGGCGTCGTCTCCACCGTCTCGTCGAGGAAGACCCGCCCGGACAGCGCCAGCAGCAGCGCGTCCAGGACGACGCCGGTGTACGCCTCGGGCAGCCCGCGCGGCGGCTCGACCGAGGGCTCGTCGGGCAGCGGGACCTCCCGCATCGCGGCCAGCTGGGCGGCGACGAGGGCCAGGTCGATCGCCCCGCGGACGCTGCTGCCCTGGCGGACGTCGTCCCGCTCCCGGGTGGCGCGGGTGAGCGCCACGGCGTCGGCAACCAGCCGGGGCGACTCCACGCCGGTGCGGCGGCCGACGATGCCGCGCTCGGCCTCGGCGTCCTGGTAGCCGATCGCCAGGCGCACCAGCCGGTCGTGCACCGAGGTGGACAGCCGGGTCGTGCCGATGGTGTCGTAGGGGTTCATCGAGGCCACGACCCGGAAGGTGGGCAGCGCCTGCACCGTGCCGACCCGGGGAACGGCGATCCGGCGCTCGGCCATCGCGGTGAGCAGCGTGTTGAGGGTGTCCTCGGGGGCGCGGTTGAACTCCTCGACGTAGAGAAACCCGCCTGAGCGCATGGCCTCGACCAGCGGGCCGGCGACGAAGTTGTCCGGCGTGTAGTCCTCGCGCAGCACCCGCGCCGGGTCGTGGTGGCCGACCAGCCGGGTCGGCGTCAGGTCGGCGTTGCCCTCGACGAAGACCAGGGGCACGCCCCACTCGGCGGTGATCGAGCGCAGCAGCGTCGACTTCGACGTCCCCGGCGGCCCCTCCAGCAGCACGTCGCGCCCGGCGGCGACCGCGGCCAGCAGCAGGTCGATCTCGCGGTCGCGGCCGACCAGGTGGCGGGCCACCCGCCGGCGGACCTCCCGGACGGAGGCCCCCGGCTCGGAGGTCACCCGGGAGCCGGTGACGACCGCGTCGTCGACGGGCCGGGGATCGGGGTCGGCGGACGGTCTCAGGGCGGACTCCTCGGTCGGGGAGGGCGCGGGCCGGCCGGGACCGCCGCCGGCGCGCGGACTCACTTGACGGTGAACCCGGCGTCGACGGGGAGGGTCACGCCGGTGATGTAGCGCGCCTCGTCGGAGACCAGGAACAGGATGGCGTTGGAGATGTCGACCGGGTCCACCCACGGCACCGGGAGCGCGTTGGTCGACTCGAAGACCGGCGCCGCCGTCTCCCGGCTGGGGTTCGGCTGCTCGGGGTCGAACAGCCCCCAGGTCTTCGGGTTCTGGATCATGACGGTGTCGACCCCGGTGGGGTGGACGGTGTTGACCCGGATCCGGTGCGCGGCGAACTCGTTGGCCAGCGTGCGCATGATGCCCACGACGCCGTGCTTGGCCGCCGTGTAGTGGATGGTGTTCGGGACGCCCTTCAGCCCGGCGGTGGAGCTGGTGATGACGATGGCGCCGCCGTTCCCGCCGTCGACCAGGTGCGGCAGGGCGACCTTGCAGGTGTTCCAGACGCCGGTCAGGTTGATGTCGATCATCTCGTGCCAGGCGTCGTCGGTGATGTCGAGCGCCGGCTGGATCTCGAACACGCCGGCGTTGGCCAGCACGGCGTCCAGCCGCCCGAGCTGGGCCACCCCGTCGTCCAGCGCCGCCTTCAGCGCCCCGGGGTCGCGGACGTCGGCTCTCGTGGCGACGATCCGGCGGTCCAGCGCCTCGACCTGTCGGACGGTCTCGGCCAGGTCGTCCTCGGTGGCCGGCGGGTACATCGCGATGCTCTCGACCGGCCCGCAGAGGTCCACGGCGATGATGTCGGCGCCCTCCTGGGCCAGCCGGACCGCGTGGCTCCTCCCCTGGCTGCGAGCTGCTCCGGTGATGAAGGCGACCTTGCCCTCGACCCGTCCCGGCACGGCGGTTCTCCCCTCGGTGTGGACGCACCGCGCGGTCGATGAGACCCGCGGACGACGGCGGCGGGGGTGGGCTGCTCGGGGTCGGGCGCGGCCGCCCCCCGCGTGCGACCTGCGTCACACCCGGACGGTAATGACACCGAGTGACAGAGACAAGGCGGCCCTCGGCCCGCCGGTCAGGCCGCCGTCGGCTCGGGCGGGAGCAGCAGGTCGAGCATGCCGGCCAGGACGCGCCCCAGGTCCTCGTCCGGGGCGCTCACCCAGTGCTCGTGCGCGGCGAGCGTGGCGGCGAGGACGGCGTGCCCGACGGCCAGCGGGAAGAGGGGGTCCGGGGACCCGAGGGTGCGGGCGTGGTCGACGGCGAGTTGCCGCCACTGGGCCCAGACCCGCACGGCGTGCGCCTGCACCGCCGGGACCGTGGTGAACAACTGCGCCCGGTGCAGCGCCCACTCCCGTTCCCCCGCCGGGAAGCTCAGGGCGTCGACCACCGCCCGCCGGACCACCGCGCGGTAGGGCTCACCGGGAGCCGCTCCGGCCAGGCCGCGCCGCAGCCGGTCGATCTCCCGGGGGGTCTCGACGAACAGCACGTCGGCCTTCGTCGGGAAGTAGCGGAAGAAGGTCCGGCGGCTGATCCGGGCCTCCGCGGCGATGTCGTCGACGCTGGTCTCGTCGAAGCCCCGGGCCACGAACAGCCGCTGGGCAACCGCCGCGAGCTCGTGGGCGCTCGTGACCGGCGGCCGCCCGCCCCGGTCGCCCGACGGCACGCTGCCCCGCGAAGTCACCCCCGCAGCCTGCCCGACCCGTCCCGGAATCGCCCCTTCCCCTTGTGGCACTGGGTGCCATAACGTGCGACGCACGTCACAGCCGGCCACCGGGCCGGCGAGCGAGAGAGGGGACCACACATGGGACGGGTCGAGGGCAAGGTCGTCTTCATCACCGGGGCCGCGCGCGGCCAGGGCCGCAGCCACGCGGTACGGCTCGCCCAGGAGGGCGCCGACATCATCGCCGTCGACGTCTGCAAGCAGGTCGAGACGGTGCCCTACCCCACCGCCACCCCCGACGACCTGGCCGAGACCGTCCGTCAGGTCGAGGCCCTCGACCGGCGGATCGTCGCGACCGAGGTCGACGTCCGCGACCTCGCCGGGCTCACGAAGGCGGTCGAGGACGGAGTCGCACAGCTCGGCCGGCTCGACATCGTGCTGGCCAACGCCGGCATCTCCACGCCCGCTCCCACGCTGGAGATGGACGAGGAGACGTGGGAGACCATGATCGACGTCAACCTCACCGGCGTGTGGAAGACCGTCCGGGCCGCCGTGCCGCACGTCATCGCCGGTGGCCGCGGCGGATCGGTCGTCATCACCAGCTCGCTGGCCGCCATCTACGCCAATCCCGGCACCGCCCACTACTCGGCGGCCAAGGCCGGGCTGGTGATGCTGGCGAAGGTGATGGCCAAGGAGCTGGCGCCGCACGGCATCCGGGTCAACACCGTCCACCCGACGACGGTGGCCACGGACATGATCCTCAACGAGCCGACCTACCGGCTCTTCCGGCCCGACCTGGAGGCGCCGACCCGGACGGACTTCGAGGAGGCGGCGCTCACGCTCAACGCACTGCCGGTGCCGGCGCTCGAGGCGGTCGACATCTCCAACGCCGTCCTCTACCTGGTCTCCGACGACGGCCGCTACGTCACCGGCACCACCCACGTGGTGGACGCCGGCGGCCAGCTCTGAACAAGGACCCCCACCCCCATCACCCGCACGCTCGCGGCAGGACCCTGCAGGGGGGCCGCCGCACCGAGGAGGACACCACCATGGGCATGCTCGACGGCAAGGTCGCACTGATCACCGGCGGCGCGCGCGGACAGGGTCGCGCCCACGCCACCACCTGCGCCCGGGAGGGCGCCGACGTCGTCCTGGTCGACATCGCCGACCAGCTCGAGACGGTCCCCTACGAGATGGCCACCAAGGCCGACCTCGACGAGACGGTGCGCCAGGTCGAGGCGCTGGACCGCCGCGCACTGGCAGTCACCGCCGACGTCCGCTCCCAGGAACAGGTGGACGAGGCCGTCCGGCGCGGACTGGCGGAGTTCGGCCAGATCGACATCCTGATCGCGAACGCCGGCATCTGGACGCAGGGCGCCTTCTGGGAGCTCTCCGACCAGGCGTGGGACGAGATGATCGGCGTCAACCTCACCGGCGTCTGGAAGTCGGCCAAGGCGGTCGCCCCGCACATGATCGAGCGCCAGACCGGGTCGATCGTGATCACGTCGTCCATCAACGGCCTCGAGCCCGGGATGAACTACGCGCACTACGTGGCGGCCAAGCACGCCGTCGTCGGGCTGATGAAGAACATCGCGCTGGAACTGGCCCCGCACGGCGTCCGCTGCAACTCGATCCACCCGGGTGCCATCAAGACGCCGATGACCGACCACCAGGGCGCCTGGGACATGTTCGCCGGCCACGAGGGCGGCACCGAGGCCGACATGATCGAGGGCGGCTACTCCTTCCACGCCCTCAAGGGCACGACCTTCATGGACCCGCAGGTCATCGCAGACACCGCGCTGTACCTGAACTCCGGCCTCGCGGCCAAGGTCACCGGCGTGACCATCCCCGTGGACGCCGGTCACATGATCCTGCCCGGGATCAACACCGCCCCCGTCCGCTGACGACCGCGCTCTCCCGCTCCGCCGAGCACCGCGGAGCGGGAGAGCGCGAACCGGACCCCAGATCGTCCGCTCGACTCGCTTGAGCTGTTCCAGAGAACCGGCAAGACTCCTCTCGTGCCGACGAGTTCGGACTTCGAGCGCATGCTGCGCGGGGCCTCCCTGCGGGTGACCAGGCCCCGGATGGCGGTGCTGGCCGCGGTGCACGCCCATCCGCACGCCGACACCGACACGCTCATCGGCCTCGCGCGGCAGAGCTCGGGCGAGGTCTCCCACCAGGCGGTCTACGACGTCCTGGGCGCGCTGACCGACGCGGGGCTGGTGCGGCGCATCCAGCCGATGGGCTCCGTGGCCCGCTACGAGGCCCGGGTCGGGGACAACCACCACCACCTGGTCTGCCGGTCGTGCGGCGCGATCGTCGACGTCGACTGCGCCGTCGGCGACAGCCCCTGCCTGACCGCCTCCGACGGGGCGGGCTACGAGATCGACGAGGCCGAGGTCATCTGGTGGGGCCGCTGCCCCGCCTGTGCTGCGGCTGCCGGGTGATCGGCGCCCCTCGACGCCCCGCCCGGTGGCGCACCTGATCGCGGTCGGAGAGACGCCCGCCGTCCCGCCGACCGGCAGTCCGAGGAGAACAGAGGACGAGGAGGGCCCGACGTGACCGAACCGAGCAACCGCACCACGAGCGTGAGCGAGAGCGAGAACCCGGGGATGCCCTCCCCCGAGCCGGCGGCACACCGGCCGAGGACCAACCGGGACTGGTGGCCCAACCAGCTGGACCTGTCGGTGCTGCACCACCACTCGTCCCGGTCCAACCCGCTCGACGCCGGCTTCGACTACAAGCAGGCCTTCCAGGGCCTCGACGTCGAGGCGCTCAAGAGCGACCTGGTGGCGCTGATGACCGACTCGCAGGACTGGTGGCCGGCCGACCACGGCCACTACGGCGGGCTGTTCATCCGGATGAGCTGGCACGCCGCCGGCACCTACCGGATCGAGGACGGCCGCGGCGGCGGCGGGCAGGGCGCGCAGCGCTTCGCCCCGCTCAACAGCTGGCCGGACAACGCCAACCTCGACAAGGCCCGCCGCCTGCTGTGGCCGATCAAGCAGAAGTACGGCCAGAAGCTCTCCTGGGCCGACCTGCTGGTCTTCGCCGGCAACGTCGCCCTGGAGTCGATGGGCTTCACGACCTTCGGCTTCGGCTTCGGCCGGCCCGACATCTGGGAGCCCGAGGAGGTCTTCTGGGGCCCGGAGGACACCTGGCTCGGCGACGAGCGCTACAGCGGTGAGCGGGAGCTCTCCGGACCGCTCGGCGCCGTGCAGATGGGCCTGATCTACGTCAACCCGGAGGGGCCCAACGGCAACCCCGACCCGCTGGCCGCCGCCCGGGACATCCGCGAGACCTTCGGCCGGATGGCGATGGACGACGAGGAGACCTTCGCGCTCATCGCCGGCGGGCACACGTTCGGCAAGACCCACGGCGCCGCCCCCGCCGAGGAGTACGTCGGCCCCGAGCCGGAGGGTGCGCCGCTGGAGGCCCAGGGCCTCGGGTGGGAGAACCGCTTCGGCAGCGGCAAGGGGCGGGACACCATCACCAGCGGGCTCGAGGTCACCTGGAGCCAGACCCCCACCCGCTGGAGCAACTGGTTCCTCGCGAACCTGTTCGGCTACGAGTGGGAGCTCACCGAGAGCCCGGCCGGCGCCAAGCAGTGGGTCGCCACGAACGTCGGCAACGTCATCCCGGACCCGGAGACGGGGAAGGAGACGCGCAGGCCGACGATGCTGACGACGGACCTCGCGCTGCGGTTCGACCCGGTCTACGAGCAGATCGGACGGCGGTTCCTGGAGAACCCCGACGAGTTCGCCGACGCCTTCGCGCGGGCCTGGTACAAGCTGCTGCACCGCGACATGGGACCGATCTCCCGGTACCTCGGCCCGTGGGTGCCCGAGCCGCAGCTGTGGCAGGACCCGGTCCCGGCCGTCGACCACGACCTGGTCGGCGAGGCGGAGATCGCCGACCTCAAGGCCAGGGTCCTCGACTCGGGCCTGTCGGTCTCCGACCTGGTCTCGGTCGCGTGGTCGTCGGCAGCGAGCTACCGCAGCACCGACATGCGGGGCGGGGCCAACGGGGCGCGGATCCGCCTGGAACCGCAGCGGAACTGGGAGGCCAACGACCCGGCCCTGCTGGCCCGGGTCCTGCCGGTCCTCGAGCGGGTCCAGCAGGAGTTCGACTCCGCGCAGAGCGGCAACACCCGGATCTCGCTGGCCGACCTGATCGTCCTGGCCGGCTCGGCGGCCGTGGAGAAGGCGGCGGCGGACGCCGGGGTCGCCGTCTCGGTGCCGTTCTCGCCGGGACGGACCGACGCCACGCAGGAGCAGACCGACGTGGACTCGTTCCGGGTGCTCGAGCGGACCGCCGACGGGTTCCGCAACTACGCGCGGCCCGGCGAGAAGCTGCCGCCGGAGGTCCGGTGGCTCGACCGCGCCTACATGCTGGACCTGACCGCGCCGGAGGCGACGGTCCTGACCGGCGGCCTGCGCGTGCTGGGCGCCAACCACGGTGGCAACCGGCACGGGGTCTTCACCGACCGGCCGGGGACGCTGACCAACGACTTCTTCGTCAACCTGCTCGACGTCTCCACGGAGTGGAAGCAGGGCGCGGAGGAGAACGTGTACGAGGGCCGCGACCGCGCCACCGGCGAGGTCCGGTGGACGGCGACGGCCGTCGACCTGGTCCTCGGGGCGCACTCGCAGCTGCGGGCCATCTCGGAGGTCTACGCGCAGAGCGACGCGCAGGAGAAGTTCGTGCGTGACTTCGTGACCGCGTGGGTCCGGGTCATGGACAACGACCGGTTCGACCTGCGCTGACCCCGGTGCCGGGGCCGGCCGCTCGTCGGCCGGCCCCGGCACCGGAGGCGCCTCACGCGAAGGCGGGGACCACCTGCTCGATGAAGAGCGCGAGGGACTTCCGCTTCTCCTCGTGGGGCAGGCTGTTGTCGCACCAGAAGCTGAACTCGTCGACGCCGAGCTCCTCGTAGTACCGGAGCCGCTCGATGACCTCCTCAGGGGTCCCGATCATCGCCGTCCGGTGCAGGGACTCCAGCTCGAACTCCGGCCGCCCGGCGAACTTCTCCTCGGGGCTGGGGTCGAGGAAGCCGTCGACCGGCGTGGTCTTGTTCCCGAACCAGGCGTCGAAGGTCCGGTAGAAGCGCGAGATCGCCTGGGCCGCCGGGCGCCAGCCGTCGGGCTCGTCGGCCGGGTGGACGTGCGTGTGGCGCAGCACCATCAGCTGCGGGCGGGGCACCTCCGGGTTGTTGGCCACGGCCTTCTCGAACTTCCGCGTCAGGTCGAGGACCTCCTCGTCGCCCTTCATCAGCGGGGTCACCATGACGTTGCACCCCGACTGGACGGCGAAGTTGTGCGAGTCGGGGTCGCGAGCGGCGACCCACATGGGCGGCATCGGCTGCTGCACCGGCTTGGGCACGCTCGTCGACGTGGGGAACTGCCAGATCTCCCCGTCGTGGGCGTAGTCGCCCTGCCACAGCTGCTGGACCGCCGGCACGAGCTCGCGCAGGTGCGCGCCCCCGCCGGACGCCGGGATGCCGCCGGCCATCCGGTCGAACTCGAACTGGTAGGCGCCCCGGGCCAGCCCGACCTCCATGCGGCCGTTGCTGATCACGTCGAGCAGCGCGCACTCGCCGGCGACCCGGATGGGGTTCCAGAACGGGGCGATGATCGTGCCCGCGCCCAGCCGGATGGTGGAGGTCCGCGCGGCCAGGTAGGCCAGCTGCGGCATCGGGCTCGGCGAGATCGTGTACTCCATCGAGTGGTGCTCGCCGATCCACACCGTGCTGAAGCCACCGGCCTCGGCCATGAGCGTGAGCTCGGTCAGGTCCTCGAACAGCTGCCGGTGACTGACCTGGTCGTCCCAGCGCTCCATGTGCACGAACAGAGAGAACTTCACGTCGACTCCTCGTCTCTGGTGGGGGGCGCGCTCCGGCGCCGGTGTGTCCGCGGGCTCACGGGGACGGCTGGGATCGCGCAGCCGCGTCCATCTCGCTGAGGGTCACGTCCCCGGTGGCCCAGTGGTCGCGCGGGACCTCGCGGACGATCACCCGGATGTGCTCCGACCGGGCGCCGACCGTCCTCGCCACGGCCTCGTGCACCTCGTGGATGAGGGCACGGACCTGGTCGGGGGTCCGGCCGGCGCCGAGCGTCACCTCGATCAGCGGCACGGTCAGCTCCGCATGATGAACGGGTCGGCCACCGGGTCCTCGCTGGTGTTGATCCAGACGCTCTTGAGCCGGGTGTACTCCCGGATCGTCTCGGTGCCGTGCTCGACGCCCACGCCGCTGTTCTTGAAGCCCTGGCGCGGCGACATCGGGGACATGGCCCGGTAGGTGTTGACCCAGATGGTCCCGGCCTCCAGGCGCGCCGCCAGCCGGTGCGCCCGCGACAGGTTCGACGTCCAGATGCCGGCCGCCAGCCCGTACTCGGTGTCGTTGGCCAGGCGGACCACGTCGTCCTCGGTCTCGAACGGCATGATCGCCGCCACCGGGCCGAAGATCTCCTCGCGGACCACCCGCATGGAGTTGTCCACGTCGACCAGCACGGTGGGCTCGTAGAAGTAGCCGCCGAGGCCGCCGTCGGTCGGCCGTCCCCCGGTCAGCACGCGGGCACCCTCGGTGCGGCCCAGGTCCACGTACCCGGCGACCTTGTCGCGCTGGTCGGCGAAGGCCAGCGGGCCGAGCTCGGTGGTGTCCTCGAGCGGGTCCCCGATCCGGATGCCGCGCGCCCGCTCGGTGACCCGCTCGAGCAGTTCGTCGTAGACCGCCTTGTGCGCGAACACCCGGCTGCCGGCGATGCAGGTCTGCCCGGCCGCGGCGAAGATGCCGGCCACGACCCCCATCGCCGCGTTCGAGACGTCTGCGTCCTCGAAGACGATGTTCGGCGACTTCCCGCCCAGTTCGAGGGTGGAGCCGATGAAGCGGGAGGCAGTGCTCGCGGCGATCCGCGCCCCGGTGCCGGTGCTCCCGGTGAACGAGATCTTGGCCAGGGCGCGGTGGTCGACGAGGGCCTGGCCGGCCTCCGGGCCGAAGCCGGTCACCACGTTGACCGTGCCCGGCGGGAACCCCGCCTCGACGACCAGCTCGGCGAGCCTGAGCACGGTGGCCGAGGTGTACTCCGACGGCTTGATCACCACGGTGTTCCCGGCGCACAGCGCGGGCGCCAGCTTGCTCGTCGTCAGCGTCAGCGGCGAGTTCCACGGGGTGATCGCGCCGACCACGCCCAGCGGCTCGCGGGTGGTGTAGTTCAGCACCCGCCGGTCGGAGGTCGGGATGACGTCGCCCTGGATCTTGTCGGCCAGCCCGGCGTAGTACCAGTAGTACTCCGGCAGGGTCGCCAGCTGCGCCCGCATCTCGCGCAGCAGCTTGCCGTTGTCCTCGGTCTCCATGCGGGCCAGCTCGTCGGCGTGCTCGCCGACCAGGTCGCCGAGGCGGCGCAGCAGGTGCCCCCGCCTGGTCTGGCTGAGGTCGCGCCACCGCGGGTCCTCGAACGCCGCCCGCGCCGACCGGACCGCGCGGTCCACGTCGGCCGCGTCCCCCCGGGCCGCGCGGTAGAGCGGCAGGCAGGTGGCGGGGTTGGTGCTCTCGAAGTACTCGCCGGAGGACGGCGCGACCCACTCGCCGCCGATGTGGTGCTCGTACTGCGGAAGGTCAGACATGAGCCCTCTCTCCGATGAAGGTGGTCAGACAGGTGACCAGGTCCTGCGGGCGCTCGACCGGGAGCATGTGCCGCGCGCCGGGGACGACCACGGCCCGGCAGTCCGGGATGGCCTCGGCCAGCCGGGAGGTCATCTCCGGGGTGGAGCCGGGGTCGCACTCCCCGGTGACCGCCAGCGCCGGGACGGCGATCCGCGGCAGCTCGGGGGCGATCTCGGCGTCGGCGGTGGCGAACACCCGGTAGCAGTTCAGGTAGGACGCGACGTCGTTGGCCAGCAGCGTCGCCTCGGTCCGGCGCACCGTCTCCGGGTCCACGCCGGTCCCGGCGTACCAGCGCTGCAGCGAGGCCGCGACGCTGGCCGGGAAGTCCGCGGCAGCCGTGGCCAGCCGGCCGAGGACGGCGGACCGCTCGGCCTCGGTGCGCCGGCACACCGAGCTCACCGAGGTGAGGGTCGCCACGAGGTCGGGCCGGTGGCGGGCCAGGTGCTGCGCGACCAGCGCCCCCAGGGAGAACCCGACCAGGTGCGCGCCGGGCGGCACCGACGCGGCGACGTCCTCGGCGAGGTCAGCGAGCGTGACGCCGTCCGGAGCCGGTCGCCGTCGGCCGTGCCCCGGCAGGTCCAGCGCCAGGACCTCGACGTCGTCCGGCAGCAGGGCCGTGACCGGCGCCCACATGGTGGAGTCGAGACCCACACCGTGCAGCAGGACCATCGTGGGCTTGGGCATGACCGGGGCTCACTGCTCGGTGGACAGGGCGGCCAGGCGCTGCTGCGGCCGCCCCTGCGCGGCGGCAGCCAAGGCGATCACCAGCTCGCCGGGGTGCGGCGCGTCGGCGATCCGGACCTCGACGGTCTGGTGGTGCGACCGGATGGTGGCGTCGGTGACGTGCTTGAGCGGGATGTCGAAGACGACGCCCGCGGGGCCGCGCTTCTCGACGGCCGGCAGCAGGGTGGTGGCGTCGGCCGCCTTGCGGAAGTGGTCCCCGAACTTGAGCGTGTGGATCAGGGCGGACCCGTGCTCGATCTCCCCGTCCAGCCCGACGACGGCGGCCTTGCCGTAGGCCTCGGCAGGGGCGCCGAGGGCCTCGAGCACCTGCGGCGCGAGCAGGGCACCCAGTGGAGAGGCGTTCTGCTCGATGCCGGGCTGGAGGTCCTCGACGAAGCCCTGGCCGGCCCAGGGGTTCTCGATCACGGCGGCGACGACGGCGACCCGCGCGGCGGGGGTGACCGGACGGCCACCCTCGGCGCAGACCTCCTCGACGACGGTCACGATCTTGCGCACCTTCATGTCAGCGGACTCCCAGCTTCTCGGCGGTGACGACGGGGTCGGTGGCGCGGTCCCCGATGCGGGCGTGCGGGCGGGGACCGGTGGAGGCGGCCGCGATGACGACGAGCTCGTCGGCTCGCGGGGCGTCGGGGACGCGGGCGGGAACGGTCTGGTAGTGGCTGCGGGTCGCCGCGTGGGTCTTGTGCCACATGGGCACGACCAGCGCCTCCCCCGCGTCGGCGCGAGTGTCGGCGAAGCAGATGATCGACTCGCCCTCGAGGAAGTCGCGCATCAGGTTGCCGAAGTACGGCGTGTGGATGAGCGCGCCGGCGTGCTCGATCTCCCCGGCGGTCCCGACCACGGCGGCCTTGCCGAACGCCTCGATCCGGTCGGCTCCGCCCAGGGCCCCGATCAGCCGGTCGGTCAGCGCCGCGGCGAGCACGGGGGCGATCGCGGCGACCTCGCGGGAGAGGTCGGTCTCCGGGCCGGTGCCCACCCACGGGTTGGCGAGGACGGCGGCGACCGTGGCGCGATCGGCCGGCCGGGCCGGCCCGCGGCCGTTCTCGGAAACGACGGTCTCGCGGTACAGCACGACCTTCCGGACACCGACCCGGACCAGGTCGCCCGTCCGGCCCTCGGCGGCCTCCGCGGGTGGGGCAGGAACGGAGGGGCGGGTACCGGGACCGGGGTGCTCGCGGTGCGGGCGGCCGATGGTGACGACCCCGCCGCTGACGGCTTCTTGCATGCCAGAGACGGTAGGACGCCGCTGTGGCATGGGTCAAGCGTGAACACGAATCCCAGTCGTGACAGAGCGGCAACGGCACCGACACGCGCCGTGCACACGATCGCTACACGGGCGTTGAACTGCGCTTATGCATAGGCGAAGGCGTTGGCGACGGTCACCGCACCCGTCGCGGCCGGCCACCGGCGACCCGACGTCCATCCGCACCATTGACATGCAAGATGTGACGGCTCTAACGTTCCGTGGCATACCAGGGACGGCTGACGAGGCGTCGTTCCCGCACCCAAGGAGCCCCATGTCCAGTCACCTCGGGGAGCGCGTGCCCCAGCACCTGTCCGCCCCCGCGCCGGAGCCGGACCTCTCCACGATGCCGGTCGACGCCCAACCCGACCCTGACGACCGCGGGCGGCTCGGTTCGGTCTTCTGGACCTCGGTGGCCATCTCCGCCGTGTTCGTCGCGTGGGGCGTGGTCTTCACCGACAACCTGGCCGCGGTGACGACGTCGTCCCTGAACTGGCTGACGTCGACCTTCGGGTGGACCTACCTGGTCGTGACGCTGGCGATCCTGGTGTTCCTGGTCTTCCTGGCCTTCAGCCCCGCCGGCGACATCCGGCTGGGCAAGGACGCCGACCGCCCCGAGTTCTCGACCCTGTCGTGGTTCGCGATGATCCTCAGCGCGGTCATGGGGATCGGGCTGATCTCCTACGGCGTCGCCGAGCCGATCTCGCACTTCGCCTCGCCACCGCACGGTCTCGCGGAGCCGGGCACGCCGCAGGCCGCCATCCGGGCGATGCAGTACTCCTACTTCGACTGGGGCCTGCAGGCGTGGGCCATCTTCGCGGTCTTCGGCCTCGCGATCGCCTACAGCACCTACCGCAAGGGCCGCCGGACGCTGGTCAGCCAGCTGTTCGTCCCGCTGCTCGGCGACCGGGTCAACGGCCCGATCGGCAAGGCGATCGACATCCTGGCCGTCTTCGCCACGCTGTTCGGCACGACCACGTCCCTCGGGCTGGGCGCGCTCCAGGTGAACAACGGCCTGGCCACCCTGTTCGGCGTCCCGGTCAACTCCGTGACCCAGGTCCTGATCATCGCGGCCGTCACCGCCGTCTTCACGCTCTCGGCCGTGACCGGCGTCGCCAAGGGCATCAAGTACCTCAGCCAGGGCAGCGCGGGGCTGGCCATCGCCCTGTTCGTCTTCATCCTCGTCGTGGGCCCGTCGGTCTTCGTCGCCAACCTCTACATCGAGTCCGTCGGCCAGTGGCTGTCCGACTTCTTCCGCATGAGCCTGCAGGGCACGGCCTTCGGCGGGCTGGAGTGGATGCAGTGGTGGACCTACTTCATGATGGCCTGGTGGGTCTCCTGGGGGGCCTTCGTCGGGGTGTTCCTCGCCCGGATCTCCCGCGGGCGCACCATCCGGGGCTTCATCACCGGCGTGCTCGTCGTGCCGAGCGTCGTGTTCTTCACCTGGTTCACCGTCTTCGGCGGCACCGCCATCCACGTCGACATGTTCGAGGGCGGGAACATCGCCGAGCAGACCTCGGCGGACATCAACAGCGCCTTCTTCGCGACGCTGGACCACTTCCCGCTCGCCACGGTCACCTCGGTCGTCGCGATCATCCTCGTGGTGATGTTCTTCGTCTCCGGGGCCGACGCGAACACCTACGTCCTCAGCATGATGACCTCGGGCGGGTCGCTGAACCCGCGGCGCTCGGTGCTCGTCCTCTGGGGCACCCTGACCGGCGTCACCGCGATCGTCCTGATGCTCTCCGGCGGCCTCACCGCCCTGCAGAACACGGTCATCGTGACCTCGGCGCCGTTCCTGGTGATCATCGCCGGCCTGGCGGTGGCCTTCTGGAAGGAGCTCACCGCCGACCGGCGCGCGGCCGCGGCGGCCATGGCAGCCGCACCGGGCGCCGTCCCGCACCCCCGCCCGGTCACCGGGCCGGCGGAGACCGCTCCGGAGCCCCGGGACGACGGGTCCGAGGACTGACCGGGCCCGCCACTCCCCCACGCAGGGCACACCCGAGAGGAGACGACCAGTGTCCGACCACGACACCCGCCGGAAGCTGATCGCGGACGCCTGGGCCGCCGCCTGGGACCACGGGGACGTCGACGCCCTGGACGCGGTGCTGCACCCCGGCTACCGCCGCCGCGCCTCCGCCGCCGACGAGGGGCTGGACCTCACCGCGTTCAAGGCGTCCATCACCGCCACCCGCGCGGCCTTCCCCGACCTGACCACCACGATCGACGAGATCCTCGTCGACGGGGACACCGCCGCGGTGCGCTGGCACAGCACCGGCCGGCACGACCGCCCGTTCCTCGGTGTGCCGCCGACGCACCGGCAGGTCGAGGTGAGCGGGGCGACCTTCGCCCACTTCGACGGCGACCGGGTCGTCGAGGAGTTCGTCACCTGGGACCCCCGCGCCCTGCTGTCCGCGCTGGGCATCATCAGCGTCGGGCAGGACTCCTGATGGGCGCCGCGACCACGCAAGGAGACCTCCCCATGACCGGCACCCCCACCGCCCTGGGCCCCGACCTGGTGAAGCAGGTGAACCGGCGCTTCGTGACCGGCGTCACCGTGGTGACCGTGATGGACGGCGACGCCCCGAAGGGCCTGGCCGTCAACGCGTTCGCCAGCATCTCGCTGGAGCCGCCGACGGTGATGGTCTGCGTCCAGCGCACCTCCTCGACGCACGACTGCCTGTTCCGCGCCGAGCACCTCGCGATCAACATCCTCTCGACCGACCAGCTCGACGTCGTGCAGCGCTTCGCCACCAAGTCGGCCGACAAGTTCGCCGGACTCGACTGGCGGCCGGGCCCCTTCGGCAGCCCGTTCCTCGACCGCAGCAGCGCGCAGATGGAGGTGCAGATCCGCGAGCGGCTGCAGGCCAGCACCCACACGGTGTTCATCTGCCGGGTGGTCGACGCCCAGGTCAGCGAACGTGACCCGATGGTGTACTCCGCGGGAGGGTTCTTCGACAGCGGAGCGCTGCGCCCGCTGGGATGACCGGACAGAACGCCTGAGGAAGGGACGTCATGACCCACGGGCTGAACGGGACCGGCTCCGGCCTGAGCAGGCAGGGCCGGGTCATCGCCGAGATGCGCCGGCGGATCATCAGCGGCGAGATCGCCGCCGACGTCAACCTCTCCGAGCTGACCCTCGCCGAGGAGTTCGGGGTCAGCCGCACGCCCGTCCGCGAGGCGCTCAAGCAGCTGCAGACGGAGGGGCTGGTCGAGATCCGTCCCCGCGTCGGGACGTTCGTGACCACGCCGTCCCGCCGTGAGATCACCGAGCTGTTCGAGATGAAGGAACTGCTCGAGGGGGCGGCGGCGCGGCTCCTGGCCCAGCGCGGCCGGGTGCCCGAGCTCGACCGCCTCGAGGAGAACCTGCGCGAGGCCGACGCCGCGGTCGCCCGGGACGACCGGGCCCGCTACGCCGAGCTGGTGCAGGAGTTCCACGACCTGCTCATCGTCGGCTCGGACAACACCAAGCTCGAGGCCCACTACCGGACCCTGATGAACCAGCTCGCCTACTCCCGCCTGGTCACCACCTCGCTGCGCCAGCCCGGCCGCCCCGCGCAGTCCGACCAGGAGCACCACCGGGTGGTCGAGCTGATCATCGCCAAGGACGGCGACAGCGCCGAGCGGGTGATGCGCGAGCACGTGCGCGCCAGCCGGCAGGCAGTGCTGGCCGGCCTGCCGACCCTGCGCTGAGCCGCCCGGCCCCCTGACGCCGGGGCCGAACCACCCCACCCGCCGGGTCCGCACCCGATCCGGCGGTCATCCCGACGCGCCCGCGATCCCCCGCGGCGCAGCACCTGGAGGACAGACATGACCGCCGTCCTGCCGCCCCGGTCTCCGCACCGGATGCCGAGGGTTCCCCACGTCCCCGGCGGCGCCGACCCGATCGAGCGGGTGCGCGCGGCGCTGTCCGACGTCGCCGCCGGGCGCCCGGTCGTCCTCGTCGACGACGCCGGCCGCGGCGACCTCGTCTTCGCCGCGGAGCTCGCCACCCCCGAGCTGCTGGCGTTCGTGGTCCGGCACACCGCGGGCTTCGTCTGCGTCGCCGTGCCCGAGGACGACGCCGACCGGCTCGACCTCCCCCTGATGGTCGCCGCCGACCGGGACCGCCCCGGCGCGGCGCAGTGCGTGGCGGTCGACGCCGCCGAGGGGACCACCACCGGCATCTCGGCCGCGGACCGCGCGGTCACCATCCGGCTGCTCGCCGCTCCCGACTCGGTGCCGTCGGACCTGGTGCGGCCCGGCCACGTCGTCCCCCTCCGGGTGGCCGCCGACGGCGTGCTCGGCTCCCGCGGACGCGCGGAGGCGGCAGCCGACCTGGCCGGCCTCGCGGGGCTGCGGCCCTCGGCCGGGCGCTGCGAGCTGGTCAGCACGACCGACCCCGGGGAGCTCGCCCGCGGCGCGGACCTCGAGCGCTTCGGGCGGGAGCACGGCCTGCGGCTGGTCTCGGTCGCCGACCTGGTCGCCTACCGCGCGCGCTTCGAGGGGCTGGTCGAGCGCGGCGTGTCCGCGACGATGCCGCTGGCCGCCGGCCGGTTCACCGCCGTCGGCTACCGCGGCCGCGCGGACGGGGCCGAGCACCTGGCGCTGGTGCACGGCGACGTCGGGGACGGCGCGGACGTGCTGGCGCACGTGCACCGCGAGTGCGTGGTCGGCGACGCCCTCGGCTCCGCCCTCTGTGGTTGCGGCGAGCACCTGCGGTCCGCCCTGGCCGCCGTCGCGGCGGAGGGCCGCGGCGTCGTGGTCTACCTCCGCGGCGGGCAGGACGTCGCCGGGCTGGACGTGGGTGACGCGATCCTGCGCGACCTGGGGATCAGCAGCACGCGGGCGACGAGCGGGAGCCTCGATCAGGGCTGCGTGGCGTTCACCGGGTGACCGGCCGGAGGGGTGCTCCCCTCCCCGCCACTCTCAACGTATAGCGCCCCCGGGGGCTTGCGGCAAGGCCCCGGTCGTGCCGCACACTCTCCGGCCGAGGCCGTGACCTGCGGAAACAGGCACGAGCCCGGATCGGAGCTGATGACGTGCCCCCGCTGACCACCAGCGCCTTCGACCTCCCCGACCACCTCACCGCCAAGGCCGACCCCGCCCTCGTCGCCGGCGACGAGGCGTTCTTCGCCGCCGTCGCCGACAGCCTCGCGCAGACGATCGCCGACCTGTCCCACCGCCTGGACGCCGAGCGCCGCGCCCCCGGCGGCACGGGGCAGGAGGCGCTGGACCGGGACCTGGAGGTCCACCGGCTGACCGCCCGGCTGCGCACCCTGCGCCGCTTCGGGCTGGACCTGTGCCTCGGCCGCATGGACTCCGCCGACGGCACCGAGCCGGTGTACGTCGGCCGGGTCGGCCTCACCGACAGCGCCGGCCGTCGGCTGCTCGTCGACTGGCGCTCGCCGGCGGCCGAGCCGTTCTTCGGCGCCACCCACGCCCGGCCGATGGGCCTGGCCGCCCGCCGCCGGTACCGGTGGACCCGCGGCCGGATCACCGACTACTGGGACGAGGTCTTCGCCGCGGACGGGTTCGCGGGGCACGCCGCCTCGCTCGACGACCAGTCCGCGTTCATCGCCAGCCTGGGCAGCAGCCGGTCGCCCCGCATGCGCGACGTGCTCGGGACCATCCAGGCCGACCAGGACGCGATCATCCGCGCGGGGTCGCAGCGCGCTCTCGTCGTCGACGGCGGCCCGGGGACGGGCAAGACCGTCGTCGCGCTGCACCGCTCCGCGTACCTGCTCTACGCCGACCCCCGCCTCGGCTCCTCCCGCGGCGGGGTGCTGTTCGTCGGCCCGCACCAGCCGTACCTGGCCTACGTGTCCGACGTCCTGCCCGGCCTCGGGGAGGAGGGCGTGCAGACCTGCACCCTGCGCGACCTCGTCCCCGAGGGCGCCGCGGCCGGGGCCGAGCGCGATCCGGAGGTGGCCCGGCTCAAGGCGGACGCGCGCATGGTCGACGCGGTGGAGGCGGCCGTCCGCTTCCACGAGGAGCCGCCCACGAGGGCGATGACCGTGACGACCCCGTGGTCCGACGTCCGGCTGGGCGCCGACGACTGGGCCGAGGCCTTCGACGCGCGCGACCCCGGCACCCCGCACAACGAGGCGCGCGACCAGGTGTGGGAGGCCCTGCTCGCGATCGTGGTGGACGCGCACGACGAGGACGACGTCCCGGCCGACCTGCTCCGCAAGACGCTGCTGCAGGACCGGGAGCTGGTCGCGGCGTTCCACCGCGCGTGGCCGCTGCTCGAGGCGACCGACGTCGTCGGCGACCTGTGGTCGGTGCCGGCGTACCTGCGCAGGTGCGCGCCGTGGCTGGGTCCCGACGACGTCCGGGCGCTGCAGCGCGCCGATGCCTCCGCGTGGACGGTGTCGGACCTGCCGCTGCTGGACGCCGCCCGGCAGCGGCTCGGCGACCCGGAGGCGTCCCGGCGCCGGCGCCGCCAGGAGGTCGTCGTCGCCGCCGAGCGCGAGCGCATGGCCGACGTCATCGACGAGCTGATCGCCGCCGACGACTCCGAGCTGCTGCTGATGACCAGCCTGCGCCACCAGGACCTCCGCGACGCCCTGGTCGACGAGGCCGCGCTGCCCGCCGCCGAGCCGGACCGGCTGGCCGGGCCGTTCGCGCACGTCGTCGTCGACGAGGCGCAGGAGCTGACCGACGCGGAGTGGCAGATGCTGCTGCTGCGCTGCCCGTCCCGCAGCTTCACCGTCGTCGGCGACCGCGCCCAGGCCCGGCACGGCTTCGCCGAGTCGTGGGAGGAGCGGCTCGCGCGGGTGGGGCTGGACCGGGTCGACGTGGCGTCGCTGACGATCAACTACCGGACGCCGGCGGAGGTGATGGCGGAGGCCGAGCCGGTCATCCGCGCCGTCCTCCCGGACGCGAACGTGCCGACCTCCATCCGCCACAGCGGCGTCCCCGTCCGGCACGGGTCCGCCTCGGAGCTCGGCTCGGTCCTCGACGCGTGGCTCGCCGAGCACGCCGAGGGGACGGCCTGTGTCATCGGCGACGCCACGTTCACGGCGACGTCCCGCGTCCGGTCGCTGACCCCGGCGCTGGCGAAGGGCCTGGAGTTCGACCTCGTCGTCCTCGTGGACCCGGAGGCGTTCGGCACCGGCATCGAGGGCGCCGTCGACCGCTACGTGGCGATGACCCGTGCGACCCAGCGCCTGGTCGTCCTCACGAGATCCTGAGGTCGACCCGACGTCAGCGGCTACCCCGGGGGGCCGGTCGGTCGTACCTTGGTCGCGCCGTCGCGGACGGCGCTCCGCCGGTCCGCGCGGCGTGCTCGCACGAGCTGAGAGGGGCGAGGGATGGCGACCAACCGGCCCGACCCGGGTGAGTTCCTCGAGCTGGCGCAGCGGATGCTGCGCGAGCTCTTCGGCGATCCGCGCGGCGACGACGAGCCGTGGGCCGAGGCCACGCGTCGTCCGCGCGAGCGCTCCGAGGTCCTCCAGGGCCACCGCGAGCCCAGCCCCGGGGAGCAGCGCGAGAACCTCACCTTCGCCCTCGCGACGCGCGCCGTCGAGGCACTCGAGGACCTCGCGCTCAACGTCGCGGCGATCCGTCAGCGCCTCGAGCGCACCGACCCCCCGCCGTCCGGAGTGCGGCCCGAGGACGCGGGACCCGGCCCGGACGGAACGTGACCTGGCGTACACCCGGCTCCCGACTGTCGGGAGGAATCGCCCCCACCTCGATGACGTCGACAGGATGAGCGCATGAGCGACCTCGTCGGCTTCCTCCTGGCCCGCATCGCCGAGGAGGAGCGCGCCGCGGACGACCTCGGCCGGCTGTCGGCCAAGGCGACCGGCACCGCGGACGCGGCCGACCTCGACGCCGGCGTGCGGGAGGGCATCGGCGCGGTGTTCGCCGCGGCGCAGGCCGACCCCGCCCGGGTGCGGACCGCCGTCGAGGTCAAGCGCCGGCTGGTCGAGCTCTGCTCGCCGCGGGCCACGGACACCGTGCCGGGCTCTCCGCACCGCGGCTCCGAGGACGGCCGGGTGGACCTGCAGGTGCTCCGCCTGCTGGCGTCGCTCTACGCCGGACACGCGGACTACCGCGAGGAGTGGCGGCCGTGACGGCCGGCGTCGCCCTCCGGTGGCCCCACCGTGGACTTCGTGCACTCCGACTTCTCGTTCGCCGGAGGACCCGATCCGGAGACCGGCGGGTACGGCGTGCCGTCGCGCCCTGACGTCCGGCGGACGGCGAACTCCAACCTGCCCGTGGGGCGGCCCGTCACGCACGGGGTCTACCGCGACGCCTTCGACCCGTCCCGGCTCGTGCTGCCGTTCACGACGCGCGCGGTGGAGGCGGAGTAGCGGCACCGACCCCGACCCCGGCGCCGGCCTCCCAACCGCATCGATCGGGGACAGAGCGGGCCGCACCGGCACGCCACGTCCACCTCGGGCGCTCCACGGGCCAGGATCCCTGGATCTGACGACACTCGCGCCTGCCACGTCGGCTGTCAGGCGGGCACCTCGGCGGCGAGGGACTCCTCCAAGGAGGCTCTCGCCGCGGTCAGGGCCTCCACGTACCCGGGGACGTCCTGACGGCGGAACCGCACGCTGGGCACCGCCGTGGTGAGCGCCGCGACCGTCCTCCCCGACGGCGCGTGCACGCTGACGCCCAGCCCGTGCACGCCTCGCTCGGTCTCCTCGACGGCGGTGCCGTAGCCGAGGCGGCGGACCGTGGCCAGGTTGCGCTTCAGGGCGTTCACGGTCCTGAACCGGGCCGTGGGCCAGGGGGTCAGCCCGCCCCGGTAGAGCTGCTCGACGTCGGGGTTGCTCATCTCGGCCAGGATGGCCTTGCCGCCGGCCGAGCAGTAGGCCGGCATCTCCGCACCGAGCAGCATCCCGACTCGCAGGGTCCGCTCGACGTCCTCGATCCCGTCGATGTAGAGGACGTTGTTCCCGCGGAGCACCATGACCTGGACCGTCTCGCCCAGCCGCTCGTGCAGGTCCTGCAGCACTGGATAGGCCAGCCGCCGTAGCAGACCGGCGCTGACCTGCGCCGCCTGCGGCACGAAGACCGGACCGGCCAGGTACCGGCGCTCCCGGTCCTGCGCGGCGAACCCCCGCGCGGTCAGGGCGCTGAGCAGCCGATGGGCGGTCGAGGGCGCGGTCCCGAGCAGTTCGGCGGCCTCGTGGACGGAGAACTCGCGCCCGTCACGCAGCAACAGCGCCAGGTGCAGCGCTCGGTCCACGGACTGGAGCGGAGCTGCGTCGCGACCCTCGGGCATGGGGAGAGGGTGACACACCATTCCGCCAAGAGGAATGGAATGCCTTTCACGGCCGTCTCCTGTGGTGCCGCGTCCTGGCGCCCGCCGCCCGGCGCGGAGGTCTGGACGCCGGGGAACCGCATCGTCGCTCCACCGGAAGCGCACTCGCATGCCCCACACCTGTTCCGAGAAGCGGAATGTCGCGCCGGTTCGTTGCTTCGATCGAGGCCGCTCCGTACGTTCCTCGACATGGTGAACCGCGTCACACCGGACGCCCGCGTCCTGCGTACGCACGCGGTCTGAGAGGAGCTCCCCATGGACCTCGATCTCGAGGAACTAGCAGCCGTCATCGAGCTGCTCGACAAGACGGACTTCACCGACTTCCGCTACGAGAAGGGCGACCTGCGCATCGCGGTTCGGCGCGGCGGTGCCCCGCTCGACGCACCGGCTCCCGCGGCTGCCGCGGCTGCGGCCCGGGCGGCCGAGCAGGTCACCTCCGCCCCGGCCGCCGTGGCGCCGACCGTGCCCGTCACCAGGCCCACGGCCCCTGCGGCACCGGCGGCGGGCGACGGAACCGCGGACGACGGCACCGTCCTCATCCGGGCGGGCATGCTCGGCGTCTTCTACCGCAGCCCCAAGCCCGGCGATCCGCCGTTCGTCGAGGTCGGCGACAAGGTCGAGGCCGACGCCGTGGTCGCCATCGTCGAGGTCATGAAGCTGATGAACTCGCTGACCGCTGGTGTGGCGGGCGAGATCACCGCCATCCACGCGGAGAACGGGCAGCTCGTGGAGTTCGACCAGCCGCTGTTCTCCGTGCGGCCGATCCCGTGACCGACCGCGTCTTCGTCGCCAACCGCGGGGAGATCGCCGTCCGTGTGATCGACGCGTGCGCCCGACTCGGGCTCCAGACCGTGCTCGGCGTCTCCACTGCGGACCGGGAGACCCTCGGTGCCCGCCACGCCGACCGAGTCGTGGTCCTGGGTGGTCCTCGTCCGGGTGACAGCTACCTGGCCGAGCAGGCGGTGGTGCAGGCCGCCCTCTCCACCGGCTGCACCGCCGTCCACCCCGGCTACGGCTTCCTCTCCGAGCGGCCCTCCTTCGCCCGGCTGTGCGCGGACAACGGCCTCACGTTCGTCGGGCCGGACCCCTCGGCCCTGGAGGCCCTCGGGGACAAGCTGCGCGCCCGTGAGCTCGCCGCCTCCCTGGGGGTGCCGGTGTCCGCCGGCGGCACGGCCACCGACCTGACCGAGGTCGCCGCGCTGGCCGACCGGATCGGCTATCCAGTGCTCATCAAGGCCGCACACGGCGGCGGGGGCCGCGGCATGAAGCTGGTGGAGGCCCCCGCCGGGCTGGCGGAGGCATGGGCGGTGGCCTCGTCGGAGGCGCAGGCGGCGTTCGGTGACGGCACCGTCTTCCTGGAGCGCTACGTCCGCGACGCCAAACACGTCGAGGTCCAGGTCCTCGGCGACGGGCACGGCAACCGCATCCACGTGGGCGAGCGGGAGTGCTCGGTGCAGTACCGGTACCAGAAGGTCGTCGAGGAGGCGCCGTGCGTGGCGCTGCCGGACGACGTCCGCGCGGTCCTGCACGCCGGCGCCCTGCGCCTGGCCGATGCTCTGGACTACCGCAGCCTCGGGACGATCGAGTTCCTCTACGACGTCGAGCGCCGCGAGGTCAGCTTCCTCGAGGTCAACCCCCGCCTCCAGGTCGAGCACCCGGTCACGGAAGCCGTCACCGGGATCGACCTGGTCCGCGAGCAGCTGCTCGTGGCCCTCGGCGAGCGCCTGTCCCTGACGCAGGACGACGTCCGGGTCACCGGCCACGCGATCGAGGCCCGGATCACCGCTCAGGACCCGGCCCACGGGCTGCGCCCCTCCCCCGGCCCGGTGAAGCGCTGGCGCCCGCCGGCCGCAGGCGGCCTGCGGCTGGACAGCCACGTCTACGAGGGATACCCGTTCCCGCCGTTCTACGACGCCCTCATGGGCAAGCTGATCGCCCACGGCGACGACCGTCCCCGGGCCCTGGCCCGGCTGCGCGCCGGTCTGGCCGCCTTCGAGGTCGCCGGCCTGCCGACCTCCCTCGACCTGCTCGACCGCATCGTGCACGAGCCGGCCTTCGAGTCCGGCGCGGTCACCACCCACTGGCTCACCGACCTGCTGGAGGAGGCCGCATGAGCGACATCCGCCTCGTCGACGTCACCCTGCGCGACGGGAACCAGAGCATCTGGAGCGCCACCGGGGTGACCACCCGGATGGTCGAGGGCGTCGCCGGGCACCTCGACCGGGTCGGCTACCGGGCCGTCGAACTCATGACGAGCACGATGTTCGCCACCGCCGTCCGGTTCCACCGGGAGGACCCGTGGGAACGGGTCCGGGCAGCCCGGGACCGGATGCCGCACACCCGGCTGGGGTTCCTGACCACCGGCAAGCGGTTCGTGACCTTCTACCGGACACCGGAGGCGGTCTTCCAGCTCGCCTTCGAGCTGCTCGTGCGCAACGGCGTGACCCGGATGTGGGTCGTCGACCCGATGCACGACATGGACGGCGCCAAGCGCATGGCGGGCATGGCCAAGCGGGCGGGGTTCGAGCAGGTCGTGGCCGGGATCTGCTACTCGACCAGCCCGGTCCACTCCGACGCCTACTTCGCCGACCGGATCGCCGAACTGGACGGCTGCCCCGACGTGGACAGCGTCTACCTCAAGGACCCCGCCGGTCTGCTCACCCCGGACCGCGTGCGCACGCTGGTCCCCGCCCTGCAGTCCCGGCTGTCCACCCTGCGCTTCGACGAGATCCACTCGCACTGCAACACCGGGCTGTCCCCGCTCACCGTGCTCGAGGCCGCAGACCAGGGGATGACCACCATCCACTGCGCCCTCCCCCCGCTGGCCAACGGCAGCTCGCACCCCGCCGCGGAGCGGCTGGTCGCCAACCTCCGGGCCCGCGGCCACGAGGTCGACGTCGACACCGAGGCGATGGCCGAGGCGTCGGCGTACCTCCAGCGGCAGGCGCGCATCAAGCGGCTGCCCGTCGGGGTGCCGACCGAGTACGACGAGGACTACTACCGGCACAACATCCCCGGTGGCGTGCTCTCGACTCTGGCCCGTCAGCTCGGCGAGCTCCGCCGCCCCGAGCTGTTGCCCGCGGTGAAGGAGGAGGCGGTGCGGGTCCGCGAGGACCTCGGCTGGCCGATCGTCGTCACGCCCTTCGCCCAGTACATCGTCACGCAGGCCACGCTCAACGTGATGGCCGGCCAGCGGTACGCGCAGGTCGCCGACGAGATCGTGGACCTGCTGCGCGGGGACTTCGGCCCGCTGCCCGGTCCCGTCGACCAGGACCTGATGGACCGCGCCATGGCCACCAAGCGGGCCCAGCAGCCGCTGCCGGGAGAGGACGGCGTGACCCTCGCCGAGCTGCGGTCCCGGTTCGGCGAGCACCTCCCCGACGAGGAGCTGCTGCTGCGCGCGGTGATGCCGGCCGAGCAGGTGGACGCGATGGTCGCCGCCCGCGGCCACTCGACCCGCGACGTCGTGGGCCGCGTCCTGTCGATGCTGGACGAGCGACCCGGCGTGACCTCCTTCGCCGTGGAGAAGGCCGGCACCCGGATCTCGGTCGAGCGAGGAGCGGCGTCATGACCGACCCGGCCCCCCTGCTGTCTGCCCGCGGCTGGGTGTTCGACGTCGACGGCTGCCTGGTCCGAACGGCCCGCGCCGGCGGTGCGGGCGGGACGCCCTTCCCCGGGGCGGTGGAGCTCGTCGCCGCGCTCAAGGCGGCCGGCCGGCGGGTGCTGTTGTGCACCAACGCGTCGGGGCAGCCGCCGGCGCGGTACGC
Organism: Geodermatophilus sp. SYSU D00965; assembly: GCF_054050075.1. Classification (NCBI taxonomy): domain Bacteria; kingdom Bacillati; phylum Actinomycetota; class Actinomycetes; order Geodermatophilales; family Geodermatophilaceae; genus Geodermatophilus; species Geodermatophilus sp. SYSU D00965. The sequence continues at coordinate 184,275 of NZ_JBJGYQ010000001.1, read as the reverse complement.
GGCGCACCTGCGGTCCCTCGGCTTCGACGTCGCCGACGAGGAGTTCCTGACCGCCGGCAGCGCCGCCGCCGACCACGTCGCGGCGCACCACCCCGGGGCGCGGGTCCTGGCACTGGGCAGCGAGGGGCTCACCGTGCCCCTGTCCGACGCCGGCATCGCCCTCGCCGACCCGGGCTCCGGCCCGGCCGACGTGGTCGTCGTCGGCGCCGCCGAGGGCTACACGGCCGCCCAGCTGAACGCGGCCTGCCTCGCCGTCGACGCCGGCGCCCCGCTGTACGTGACGGTGATGACCCCGTGGTTCCACGGAGGCGTGGGGAAGTCCGTCGCCGCGTCCAGCGCCATCGCCGCGGCGATCAGCTGGGTCACCGGCGTCGTCCCGGAGGTGACGGGGAAGCCCTCGGCCGCCCTGGCCGAGCGCTTGCTGGCCCGCTTCGGCGACACCGCCGACCTGATGGTCGTCGGCGACCACGCCGCGGAGATCGAGCTGGCCCGGGCCATGGGCGCCCGTGGCGTGCTCGTCCTCAGCGGCGCCACCACCGCGGATGGGGCCGAGGCGCTACCGCCCGACACCGCGCCCGACCTCGTCTTCCCCGACATCGGCACCGTGCACGACCTCGTCCGTCCCCACCTCACCCCGGCAGTAGGAGCTCCGCGATGACGCAGGACCACCCCCGCTTCCCCTACTTCTCCGAGGCGCCGACTCCGGCCGGCGCCGAGGGGTGGCAGAGCCTCTACCCCTACTTCCTGGTCCCCTCGGAGGAGACGCGGGAGGAGGAGGACTCCCGACTGTGGTTCGCCGACACCATGCACTGGTCGCGCGGTGCCCTGCCCTTCGACAGCATCGGCGCGGAGGCCGTCTACCTGGGTGCCGGACAGAACAGCACCCGCATCTTCGTGCTGCCGGCCTCCCTCGGGCTGGACGTGCGCATGCAGAAGGGCTACGTCTACATCTCCCCCATCCCGGTCACCGACCCCGAGGAGATCGGCCGGCGGGCAGCGCTGTTCCAGGAACGCGCGGGCCACTACTACGCGAACTGGGACGAGCTGTACGCGCGGTGGAAGGACAAGGTCGCCGAGGTCGTCGACCGCATGAAGGCCATCTCCTTCCCGCCCCTGGGCGAGCTGGACCCGATCGAGGTCGTCACCGAGGGCCGCGGCCGGTCCACGTCGTGGGACGTGATCGCCAACTACCACCAGCTCGTCGACGACTTCTTCCTCGTCTGGCAGTACCACTTCGAGTTCCTGAACCTCGGCTACGGCGGCTACATCGTCTTCTTCCAGTTCTGCAAGCAGGCGTTCCCGGAGATCGCCGAGCAGTCGATCGCGCGCATGGTGGCCGGCGTCGACGTGCTGGCCTTCCGTCCCGACGACGAGCTGCGCAGGCTGGCCGCCCTCGCCATCGACCTGCAGGTCGACGACGTGATCACCCGCGGCGACTCCGCCGACGCCGTGTTCGCCACGCTGGACGGCTCCGAGAGCGGCCGGACCTGGCTCAAGGCCTACGACGGGGCCAAGGACCCGTGGTTCAACTACTTCGCCGAGTACGGGTTCACCCACGACCAGGAGACCTGGCTGAGCAACCCCGAGATCCCGCTGAGCGGCATCGCCCGCTACGCGACCAAGCTGCGCGCCGGCGAGGACATCTCCCGCCCGATCGAGCGGCTGCGGCAGGAGCGCGACGAGATCGTCGAGGAGTACCGCAGCCTGCTCACCGAGGAGGAGGCCGCCCAGTTCGACGAGCTGCTGGGCCTGGCGCGCAGGGTGTTCCCCTACATCGAGGAACACAACATCTACGTCGAGCACTGGACCCACGCCGTGTTCTGGCAGAAGACGTGGGAGCTCGCCGACTTCCTGCTCGCCGCAGGCTTCACCGAGCAGCGCGACGACCTCTTCTACCTCAACCGCTTCGAGGTCGACCAGGTCTTGTTCGACGTCGTCGAGTCCTGGGCGATCGGGGTGCCGGCGCGTGGCAAGCGGAGGTGGGCCGCCGAGATCGCCCGCCGGCGCCAGATCATGGCCGCTCTGTTCGCCGAGCCGGCCGCGCCCGCGTACGGCCCGGCTCCCGAGCAGGTGACCGACCCCTTCGCGATCATGAACTACGGCGTCACCACCGAGCGCATCCAGGCCTGGCTCGGCCAGGGCACCACCTCCTCCGACGCGATCAGCGGCATCCCGGGGTCGCCCGGTGTCGTCGAGGGGCCGGTCCGGGTGCTCCGGTCGGAGAAGGACCTCGGCGACCTGCAGCCGGGCGAGGTGCTGGTCTGCCCGATCACCGCGCCGTCGTGGGCGTCGGCGTTCTCGGTCGCGGCCGGGGTGGTCACCGACATCGGCGGGATGATGAGCCACGCCGCGATCGTCTGCCGCGAGTACGGCCTGCCGGCCGTCGTGGGCACCGGGTTCGCGACGACGTCGCTGCGGACCGGCCAGCGGGTGCGCGTCGACGGGGACGCCGGCGTGGTCACGACGCTCGGGACGGGTGATGCGTGATGTACACGGCACGATTCGACGAGCAGCTCTGCCACGACGTCAGCGCGGTCGGCGGCAAGGCGCTGGGCCTGGCCGAGATGACGGCGGCCGGCCTGCCGGTGGCACCCGGGTTCACCGTGTGCACCGCGGCCTACCGCGCCTACCTGGAGGGGTCGAGACTGCGGGCGGCCATCGAGTCCGCCCTCACCGGGATCACCCCCGGGCACCCCGACGCGGCGCTGACCGCCGAGCGGACGATCGCCGTCGCCCTCGCCTCGGCGCAGATCCCGTCGGAGGTGGCGACCGCGGTCACCGGGGAGTACGAGGCGCTGTGCGCGCGGGTCGGCGTCCCCGACCTCAGCGTCGCGGTGCGGTCCAGCGCGACCGCGGAGGACTCGGCCGGAGCCAGCTTCGCCGGCGAGTTCGAGACCTACGTCGACATCAGCGGCGCCGACGACGTGCTCGCGCACGTGCGCCGCTGCTGGGACAGCGTCTTCACCGGCCGCGCGCTGGCCTACGCGCTGGACAAGGGGCTGTCGCCGCTGGACATCGAGATGGCCGTCGTGGTGCAGAAGACCGTCCGGGCCCGCGCCGCGGGGGTGATGTTCACGCTCAGCCCGGTCACCGGCGACCGCTCGCGGATCGTGCTGGAGGCCAGCTGGGGGCTCGGCCTCTCGGTGGTCGGGGGTGAGGTGACGCCTGACCGCTACACCGTCGACAAGATCCGGCTGAGCGTGTGCGAGCGGGTGCCCGGCGACAAGCGTCTGGAGTACCGCCGCGGCGACGCCCCGGTCCCCGTGCCGGAGGATCGCTGGTCGCAGCTGTGCCTCTCCGACGAGCAGGTCATCGGGCTCGCCCGGCTGGGCAAGTCGCTCGAGCGGTTGCAGAAGTGCCCGCAGGACATCGAGTTCGCCGTGGACGACGACCTGCCTCCCGGCGCCGAGGTCGTCCTGCTGCAGTGCCGGCCGGAGACCATCTGGTCGGCGAGGGCTCGCAAGCCGGCCTTCGACCCGACCGCCGGGGTGCTGTCGATGGTGACCGCCAGCGTGAGCGGCAGGACCGAGCGCCGCGAGACCCCGACCGACGGGGGCCACCGGCATGGCTGACGCGTACTTCGACCCCGAGGTCGAGACCCGGCCGTGGGGCGAGGTCGTCGAGCGGCAGCGGGAGCGGCTGCCCGGCTACCTCGACCGGCTCGCCGCGGGCGTGCCCTTCTTCCGGGACCGGCTGGCCGGCCTGGACGTCGGGCGCGGGGGGGGGCGGGCGGGCGGGGGGGGGGGTGGGGTGCCCACCAACCAGGAACACCGGGGCGGGCCAGCCGCCCCCCCCCCCCCCCCCCCCCCCCCCCCCCCCCCCCCCCCCCGGCGGTCTGGGCGGACGTTCCGTTCACCACCAAGGAGGACCTGCGGGGCGCGCAAGCCGACGCCGACCCCGAACAACCCCTCGGGTCGCTGCAGGCGGTGGCCATGGACGACGTCGTCCAGGTGCTCGCCTCCTCCGGGACGACGGGCACGCCGGTCTTCTTCGGGCTCACGGAGGCCGACCGGCAGGCCTGGCTGCACAGCATCGCCACGATGTTCTTCACCGCGGGCATCCGGAGGACCAGCCGGGTCGCGCTGACCACCGGCATGCCGCTGGTCGCGGGCGGCATGCCCTACGCCGACGCCGTCCGGCACATCGGCGCGACGCTGGTGTGGGTCGGCGGCCAGACGCCGGCGCGGATGGCCACGATCCTCGACCGGCTCGGGGTCGACACGTTCATCGGCACCGCCTCCTACGCGACGTTCGCCGCGCAGCGCTTCGGCGAGGCGCTCGGCCGATCCGCCGCTGACACCGCCATGCGCACGGTCATCGCCGGCGGTGAGCCTGGCCTCGGCGAGCCGACGATCCGCGCCCGGCTGGCCCGCGAGTGGGGAGTCACGCGGATCAGCGAGATCATGGGGCTCGGCGACGTGCTGCCCGGCCTGTGGGCCGAGTGCCCCGAAGGCGGCGGCATGCACTTCACCGGGGCGCGCCACGTCTTCGTCGAGCTCATCGACCCTGTGGACGGCTCCCCCGTCCCGTGGGCGGCGGGGGCCGACGGCGAGGCCGTGTACACCCCGTTCACCCGGGAGGCCACGCCCGTCGTCCGGTTCCGTTCCCGGGACCACCTGCACGTCGAGGCGACCACCTGCCCGTGCGGCCGCACGTCCCCACGGGTCCGCTGCGTCGGCCGGACCGACGACATGCTCATCTACAAGGCGATGAACGTGTTCCCGAGCGCCATCCGCGAGGTGGTGCTCGAGGAGTGCGCCGGCGAGGTCGCCGGGCCGATGCGGATCCGCAAGGCGCACGCCACCCAGGTGCGGTTCGACGACCCGCTGCCGCTGGAGGTGGAGCTGGCCCGCCCGGTCGGGAACGAGGCCGACGCCCTGCGCCGGCGCATCGAGGAGTCGGTGCGGGAACGGCTGCGCGTCCGCGTGGCCGTCGAGCTGCTCGACCGCGGCTCCATCCCGGTCGGCGAGTACAAGAACTCCCTGACCTACACGGCCGAGAGGACCACCAGCCCGTGAGCCACACCATCGACCTCGACGTGGTGACGGCGATCGACGTGCACGTGCACGTCGAGGCCGACACCCACGGCCACTACGCCCTGGACGACGAGCTGCGTGCCGCAGCCTCGAAGTACTTCAAGGGCGATCCCTACCACCCGACGGTGCCGCAGATCGCCGACGACTACCGCGCCCAGAACATGGCCGCGGTGGTCTTCACCGTGGACACCGAGCTGGCCACCGGCCAGCCGGCGCTGTCCAACGAGGAGATCGCCGAGGCCGCCGCGCAGCACCCCGACGTGCTGATCCCGTTCGGCTCGATCGACCCCGCGCGCGGGCAGTCCGGCGTCCGGGCGGCCCGCAGGCTCGTCGAGGACCACGGCGTCCGGGGGTTCAAGTTCCACCCGTCGATCCAGGCCTTCGAGCCCAACGACCGCCGCGTCTACCCGCTCTACGAGGAGCTGCAGGACCTCGGCGTGCCGGCGCTGTTCCACACCGGCCAGACCGGCATTGGCTCCGGACTGCCCGGCGGGCGCGGCATCAAGCTGCGCTACTCCGACCCGATGCTGCTCGACGACGTCGCCGCCGACTTCCCCGGCCTGACGATCATCATGGCCCACCCCTCGGTGCCCTGGCAGGACGCCGCGATCTCCGTCGCCCAGCACAAGGCCAACGTCTACATCGACCTGTCGGGCTGGTCGCCGAAGTACTTCCCCCCGCAGCTGGTCCGCGCCGCCAACACCCTGCTCAAGACCAAGGTGCTGTTCGGCTCGGACTACCCCCTGCTGCGCCCCGAGCGGTGGATCAAGGACTTCGCGGCGCTGGAGATCCGCGACGAGGTCCGCCCGCTCATCATGAAGGAGAACGCCATCAAGGCTCTCGGCCTGCGCTGACGTCGATCGCCGCGACACGCACTCGGGCCGTTCCGGATCTCTCCGGAACGGCCCCTCGCACGCCAGCCGGGCCCACCGGAGGTGGACCCGGGAGTTCATCGGTCATCTGTCGGTCGCGCTCTTCTCGGCACAGCGGCGAGCACCCGGCCTGACCAGGCGATTCTCCTGGTCACGAAGGCGAGAAGAGGATCAGCGACCTGCGGTCCCTGCGTGGCTCATCGTCGACACGCGTCTGACCTGCGGTGTTGCTCCCCCGATTGGACTCGAACCAATAACCCTGCGATTAACAGTCGCATGCTCTGCCAATTGAGCTACGGGGGATCGGCGGGTCGGACCCGCGCGCAGGGACCACAGTACCCGACGTCCTCCGGGGGCCCGCGGAGGGGCCTTCGCGTCGCGCGTCACACGGGAACCCGGTTACGGTGATCATCCGCTTCCCTGAGCAGTAGGAGGTCCCCGTGGCGAAGCTGTCCTTCCTCGCCGGCTTCGGTGCCGGGTACGTGCTCGGCGCCAAGGCCGGGCGAGAGCGCTACGAGCAGATCCGCAAGGCGTGGGAGAACGCCAAGGACAACCCCCAGCTGCAGGGCGTGGCCGGGATGGCCCAGGCCCGCGCCGACGCGGTGGTCAACTCGGTGAAGGCCCGCATGGGCCGCGACACCTCGACCGAGCGCCCGACCGGGACGACCGCGCCCGGTCCGGTGCCGCCGCCCCGGGTCTGACGACCGGTCAGCCCACCTGGTCGGCGGCGACCGCCTCGGCCAGCTTCTCCCGCGCGACCTCCCGGGCGACCGGGTCGTTGCGGTCGGCGTCGTCGTCGAACACGACCGTCCACTCGCGCGCCGCCTGACCCGGCACCCGCCGCGCTACCAGCACGACTCCGCCGCCGGTGGGCAGCGGCGCGCGCCGGCTGGCGACCACCGTCTGGTCCACCCGCCGCCGGACGACGGCCGGCAGGTCGCCCGCCTCGCGCAGCGCGTGCCGCTCCACCGGCAGCCGCGCCTGCACCCCGGGCTCCACCTCGGTCAGCGCGGTCACCTCGAACCGGCCGCCGCCGTCGCCGGTCGCCGTCCACCGGGCCGAGGCCACCTCGTGCCACGGCAGGACGGCGACGTCACCGGCCTCGGTCAGGGACAGGTCCGCCGGGACGCGGCGCAGGCCGCGGGAGGTCGCCACCAGCCAGCCCTCGTCGCGGACCAGCCCGCCCCAGGCCAACACCCGCTCGTCGGGGTCGGCCGAGGCCAGCGCCACCGCGCGGACGAGCTCCGGCGGCCGGACGAACCGGCGCCGCACCCGGTCGAGCGCGCTCACGGCGTCTCCTCGCTCGCGTTCGCCGACGACGCTCGCCGCGCTGCCACGTCCACCGGTGAGCTCGCGAGCTCGCTCACTGTGCCAGCCCGCCCATCGCCCGCTGGCGCAGCGAGATCGCCTGCTGCTCGAGCGCCATCAGCTGCCCGAACGCCCGCATGTACTCGTCGCCGGCCTCGACCGGGTTCATCCGCTGCAGCCGGCCCTTGAGCGCGGCCACCTGGCGGACGGTGTGCATCTCCTCCAGCCGGGCCAGCACCGCGTTCACGTAGCCGGCGTCGGCCTCCCCCACCGACCGCATCGGCTCGACGGCGAGCGCGGTCAGCTGCGCTCGGGCGGTCTCGCTGGTGCAGTGCGCGGCGATCTCGTCCAGCCACGCCGGCCCGGTCACCCGGGTCGCCGCCGCTCCCCCGGCGGCGGCGACCGCGGCGGCCACCGCGGCGTGGTCGGGGTCGGTGTAGGCCTCCACCGGGATGGCGTCGAACGACGGCCCGGCGAGCTCGGGGGTCTGCAGGGCGGCCTTCACCGCCTCGCGCTCGACGGCGACCGCGATGTCGTCCGGCGACCGCTGCGGCGTCCGGGGACCCCGCGGCCGCTGCGGCGTGGCGCCGTCCCCGGTCAGCCGGCGCACCCGCTCGAGCACCTCGGCCTCGTCGGTGTTGCCGATCATCCCGGCCAGCTGGCGGGCGTAGGCCGGGCGCAGCGCGTGGTCCTTGATCTGCGCGACGAGCGGCACGGTCTTCTCCAGCGCGGCGACCCGCCCCTCGACGGTGTCGAGGTCGTAGCCGGCCAGCGTCGTCTTCAGCACGAAGGCGATCAGCGGCGTCCGGCGCGCCACGAGGTCGCGGACGGCGGCGTCGCCGTGCGCCTGCCGCAGCTCGCACGGGTCCCGGCCGTCGGGCTCCACCGCGACGTAGGTCTGCCCGACGAAGCGCTGGTCCTCGGCGAAGGTCTTCATCGCCGCGTTCTGCCCGGCCGCGTCGCCGTCGAAGGTGTAGACGACCTCGCCGCGGAACTCGTCCTGGTCCATGAGCAGCCGGCGCAGCACGCTGATGTGCTCCGGCCCGAACGCCGTGCCGCAGGAGGCCACCGCCGTCGTCACGCCGGCCAGGTGGCAGGCCATGACGTCGGTGTAGCCCTCGACGACGACCGCCTGGTGCCGGCGGGCGATGTCCCGCTTGGCCCGGTCGATGCCGTAGAGGACGGTGCTCTTCTTGTAGAGCGGCGTCTCCGGGGTGTTGAGGTACTTCGGGCCCGGGTCGTCGTCCATCAGCTTGCGGGCGCCGAAGCCGATGACGTCGCCGGTGATGTCGCGGATCGGCCAGACCAGCCGGCGGTGGAACCGGTCGATCAGCGACCCGCGGGAGGACTCCTTGGCCAGCCCGGCGGTGACCAGCTCCTGCTGGGTGTAGCCCTTGCCGCGCAGGTGCCGGGTGAGGGTGTCCCAGCCGCCGGGGGCGTAGCCGCAGCCGTAGTCGACCGCCACCTGCCGGTCGAAGCCGCGGTCGGCGAGGAACTGCCGGGCCGGCGCGGCCTCGGGCGTGCCCAGCTGCTCGGCGTAGAACGCGGCCGCCGCGGTGTTGGCCGCGACCAGCCGGGCGCGCTGCCCGGCCTGCTCGCGGGGCGGCGCGCCGGTGGGCCGGCCGCCGTCGTCCTCGTAGTGCAGCTCGACGTTGGCCCGCCCGGCGAGCAGCTCGACCGCCTCGCCGAACGACAGGTGGTCGATCTGCTGGATGAAGGAGATGACGTCGCCACCGGCCCCGCACCCGAAGCAGTGCCACAGGTTCCTCGACGGCGTCACGTGGAAGGACGGCGACTTCTCGTCGTGGAACGGGCACAGCCCCTTGAGGCTGCCGCCACCCGCGCGCTTGAGCTGCAGGTGCTCGCCGACGATCTCGTCGATCTTGCTGCGCTCCCGGATCAGCGCGATGTCCGCGGCCCGGATGCGTCCCCGGCCGGCCATCAGCTGCCTCCTGCCGCCGCCGCGCCACCGGCGATCGCGGCCGTCGCCGCCGCCTGGTCGCGGCGGGTCATCACCAGCGCCAGCCACAGCAGGAAGACCTGGTGGTCCAGGGACAGCGACGCGTCGGCGGTCAGCGTCGGCCGCGGCGACCAGCCGCCGGTCGTGCCGGTCTCGGCGACCACGCGGCCGCCGGAGAGGTAGCGGTGCCCGCCCTTCCAGCGGGACACGACCTCGGAGACGATCGGCGTCCCCTCCAGGTCGCCCTCCCAGGTGCCCTTCCAGAACGACGTCTGCCGGGCCCGGAGCCGGACGGCGTCCTCCGGGTCGGCCGCCCACCGGCCGGGGAGCTCCCTCTTGCGCTTCGCGAGCACCCACTCGCGGTCGCCGACGACGGCCGTGGCCGCCTCCTTCCAGTTCGAGGCCCGCAGCGTGGCGACGACGACGCCGTCGCGCAGCACGGGCAGGACGCCCTTCTCGGTGCCGGCCGAGCCGGCCTTGCCCAGTTCGAGCACGGCTCCTCCCCCGCTCAGCCGATCCCGGGCGCGCCGGCGACGCTCTCGCCGGTCGCGCGGTAGAGCAGGTAGGCCGCCGTCTCCCGGAGGATGTAGCGGAACTGCGTGGTACGGGTCTGCACGGCCGGCCCCTGCCGGGTCGGCGAGCTCTCCGCCTCGATGCCGGCGTCCTCGGCCATCCGCTCGGCGCGCATGGCGTGCCACGGGTCGGTCACCAGGACCGCCGAGCTCCAGCCGTGCTCGTCGAACGCCGTGCCCACCGCCCGCATGCTCTCCAGCGTGTCCACGCCCTCCTGCACCGGGAGCAGCGCGTCGCGCGGGACGCCCTCGCCGGCCAGGTAGTCGGCGCCGGCCTCGGCCTCGGTGAACTGGTCACCGGCCGCCTTGCCGCCGACGGTCACGATCACCGGCGCGACGCCGTCCTCGTACAGCTGCAGGGCGTGCTCCAGCCGGGCCTCGAAGATCGACGACGGGACGCCGTTGTACTGGGCCGAGCCGAGCACCACGATCGCGTTCGACGCCGGCCGGGCGTCCTGCCGCGCGGTGTACCAGATCGCCGTCGCGGTGGAGACGACGAGCAGGAAGAAGGCGAGCACGAGGGCGCCGACCACCCGGCCGATCAGGCTCCCTGCGCGCACCCCCACGCGTCATGGGTACCACGCGGGGCTGTCCGGATGAGGCGGATGGGGATGGTGTGCCGGACCACCGCTCCGCACTGCCGGCGTTTCTCGCGCAGTGCCGCCACTGCAGCGCCGGCAACCCGCGAGGAACGCCGGCAACCCGCCTTCAGGAGCCGACGTGCTCCGCCCCCAGGGCGGCGCGGCCGGCCTCGAGCCGGGCCACCGGCACCCGGAACGGCGAGCAGGACACGTAGTCCAGCCCGACCTGGTGGAAGAAGTGCACCGAGTCCGGGTCGCCGCCGTGCTCGCCGCAGATGCCGAGCTTGAGGTCCGGACGGCCGGCGCGGCCCCGCTCGACGGCGATCTCCACCAGCCGGCCCACGCCCGGCCGGTCGATCGACTCGAACGGCGAGACGCCGAAGATCCCCTTGTCCAGGTAGGCGTGGAAGAACGCCGCCTCGACGTCGTCCCGCGAGAACCCCCAGGTCATCTGGGTGAGGTCGTTGGTGCCGAAGGAGAAGAACTCCGCCGACTTCGCGATCTCCTCCGCGGTCAGCGCCGCGCGAGGCACCTCGATCATCGTGCCGATCAGCGGGCGGAGGTCGACCCCGTGCTCCGCGCAGACCTCGGCGACCACCCGCTCGGTCTCCTCGCGGATCGCCTCCAGCTCCTGCACCGCGCCGACCAGCGGGATCATGATCTCCGGGCGCGGGTCGCCGCCGGCCTGCACGCGCTCGCAGGCCGCCACGACGATCGCCCGTACTTGCATGGCGAACAGCCCCGGCACGACCAGCCCCAGGCGCACGCCGCGCAGGCCCAGCATCGGGTTCTCCTCGTGCATCCGCCGCACCGCGGCCAGCAGCCGCAGCTGGCCCTCGTCGTGGTGCCCCTCGGCCTCGGCCACCGCCACCCGCACGGAGAGGTCGGTGAGGTCGGGGAGGAACTCGTGCAGCGGCGGGTCGAGCAACCGGATGGTCACCGGCAGGCCGTCCATCGCCTCGAGGATCTCGACGAAGTCGCCCTTCTGCAGCGGCTCCAGCGCGTCGAGGGCCGCCTGCCGGTCGTCGTCCCCCTCGGCGAGGATCAGCTTCTCCACCAGCTGCCGCCGGTCGCCGAGGAACATGTGCTCGGTGCGGCACAGGCCGATGCCGTGCGCGCCGAAGCGCCGCGCCCGCGCGGAGTCCTCCGGGGTGTCGGCGTTGGTCCGCACGTCCATCCGCCGGCGCGAGTCGGCGTGCGCGAGCACCCGGTGCACGGCCCGCACCAGGTCGTCGGCCTCGGCCGACGCCGGGTCGATCTCGCCCTCGAAGTACCGGACGACGGACGACGGCTCGACCGGCACCTCGCCGAGCCACACCCGGCCGGTCGACCCGTCGATCGAGATGACGTCGCCCTCGTCGACGACGGTGCCGTCGGGTGCGGTGAACCGCCGGGCCTTGGTGTCGACCTGCAGCTCCTCGGCGCCGCAGACGCAGGTCTTGCCCATCCCCCGCGCGACGACGGCGGCGTGCGAGGTCTTGCCGCCGCGGCTGGTGAGCACGCCCTGGGCGGCGATCATCCCGGACAGGTCGTCGGGGTTGGTCTCCCGCCGGACCAGCACCACCGCCTCGCCGCGGCCGGCCCACTCGACGGCGGTCTCGGAGGAGAAGACGGCCCTGCCGACCGCGGCGCCGGGCGAGGCGTTCATGCCCTGGGTGAGCTGCTGCGCGTCCCCGCCGGAGACGAAGCGCGGGAACATCAGCTGCGCGAGCTGGTCGCCGGTGACCCGGCGGACCGCCTCGTCCATGTCGATGAGGCCCTCGTCGACCAGCTGGGTCGCGATGCGGAACGCCGCGGCCGCCGTCCGCTTGCCGACGCGGGTCTGCAGCATCCAGAGCTTGTTGCGCTCGATGGTGAACTCGATGTCGCACAGGTCGCGGTAGTGCGCCTCGAGCGTGGCCATGACGTCGAGCAGCTCCCGGTAGGCCCCCTCGTCGATCCGCTCCAGCTCGGTCAGCGGCACGGTGTTGCGGATGCCGGCCACGACGTCCTCGCCCTGGGCGTTCTGCAGGTAGTCGCCGTAGACGCCCTGCTCCCCGCTGCCGGGGTCGCGGGTGAAGGCGACGCCGGTGCCGGAGTCCATGCCCAGGTTGCCGAAGACCATGGCGACGACGTTGACCGCGGTGCCGGCGTCCCCGGGGATGCGCTCGCGGCGGCGGTAGAGGATCGCCCGCTCGGCGTTCCAGGAGTCGAAGACGGCGGTGATGGCCAGGTCCAGCTGCTCGCGCGGGTCCTGCGGGAAGTCCCGGCCGGCGTGCTCGCGGACGATCGCCTCGTACCGGCGGACGACGTCCTGCAGGTGCCCGGCGTCGAGGTCGAGGTCGAGGTCGGTGCCCTGCGCGCGCTTGACCTCGTCGAGGGCCTCGTCGAAGTGCTCGCCGTCGATGCCCAGCACCGTCTTGCCGAACATCTGGATCAGCCGGCGGTAGGAGTCCCAGGCGAAGCGCTCGCTGCCCGACTGGGCGGCCAACCCGCGGACCGACTCGTCGTTGAGGCCCACGTTGAGGACGGTCTCCATCATCCCCGGCATCGACGCCGCCGCTCCCGAGCGGACCGAGACCAGCAGCGGGTCGGCCGGGTCGCCGAGGGTCTTGCCCATCGCCTTCTCCAGCGCCGTCAGGTGCTCGGTCACCTGGTCGGCGAGCTCCGGCGGGGTGCTGCCGTGCTGCAGGTAGTGGCGGCAGGCGTCAGTGGTGATGGTGAACCCGGGCGGCACGGGCAGCCCCAGGTTGGTCATCTCGGCGAGGTTGGCGCCCTTGCCGCCGAGCAGGTCCTTCTGGTCCTTGCTGCCTTGGCTGAAGTCGTAGACCCAGGTCGCCTGCCCGGTTCCGCCCACCGCGCACCTCCGCGCTCGTCCGTCGGCCGCTCCTCCGCCCGGAGCAGACGTCTCATACGTCTTCCGCAGGGGTGATCGTGTCCGATGCCGGAGAGGCACGCCAGACCCGACGGGCGGCGGCCCCCTCAGCGCGAGGGGCCGGGAGCGGTGCGAGCGTCAGCCGGCGGAGGTGCCGCAGACGCGGGCGCCGTCCTCGCTGACGACGGTCAGCGTCGAGGTGCTGCCGTCGGCCCACTGCACGTCGACCCGCTGCACCGGCTCGCCGTCCTGCTCGCCCTCGGTCGTGCCGGCGACCTCGCCGCGCCCGCCGGCCGCGTAGACGCCGGGGACCGCGTCGGGGGCGAGTCGGGCGCGCTCGACGTCGCAGAGCAGCCCGTAGGCGGTCTCGAGGTCGTCCGCGGCGAGGGCGTCCAGGAAGACGCCGGTGACCTGGCGCGCCTGCTCCTCCGGGCTGCCCTTGACCAGCGGCAGCCCCAGCGCCATCGCCACCGCGACCAGCACGGTGCCGCCGAGGATCGCCAGGATCAGGCCGCGCGCCGACCGCGGGGTGCCGGTGTGCAGCGGCGCCGGGTCGTCGTCGTACAGGTAGGGGCCCTCTGTCACGGCGCTCACCCGCCGCTCACGCCGAGCTCGGCCCCCGCCGGCGGCCGGGGGTCGTCGCGGTCGTCGAGCCACCCCTGCGGCAGCGCGACCGGACGCGGCGGGCTGGTGCGCCCGCGCGGACCGCCGAGCACCGCCGTCGGGTAGGGCTGGTCGGGGATGCCGGCCAGCAGCCCGCCCAGCTCGTCGAGGGAGCTCACCATCGCCAGCGCCCGGCGGACGTCGGAGCCGACGGAGAAGCCCTTGAGGTACCAGGCGACGTGCTTGCGGAAGTCGGTGCAGCCGTGCAGCTCACCCTGCTCCTCGGACAGCAGCTCGGCGTGCCGGACCATGACCGCGGCGACCTCGCGGAGGGTCGGCAGCGAGCGCCGGGACTGCCCCGCGAAGGCCGCGGCCAGGTCGCCGAACAGCCACGGTCGGCCCAGGCACCCCCGGCCGATGACCACCCCGGCGCACCCGGTCTCGGCGACCATGCGCAGCGCGTCGTCTGCCTCCCAGATGTCGCCGTTGCCGAGCACCGGGATGTCGACGGCCTCGACCAGCCGGGCGATGGGCGCCCAGTCGGCGGTGCCGCTGTAGAGCTGGTCGGCGGTGCGCCCGTGCAGGGTGATCGCCGCGGCGCCCTCGTCCTGGGCGATCCGCCCGGCGTCGAGGTAGGTGACGTGGTCGGCGTCGATGCCGATGCGCGTCTTGACGGTGACCGGCACGTCGCCGGCCGCCCGGACGGCGGCCCGCACGATGTCGCGGAAGAGCACCCGCCGCCACGGCAGCGCCGACCCGCCGCCCTTGCGGGTCACCTTGGGCACCGGGCAGCCGAAGTTGAGGTCGACGTGCGCGGGACGGGTGCCGGCCACGCCCTCGTCGACGAGCATCTCGACCGCGCGGCCGACGGTCGCCGGGTCGACGCCGTAGAGCTGCACGGAGAAGGCGTCCTTCTCGTCGGGAGTCGCCCGGACCATCTGCAGCGTCTTCTCGTTGCGCTCCACCAGCGCCCGCGTCGTGATCATCTCGCAGACGTAGAGCCCGGCCCCGAACTCGCGGCACAGCGTGCGGAACGCCGGGTTGGTGATGCCGGCCATCGGCGCGAGCACGACGGCGGGGTCGACGGTGAGGGTGCCCAGCTGCAGCGGAGCCGGGGCCGTCCCGGTGGACGGACCCCGCTCGAGGACGCTGCTGCTCACCCCACCAGGGTAGGCGGCGACCCGCGTCACCCCGGCGGTCAGCCACTCTGCCGGGGGTTCGGGGCGGCCGGGCCGAGGATGCGGACAGGATCTGACCGCATCCGCCCCTAGCGTGCGGCCATGGACGTGACACGGACGACGGCGGTGGACTGGACGCACGAGCTGCTCGAGCAGCTGGACTGGCACTGGCGCACCCAGCTGCGGCCGCGGCTGGACGGGCTGACCGACGACGAGTACCGCTGGGAGCCGGTCCGGGGCGCGTGGAACGTGCGGCCGCGCGGCACGTCACCCGCGCCGATCGCCGCCGGCCGGGGTGACTTCACCATCGACTTCGCGTTCCCCGAGCCCGACCCTGCCCCGGTCACCACGATCGCGTGGCGGCTCGGGCACGTGGTGGTCGGCGTGCTGGGCATGCGGGCGGCCGCGCACTTCGGCGCGCCGCCGACGGACTACGAGAGCCACGAGTACCCGGGCGACGCGGCCACGGCGCTCGCCCAGTTGGACGCGGCCTACGCCGCGTGGACGACGGGCGTCCGGGAGCTGGGCGAGGAGGGGCTGCACCGGCCGTGCGGACCGGCCGAGGGCCCCTACGCCGACGCGCCGATGGCCACGCTCGTGCTGCACATCAACAGGGAGGTGCTGCACCACGGCGCCGAGATCGCGCTGCTCCGCGACCTGTACCGCTGGCGCTGATCGCGGGCGCCGTGCACCTCCGCGGCCCCTTCCGTCGGTTTCCACGGGGACCGACGGAAGGGGGTGACGGCGTCAGCAGACGGGGAGGCGCTGCTTGAGGTAGCCCTCGACCTGGCCGAGGGGGATCCGCTCCTGGCTCATCGAGTCCCGCTCGCGGACGGTCACTGCGTCGTCCTCGAGGGTGTCGAAGTCGACGGTGAGGCAGAACGGCGTCCCGATCTCGTCCTGCCGGCGGTACCGGCGTCCGATGGCGCCGGCGTCGTCGAAGTCGACGTTCCAGCTCTGCCGGAGCGTGGCCGCCAGGTCCCGCGCCTTCGGCGAGAGGTCGGCGTTGCGCGACAGCGGCAGGACGGCGGCCTTGACCGGCGCCAGCCGCGGGTCCAGCCGCAGCACCGTGCGGGTGTCGACGCCGCCCTTGGCGTTGGGCGCCTCGTCCTCGGTGTAGGCCTCGATGAGGAAGGCCATCAGCGAGCGGGTCAGCCCGGCCGCGGGCTCGATGACGTACGGCGTCCAGCGGGTGTTCGTGCCCTGGTCGAAGTACGTGAGGTCGGCGCCGGAGTGCTCCGAGTGCGTCTTCAGGTCGAAGTCGGTGCGGTTGGCGATGCCCTCCAGCTCACCCCACTCCGAGCCCTGGAAGCCGAAGCGGTACTCGATGTCGACGGTGCGGGTCGAGTAGTGCGACAGCTTCTCCTTCGGGTGCTCGTAGTGCCGCAGGTTGTCGCGGGCGATGCCGAGGTCGGTGTACCAGCGGGTGCGCTCGTCGATCCAGTACTGGTGCCACTGCTCGTCGGTGCCCGGCTCGACGAAGAACTCCATCTCCATCTGCTCGAACTCGCGGGTGCGGAAGATGAAGTTGCCCGGGGTAATCTCGTTGCGGAACGACTTGCCGATCTGGCCGATGCCGAACGGCGGCTTCTTCCGCGCCGCGCCCATCACGTTGGCGAAGTTGACGAAGATGCCCTGCGCGGTCTCCGGGCGCAGGTAGTGCAGGCCGGACTCGTCCTCGACCGGGCCGAGGTAGGTCTTGAGCATCATGTTGAAGTCGCGCGGCTCGGTCCACGCGCCCTTCGTGCCGCAGTTCGGGCAGGTGATGTCGGCCAGGCCGTTCTCCGGCGCCCGGCCCTTGCGCGCCTCGAACTCTTCCTCCAGGTGGTCGGCGCGGAACCGCTTGTGGCAGTTCTGGCACTCGGTCAGCGGGTCGGTGAAGACGCCGACGTGACCGGAGGCGACCCAGGTCTGGCGGGGCAGGATGACCGAGGAGTCCAGGCCGACGATGTCGTCGCGGCTCTGGACGACGGTGCGCCACCACTGCCGCTTGATGTTCTCCTTGAGCTCGACGCCCAGGGGCCCGTAGTCCCAGGCGGAGCGGGTGCCGCCGTAGATCTCACCCGACGGGAAGACGAAGCCCCGTCGCTTGCAGAGGTTCACCACCTTGTCGAGGCGGGCGGGGTCGTGCTTGGCGGTGCTCTCGCTCACGGCGGGGGGCTCCATCCGGCTGGCGGTCGGCGGGTTGACCCGTCCACGGTAGTTGCCGGCTCCGGGCGGTCCGGTGGCGCACCGGCGGCGCCTCCCCACGTGGGGGTGCTCGGGCCGGTCGCCTCAGGCCGGGGAGGCGGCGTCCCCGTCCGGCAGGTAGACCCCGGGCTCGTCGAGGGCGTGCACCCACACCGGGGCACCAGCGATCTTCACCTCGGCCGCCGACAGCGCCCGACGGTAGGAACCGACGCCGTCCCAGCGGGTCACCAGCGCCCACAGCCCCGGGTCGTCGGCGGACCGGCCGAGCTCGCCGTCCCGGAAGCCGGGCCGCGCGGCGAGGGCGGCCAGCAGCACCTCGACGTCGGCGGCCAGGGCGCCGGCATCGCCTCCCGACACCCGCAGGCGGGTCACCGCGAACACGTCGCCGCCTACGCGGACCCGAAGCGGCGCTGCCGCGAGGCGTACTCCTCGCACGCGGCCCACAGGTGCCGGCGATCGAAGTCCGGCCAGAGCGTGTCGAGGAAGACGAACTCGGCGTAGGCCGACTGCCACAGCAGGAAGTTGCTGGTGCGGTTCTCGCCGGAGCTGCGGACGAACAGGTCGACGTCGGGCATGTCGGGCTCGTCGAGGAAGCGGGCGACGGTCGCCTCGTCCACCTTGTCGGGGTCCAGCCGGCCGGCGGCGACCTCGCGGGCGATCGCGGCGGCCGCGTCGGCGATCTCGGCGCGGCCTCCGTAGTTGACGCACATGGTGAGCGTGAGGACGTCGTTGTCCTTCGTCAGCTCCTCGGCGACCTCCAGCTCCTTGATGACGCTGCGCCACAGCCGCGGACGGCGGCCGGCCCAGCGCACCCGGACGCCCAGCTCGTGCATCTCGTCGCGGCGGCGGCGGATGACGTCGCGGTTGAAGCCCATCAGGAAGCGGACCTCGTCGGGGCTGCGCCGCCAGTTCTCCGTGGAGAAGGCGTAGGCGCTGATCGCGCCGATGCCCAGCTCGATGGCGCCCTCGACGCAGTCGAACAGCGAGGACTCCCCCGCCTCGTGGCCGGCGGTGCGCGGCAGCCCGCGCTGCTTGGCCCAGCGGCCGTTGCCGTCCATCACGATCGCGACGTGCCGGGGCACCTTGTCGGCCGGCAGCTCCGGCGGGCGGGCCCCGGACGGGTGCGGGTTCGGGGCCTTGACCTCACGACGCACGACCTCACGCCTCACAGCCCCAGGCTCACTTCCCGGCGGGGCGCCGACTCGCTCCGGTCCACCAGCGGCAGCGAGCGCAGCCCGCGCTCGAGGTGCCACTGCAGCAGCGCGGCGACCAGGCCGCTGCCCTCGCGGCGGTTGGTGCCCTGGCTGGCCTCGGCGGTCGTCCAGTCCCCGGTCAGCAGGGCGTCGAGCAGCTCGATGGTCGCCGCGTTCGGCATCGCCGACCCCGCGGGCCGGCAGGGCGGGCAGACCATGCCCCCGGCGGGCACCGAGAAGTGCCGGTGCGGGCCCTCCTCGCCGCAGCGGGCGCAGCCGTCCAGCGCCGGCTCCCAGCCGGCCACGGACATGGCGCGCAGCAGGAAGGCGTCGAGCACCAGCCCGGCGGGGTGGGCGCGCTCGGCCAGGGACCGCAGTGCGCCGATGACCAGCAGGAACAGCCGCAGCGAGGGCTCCTTCTCCTCGGCGGTGAGCCGGTCGGCGGTCTCCAGCACCGCAGTGCCGGCGGTGTACGCGGGGTAGTCGCCGGCGATCGGCTGGCCGTAGGAGCGGATCGTCTCGGCCTGGCTGACGATGTCGAGGTTCCGCCCGGTGTAGAGCTGCAGGTCCACGTGGGTGAACGGCTCCAGCCGGGCACCGAACTTGCTCTTGGTGCGGCGCACGCCCTTGGCCACCGCCCGCACCTTGCCGTGCCGGCGGGTGAGCACCGTGACGATCCGGTCGGCCTCGCCCAGCTTCTGGGTGCGCAGGACGACGCCCTCGTCGCGGTAGAGCGCCTTGGGGGTGGTGGACATCAGTAGCCCAACCGGTTGAGCTTCTTCGGGTCGTCCTGCCACTCGCCGAGCACGGTCACGTGCAGGTCGAGGTGCACCCGGGCTCCGAGCAGCGTCTCGATCCCGTGCCGCGCCTCGGTGCCGATCGCCTTGATGACCTCCCCGCCGCGGCCGAGCAGCATCGGCTTCTGGCTGGGCCGCTCGCAGTGCAGCAGCGCGTGCACCTCGACCAGCTCGCCGTCCTGGCGCTTGGGATCGGGCCGGCGGGTCATCTCCTCCACCGTGACGGCGAGGGAGTGCGGCACCTCCTGGAAGACCTTCTCCAGCGCGGCCTCGCGGACCAGCTCGGCGATCTGCCGCTCGACGTTCTCGTCGGTGGTCTGCTCCTCCGGGTAGAGCGGCGGGCCCTCGGGCAGCAGGCCGACCAGCAGGTCCTCCAGCAGCTCGACCTGGTCGCCCGCGACCGCGCTGACCGGGACGACCTCGGCGGCGTCGACGAGCGCGCTGGCGGCCACCAGCTGCTCGGCGACCTGCTTCTTCGAGGCGGCGTCGGTCTTGGTGACCACCACGACGACCGGGGCCGCCACCTCGCGCAGCTGCCGGGCGATGAACCGGTCCCCGTTGCCGACGGGCTGGTCGGCCGGCACGCAGAAGACCACGACGTCGACCTCGGACAGCGTGTCGCGGACGACGTCGTTGAGCCGGCGGCCGAGCAGGCTCTTGGGCTTGTGCAGGCCGGGGGTGTCGACCAACACGAGCTGCCCGCCCGGCCGGTGGACGACGCCGCGGATGGCGTGCCGCGTGGTCTGCGGGCGGTTGCTGACGATGCCGACCTTCTCGCCGACCAGCGCGTTGGTGAGCGTGGTCTTGCCGGCGTTGGGGCGGCCCACCAGGCAGGCGAAGCCGCTGCGGTACGGCTGGTCCGGCGAGGTCACCCGTCCAGTCTCCCACCGCCGGACGACAGCCCCGGCCTGGCGTGGCCGACCTCGCGCGCCTGGGAGGATGCCCGTGTGGCGGGTCGGCGGAGACGGGAGCAGGACGAGCCGCCGGCGGTGCGGATCGGTCGGGAGCGCCAGCGGCACGCGTCGCAGGTCGCCGCGTACGGCTTCTTCCCCGGGCGTGGCGCGCGCCGCTCGGCCACGGTCGTCCCGGCGCCGCTGCGCTACTGGCAGTACTCCCCGGCCCGGCTGTGGCTCGTGGGAGCGGTGGTCCTCGGGCTGGGCCTCTGGCTGGGGCTCGCCGCGTGGAGCGGTGGCGCCGCGGCGCTCGCCGGCGAGGTGCCGCTGGCCGTCGTCCTGGGGCTGGCCGTGCTGGTGCTGTCCACGACCCGGCTGACCGTCTCCGACGCCGGGCTCTCCTCCGACGTCGCGGGGCTGCGAGCCACGTCGGTCCTGCACGTGGTCGCCCGCAGCGCCGTGCGGGAGGCCCGCCGCGGCGCCCCGCCGGCCGGCTGGCCCCGGGCGAAGCGCCGGGGCGGCTGGTGGCCGGGGCGCACGCGGGTCGCCGTCCGGCACCTCGCGGCCGACGGCGCGACGGAGCAGGCCTTCACCGTGTGGGTGCGCGACCCCGAGGCGTTCGCCGCGGCCCTGGACGTGCCGCTGCGCTAGACCGTGGTGCGGAGCTGGACCGTGGTGCGGAGCTGGACCGTGGTGCGGAGCTGGACGGGGGTGCGCAGCTAGACCGTGGTGCGGACCGCGCCGTCCGGGCCGGCGAGGAACACCGGGGCCGACGGCGTGAGGTCGTGGACGGCGGCCAGCCCGGCGGACTCGACGGCATCGGCAGCCGAGACGACCGCCGCGGCCTCGAGCCCCTCGACCCCGCTGGAGACGGCGGCGGCGACGGCGGCCTGCAGTGCGGAGAGCTCGAGCGACGGGAGCGCGACGCTGGCCGCGACGTAGGTGCGCCCGTCGGTGTCGCGCACGGCCGCGCCCTCGGCGGCACCGGTGCGGCCCCGGGCGGAGCGGGCGAGGGTGACGAGCTTGGCGTCCTCGGGCTGCAGGGGTGCGGAGGGCTGACTCACGAGGGGTCAGCTTTCCACGGCCGCCGGCACGTCCGCCCGGGTGGCCCCCGACTCCTCGGTCTCCTCGGCCTCCGGCTCGGGCGCGCGGCAGACCAGGATCGTGTCGATCCGGTTGCGCCGTCCGCCGGTGCTCTCGGCCACCAGCCGCAGCCCGGCGACCTCCGCCTCCGAGCCCTCGATCGGCACCCGGCCGAGCTCGCGGGCGAGCAGGCCGCCGACGGTCTCCACGTCGTCGTCCCGGGGCAGCTCGACGTGGAACAGCTCGGCGAGGTCCTCGACCGGCAGCCGCGCGGTGATCCGCACCGCCCCGTCGTCGAGCTGCTCGACCGGCGGCCGCTGGAACGCGTCGTGCTCGTCGGCGATCTCGCCGACGATCTCCTCCAGGATGTCCTCGATCGTGACCAGGCCGGCGAAGCCGCCGTACTCGTCGACGACGATCGCGATGTGGATGCGCTGGGCCTGCATGTCCCGCAGCAGCTCGTCCACCGGCTTGGACTCGGGCACGAACGTCGGCGGCCGCATGATCTCGTCGACCCGCGTGCCGTTCTTCGGGTCGTGGTGGCCCTGCGTCCGGCGGATGAGGTCCTTGAGGTAGACGACGCCGACGACGTCATCGACGTTCTCGCCGATGACCGGCAGGCGGCTGAAGCCGCTGCGCATGGCCAGCGCGAGCGCCTGCCGGACGGTCTTGGTGCGCTCGATCCAGACCACGTCGGTGCGCGGCACCATGACCTCGCGGGCGATGGTGTCGCCCAGCTCGAACACCGAGTGGATCATGTTGCGCTCGCCGGACTCCACGACGCCGCGCTCCTCGGCCATGTCGACCAGTTCGCGCAGCTCGACCTCGGAGGAGAACGGCCCGTCCCGGTAGCCGCGGCCGGGGGTGATCATGTTGCCGACGAGGATCAGCAGGGTCGCCACCGGCCCGAGCACCCGGCCCAGCAGCCGGACGACCCCGGCGCTGGCCAGGGCGACGCCGTAGGCGTGCTGGCGGCCGAGGGTGCGCGGCCCGACGCCGACGAGCACGTAGCTGACGACGGTCATGACGCCGGCCGCGGTGAGCACCGTCTGCCAGCCGCCGCCCCACAGCCGGTACAGCACGACGGTGCCCAGCACCGCGGCGACCATCTCGCAGGCGATCCGCAGCAGGAGCAGCAGCGCCACGTGGCGGGCCCGCTCGTCGACGACGTCGGCCAGCACCGCGGCCCGCTTGACGCCGTCGCGCCGCATCTCGTCGACGCGCGCCTTGGAGACCCGCTGCAGGGCGGCGTCGAGCGCGCCGAAGGTGCCCGCGAGCGGGATCAGGCAGACGGCGATCACCAGGAGGGTGATCTCGCCGGAGGTCATCGCTGGTCCGGCCCCCGGTCGACCGGGTCCCCGGTCACGGGCTCCCGGGGCGCGGAGCGCCAGCCCTCCAGCAGCTTGGACTGCAGGCCGAACATCTCCTTCTCCTCCTCGGGCTCCATGTGGTCGTAGCCCAGGATGTGGAGCACGCCGTGGGTGGCCAGCAGGATCAACTCGTCGTCCATCGTGTGGCCGGCGGCGCGGGCCTGACGGACGGCGACCTCGGGGCAGAGCACGACGTCCCCGAGCAGCGCCGGGCCCGGCTCGGGCTCGTCGGGACGGCCGGTGTCGAGCTCGTCCATGGGGAAGGCGAGGACGTCGGTCGGCCCCTTCTCCCCCATCCAGCGCTCGTGCAGCGTGCTCATGTAGTCGGTGTCGACGCACAGCACCGACAGCTCGGCCATGGGGTTGACCCCCATCTCGGCGAGCACGTAGGTGCAGATCGCGGCCAGCGAGGACTCGTCGACGGCGATCTCGGACTCGTTGGCGACCTCGACGGGCATGCCGGTCAGCTCCCCTGCCGGCGCGGCCGCGACGGGCGCACCGCCGGCTGCCCCGGGCCGGCCGGCGCGCTGCGCTTCTGGGCGGCGTCCCAGCGCTCGTAGGCGTCGACGATGTCGCCCACCAGCCGGTGCCGGACGACGTCGGAGCTGGTCAGGTTGGCGAAGTGGACGTCCTCGATGTTGTCGAGGATCTCCCGCACGATCTTCAGCCCGCTGGGCGCGCCGCCGGGGAGGTCGATCTGGGTGATGTCCCCGGTGACGACGATCTTGGAGCCGAAGCCGAGCCGGGTGAGGAACATCTTCATCTGCTCGGCGGTGGTGTTCTGCGCCTCGTCGAGGATGACGAACGCGTCGTTGAGCGTGCGGCCGCGCATGTAGGCCAGCGGCGCCACCTCGATGGTGCCCGACTGCATCAGCCGCGGGATCGACTCGGGGTCGACCATGTCGTGCAGCGCGTCGTACAGCGGCCGCAGGTACGGGTCGATCTTCTCGCTCAGCGTGCCGGGCAGGTAGCCCAGCCGCTCGCCGGCCTCGACCGCCGGGCGGGTGAGGATGATCCGGTTGACCTGCTTGGTCTGCAGCGCCTGCACCGCCTTGGCCATCGCCAGGTACGTCTTGCCGGTACCGGCCGGGCCGATGCCGAAGACGATGGTGTGCGCGTCGATGGCGTCGACGTAGCGCTTCTGGTTCAGCGTCTTGGGCCGGATCGTGCGGCCCCGCCGGCTGATGATGTCGAGGCTGAGGACGTCGGCCGGCCGCTCGGACCCCCCGGCGCGGAGCATGCCGATGACCCGGCGCACCGAGTCCGGGCGCAGCGCCTGGCCGGTGCCGATCAGGGCGATGAGCTCGTCGAAGACGGCGACGGCGAAGGCGTTGTCGGCCGGCTGCCCGGTGACGGCGATCTCGTTGCCGCGCACGTGGACGTCGGTGTCGACCTCGTTCTCGACCAGCCGGAGCAGCTCGTCGCCGGTGCCGAGGAGGGCGACCATGGGGACCGAGTCGGGGACGGTGATGGTGGTCCGGACCGCGGCCGGGACGACGTCCTCCAGGCCGGGAACGGACGGGGCGGGCGAGCCGAGGTGGCCGTCCGCCGCTGCGGCCTGCGCCGATGCCTCACGGGACGTGGGTGCACCCGGCACGGGGACGTTCGGGGAGGAGTCGGGCAAGAACCCTCGACCCTGCCTTCCTGCTACGGCGATGCGGACCTCCCGAGTCTACCCGCGCGCCGACCCCCGGAACCCCGCGTCGAGCAGCCGGTCACCGTCCGGAGTACGTCGCCTTCCCCGGGCCCTCGGCGAGGAAGGACGCGACGGCGCCGCGCAGGTCCTCGGTGCCGAACAGCGCGCCGGAGACCTCCGGGACCAGGTCGTCGGCGGCCCGCGCGCCCTGACGGACGGCGGTGGTCACGAGCGTCTTCGTGGCCGCGTGCGCGACGGTCGGCCCGGCGGCGACGCGGCGGGCGTAGCCGCGGGCGGCCTCGGCGAAGCCGTCGTCGGGCAGGACGCGGTTGACCACGTCCCACCGCTCGAGCACCGCGGCCGGGTATCGCTCGCCGGTGAAGACCAGTTCCTTGGCGCGCGCCGGGCCGGCCCGCTCGGCCAGCCGCTGCGGACCGCCCATCGACGGGGTCAGGCCGACGACGATCTCGACCAGCCCGAAGCTCGCGCTCTCCGCCGCGAGCAGCACGTCGCAGGCCAGCGCCAGCTCGAAGGCGGCGGTGAGGGTCAGCCCGTGCGCGGCGAAGACGGTGGGCACCGGCAGGTCCTCGAACGCCTGGGCGACGCGCAGCAGCCGCCGCCACAGCCGGGCTCCTTCCCCGGTGGGGTCGGGGCCCTCGGCGATGTCGCGGAAGAAGGTGACGTCGACCCCGCCGGAGACGACCTTGCCCCGGGCCTCGACCAGCACCGCGCGGGCGCGGCCGGCGTCGGCCGGGTCGGTGATCGCCCCCAGATCGTCGGCGACCCGCTCGATCACGTCGAACACCGGGGCGTCGAAGAGGTTCAGCGGCGGGTTGTCCAGGACGACGACGGCGACGTCGCCGTCCCGCTCGATGCGCACGGGCTCGGTCATGCGAGGAGCCTGGCAGCTCGGGGGGCGGACGGCGGGGTGAGCGGGACCAGGCCGCTCCGGGAGGCGAGGGCGGTCGGCGGGCGCGTCAGCCGACGTGGGCGTGGTGGTCGCGCTTCACCCGGTACATGGCGACGTCCGCGCGCGTCAGCAGGGTCTCGGGGGCGTCCCCGGGGCGGGACAGCGCGGCGCCGACACTGACCCCGACGGCCACCTGCACCTCTCCCGCGGGGCCGCGGTCCACCGTCAGCGGGGCGGTGACCGCTCGCTCGACGCGCTCGACCACCACGGCGGCGGCCTCGGCGGTCGGCACGTCGGGGCAGACGACGACGAACTCGTCACCGCCCAGCCGGCCCACCGTGTCGCCGGGACGGAGCACCGTGTGCAGCCGCCGGGCGGTCTCTCGCAGGACCGCGTCACCGGCCGCGTGACCCCACGCGTCGTTGACCGCCTTGAAGCCGTCGAGGTCGCAGAAGAGGACGGCGACCGGGACGCCGGACCGCGCCGAACCCTGCAGGGCGTGACGGACCCGGTCGACCAGCAGTCCCCGGTGCGGCAGGCCGGTCAGCGTGTCGTGCAGCGCCTCCGCCCGGAGCTGGTCCTCCAACTCCCGCTGGCGGGTGACGTCGGCCATCGCAATGACGCCGCCGAGCGGCTGGCCGTGCGGGCCGTGGATGGGGGCACCCGTCACCGAGAGGCGGCGGGCGGCCCCGCTCCCCGCCGCGACGACGACCTCCACGTCGCGGACCGCCTCCCCCCGCAGCACCTTGGACAGCGGCAGGTCCTCGTCCGGCAGCGGGGTCGTCGCGTCGGGCCCGTACAGGCCGAGCTCCCGGGCCAGATCCGAACCCAGGACGGCGTCGGGCCCCAGGTCGCCGAGCCATGCCCGGCCGACGCCGTTGAACACCTGCACCCGCCCCTCGGCGTCGGCCGCCACCACCCCGACCGGGAGGGCGTCCAGCAGCGCCCGGTCGAACGCCCGCGCGCGGGTCAGCTCGGCCGCCAGCTCACCGACCAGCCGGCTCTGCCGGCACCGTTCCAGCAGGGCCACGACGACGTCGGCGAGGTCGGCCAGCCGCTGCCGGTCCGGCTCGGTGAACTCGTGCGGCTCGGGGTCGAAGACGCACAGCGTGCCGATCACGACGCCGTCCAGCCGCAGCGGCGCGCTCGCGTACCCGCGGACGCGTCCGTACCGCCCGTCCACCCACGGGCTGTCCGCGAAGCGCGGGTCGGTGCGCAGGTCCGCGCTGGCGAAGACGCCGTCGGTGAGCGCACGGGTCCGGTGGCAGAGAGACTCCGTGCGCGGCGAGGTGCCGCCGGGAAAGCCGTGCGTGGCGAGCTGGCGCTGGTGCTCGGCCTCGAGGATGTTGACCGTCGCGCAGGGAGTTCCCAGCAGTGCCGCGGCCAGCCGCACGATCGTGCGCAGCTCGGCGTCCGCCAGGAGCCCCGGGTCGTCATGGGTCACAGCAGGGGCATCGGAACGCACCTGTCCGGGGTCCAGCCGCCGCCCGCCGCCGTCCCCCGCACGGGTGACCGGCTCTCAGCCCGGCGGCCAGTTCAGGTGCCGGCCGCCCAGGACGTGCAGGTGCACGTGGTGCACCGTCTGCCCGGCCGCCGGACCGGTGTTGGTCACCACCCGGTAGCCGGGCTCGACGTCGTACTCCGTCGCCAGCCCCTCCTGCACCGCCACCTCGTGCGCCGCGCGGACGACGGTGGCGAGCAGGTCGGGGTCGGCGGCGGCGAGCGAGGCCACCGTGGGGTGGTGGTCCTTCGGGACCACCAGCACGTGCGTCGGGGCCTGCGGGTTGATGTCCCGGAAGGCGAGCGTGCGGTCGGTCTCGTGCACCACGGTGGCCGGGACCTCGCCGGCGACCATGCGGCAGAAGAGGCATTCCACGTCCCGGACGATAGGGGGCAGGTCACACCGGCGTGGACCAGGATGGCCGGGACCCGTCCCCTCTCCGCCGGAGGTGTCCCGTGCCCGCCCTCTCCCCCCGCTCGAGGACGTAGTGAGCACCCGTCGCGTCGCCCGGTCGGGTGGCCCCGGAAGCCCGCTCCCCCCGCTGTCCCGCCGCACCCTGCTGGCCGGCGCCGGCGTCGCCCTCGCCGCCGCGGTCACCGGCTGCGGCCGCTCCTCCCCCGTCTCCTCCTCGGCCTCCGGCCCGTCGGGCCCGCTGCGCATCGGCGCCATCCCCGACCAGGACCCCGAGGTCCTCCAGCGCCTCTACGGCACCGTCGCCGACTCGATGGCGACCGCGCTCGACCTGGAGGTGGAGTACCGCCCGGTCACCGACTACGGCGCCGCGGTCTCCCTCTTCCGCACCGGCGACCTCGACCTCGTCTGGTTCGGCGGGCTCACCGGCGTCCAGGCCCGCCTGCAGACCCCCGGCGCCGAGCCGGTCGCCCAGCGCGACATCGACGAGCGGTTCACCTCGGTGTTCGTCGTCAACGCCGGCACCGGCCTGGCGCCGGCCGACGACCTGACCGCCCTGGCGCCGCTGCGGTTCACCTACGGCAGCGAGACGTCGACCTCCGGGCGGCTCATGCCGGCGTACTTCCTCCGCGAGGCCGGCGTCGACCCGCAGGGGTTCCCCGGCGGGCCGGGCTTCTCCGGCTCCCACGACGCCACGCTCGCGCTGGTCGCGTCGAGCAGCTACCAGGCCGGCGTGCTCAACAGCCAGGTCTGGACGTCGCGGTCGGCGGAGGGCGCGATCGACCCGGCCGTCGTCCGGTACGCCGAGACGCCGACCTACCACGACTACCACTGGCTGCTCGGCCCGCGGGCCGCCGAGCGGCTCGGGGTCGACGACCTGCCCGCCCGGCTGCGCGGCTACTTCACCGGTCTGTCGGCCGACGACCCGGACGACGCCGAGGTCCTCGACCTGTTCGGCGCCGGCTCCTTCATCCCGACCGAGGTCGCCAACTACGGCCAGATCGAGCAGATCGGCCGCGACCTGGGGCTGGTCAGCTGACCCCCGTCCTGCGGCTCTCCGGCGTCGAGGTCCGGTTCGGCGGGACGACGGCGCTGGCCGGGGTCGACCTCGCGGTCGGCCCCGGCGAGCGGGTCGCCCTCGTCGGGGCCTCCGGCGCGGGGAAGTCGACGCTGCTCGGCCTGGCCAACGGGTCGGTGACACCCACGGCCGGGTCGGTCCGCGTGCTGGACACCGACCCGGCTGCGCTGCGCGGTCGCGCGCTGCGCCGGCTGCGCGCCCGGGTGGGCACGGTGCACCAGCACCTGGAGCTGGTCGGCCCGCTGCGCGTGGTGCACAACGTCAACGCCGGCCGGCTGGCGGGCTGGCCGGCCGCGCGGGCGGCGTGGTCGCTGCTGCGGCCGCAGGGCGTGCCCGACGTGGTGGCCGCGCTCGACCGGGTGGCCCTCGCCGACCGGGCGTTCGAGCGCACCGAGCGGCTCTCCGGCGGCCAGCGCCAGCGGGTGGCGATCGCCCGGCTGCTGGTCCAGCGCCCGGAGCTCGTGCTCGCCGACGAGCCGGCCTCCGCGCTGGACCCGGCCCTGGCCGACCGCGCCCTGGACCTGCTCGGCGAGCTCGCCGCGGCGCGCGGCGGGGCGCTGGTCGCCGCGCTGCACGACCCCGGGCTGGTGCTGCGGCACTGCGACCGGGTGGTCGGGCTCGCCGACGGCCGCGTGGTGCTCGACTCCCCGGTCGCCGCGCTGTCGGCCGCGGACCTGGCGGCGTTCTACGGGGCGCCGGCGTGACCGCGGTGCTCCAGCGGCCGGTGGCCCGGCCGTCGCCCCGTCTGCGGCGGGACCGCCGGCGCTGGGCCTGGGGACTCGGCGCGGCCGGCGTCCTGCTGTGGTCGCTGGCCGGGACGGGCCTGTTCACCGGCGCGGTGGTCAACCCCGGCGGGACGGCGCAGTTCGGCCGGTTCGCCGCGGCCGCCCTGTCGCCGGCCCGGGACCCGGACTTCCTCGGCGTCCTGGCCGGCTCGGCCCTGGTCACGGTCGCCTACGCCGCGCTCGGCACCGCGCTCGCGCTCGTCCTCGGCGCGCTCGGGGCGGTGCTGGTCTCCCGGACCACCTGGGGACGGCGCCGGCTCGGCTGGCTCACCGCGCGGGGGGTGCTCGCCGTCCCGCGGGGGCTGCACGAGGCGGTGTGGGGGCTGCTGCTGGTCAACGTGCTGGGCCTGGACCCGTGGGTGGGCGTGCTGGCCATCGGGCTGCCCTACGGCGCGGTCACCGCCAAGGTCTTCGCCGACCTCGTCGACGAGGTGCCCCGCGGCGGGTACGAGGCGCTGCTGGCGGCCGGCGCCGGGCGCACCGGCGCGGCGCTCTACGGGCTGCTGCCACCGGCCGCGGGCGGGCTGCTCTCGTACTCGTTCTACCGGCTGGAGTGCGCGGTCCGGTCGGCCGTCGTCCTCGGGATGGTCGGCGCCGGCGGCCTGGGCTACCAGCTGTCGCTGTCGTTCGCCTCGCTGCGGTGGGACCAGGTGTGGAGCGCGGTCTACGCGCTGGCGCTGCTCTGCCTGCTCGCCGACGTCGCGGGGCGGGCGGTGCGCCGGCGGCTGGCCACCTCGCCGGCCGGGCTGCGGCGGGACCGGGTGCTGACCGCGGCGGGAGCCGGCACCGTCGTCCTCGTCGCCTGGTCGTGGTGGTACCTGGCGATCACGCCGGCGACGCTGGCGTCCGGCCGGGTCCGCGAGCAGCTGGCGTACGTCCTCGGGGCGGCCTGGCCGCCCTCCACCGACGGCGACCTGCTGCGCTCGATCGCGTCGCTGGCGGTGGACACCGTGCAGATGTCGGTCGTCGCGATCGCCGTCGCCACGCTGGGCGCGGTGCTGGTGGCCGGCGTCGCGGCCCGCCCGGCGCGGCGGCCGGGGCCGGGACGGCGGGCGGCCGGCGTCCTGGTGCGCACCGGGCTGCTCCTGCTCCGCGCGGTGCCGCCGCCGGTGTGGGCCCTCGTGCTGCTGTTCGTGCTCCTGCCGGGGGTGCTGCCCGGCGCGCTCGCACTCGGCGTCTACACGCTGGGGGTGCTGGGCCGGCTGGCCGCGGAGGTGACCGAGGAGCTCGACCCGCGCCCGTCGGCGGCGCTGGCCGCGCTGGGCGCCCGCCCGGCGGGTGCCTGGCTGTACGGCGTGCTACCGCGGGCGGTGGGGCCGGTGCTGGCCTACGCGCTCTACCGGTGGGAGGTCGTCGTCCGCGACACGGTGCTGGTCGGGCTGCTCGGCGCGGGCGGGCTGGGCGCGCTGCTGGCGACGGAGATGGCCGCGTTCGACTGGGCGTCGGTCACCACGGTGCTGGCCGCGGTCGTCGTCCTCACGCTGGCGGTCGACCTGGTCAGCGACCGCGCCCGCGCCGTCCTGCGGTGAGGAGTGGGGGCGATGACACTGCGGTCCTCCGGCCCGCACCACGGCCAGGTGCCGTCCCCCGGCCGCCCTGAGTGCATCCGCGAACCGTGCCGGGAGGCCTCCGGCCCCCACGTCACGGCCCGCACGCGGTCCGTCCTATCCCCAGCGGGTGCGGACCGACAGGGCGGCCAGGGCCGCGGCGCCCGCGGTGGAGGTGCGCAGCACCTCGGGGCCCAGCCGCACCGGGCGGGCACCCGCGGCGGCCAGGGCGACGACCTCGCCGTCCGAGAGCCCGCCCTCGGGGCCGACGACCACCGCGACGGTGCCCTCCGACGGCAGCTCCAGCCGGGCCAACGGGTGGCGGGCCTGCTCGTGCAGCACGATCGCCAGGTCGACGTCGGCGAGCACCCCGCACACCTGCCGGGTGGTCATCAGGTCGGTGACCTCGGGCACCCGCGGACGGCGGGACTGCTTGCTGGCCGCACGCGCGGCGGCCCGCCACTTGGCCACGCCCTTGGCGGCGCGGTCCTCGCGCCAGCGGGTGACGCAGCGCGACGCCGCCCACGGCACGATCCGGTCGACGCCGAGCTCGGTGGCCAGCTCCACGGCCAGCGGGCCGCGCTCGCCCTTGGGCAGCGCCTGCACCAGGACCAGCTCCAGCGCCGGTGGGGGCACCTCGTGCCGCGTGGAGACCGCCACCCGCAGCCCCTCGGGCCCTGCGGAGAGCACCGCCCCCTCGGCGACGGTCCCCCGGCCGTCCCCGACGCGCACCTTCTCCCCGGGGGTGAGCCGCAGGACGTCGACGGCGTGCCGGCCCTCGGCGCCGTCGACGAGCAGCTCCTCGGCGTCGGGCAGCTCGTCGAGCAGGAACAGCGGCGCCCCGTCCAGCTCGGGCACGCGGTCGTCGGTCACGACGGTCACGCGGCCTCCTCGCCGGCGCTCGTCGGCCGCGGTCCCGGCGGTGCCGTGTCCACCGGTGTGCTCGCGAGCCCGCTCACTTGAACGCGTCCCGCACGCGGGAGAACAGCCCACCCTGCGCCCCGGAGGGGGACGCCGCCGGGTGGTCCTCGCCGCGCAGGGCGGCGAGCTCGCGCAGCAGCTTCTCCTGCTCGGCGTCCAGGCGGGTGGGCGTCTCGACCTCGACGTGCACGTACAGGTTGCCGCGCCCGGTGGCCCGCAGCCGCGGCGCGCCCTTGGCACGCAGGGTCAGCACGCTGGCCGGTTGCGTGCCCGGCCGGATGTCGACCTCCTCCTCCCCGTCGAGCGTCTCGAGGGTGAGGGTGGTGCCCAGCGCGGCGGCGGTCATCGGCAGGGTGACCCGGCAGTGCAGGTCCTCGCCGTCGCGGGTGAAGACCGGGTGCGGCAGCTCGTTGATCTCGACGTAGAGGTCGCCGGCCGGGCCGCCGCCGGGGCCGACCTCGCCGTGGCCGGTCAGCCGGATGCGCATGCCGTCCTCGACGCCGGCGGGCACCTTGACCGGGATGGTGCGCCGGGCACGGACCCGCCCGTCGCCGCCGCACTTGGGGCACGGCTCGGGGATGACCTGGCCGGTGCCGGCGCAGGTCGGGCAGGCGCGGGAGGAGACCACCTGGCCGAGGAAGGAGCGCTGCACGCTCTGCACCTCGCCGCGGCCGGCGCAGGTGGTGCAGGTGGTCGGGTGGGTGCCGGGCGCGGTGCCGGCGCCGGTGCACGCGTCGCAGAGGACCGCGGTGTCGACCGTGATCTCCCGCGTCGTGCCGAAGACCGTCTCGTCGAGGTCGAGGTCGATCCGGATGAGCGCGTCACCGCCGGCCCGGACGCGGCTGCGCGGGCCGCGCGTGGTGGCCCCACCGCCGAAGAAGGCGTCCATGATGTCGCCGAGGCCACCGAACCCGGCACCCGCGAACGGCCCGCCCGCACCCGCGCCGGCGCCGTTGTCGAACGGGTCGCCACCGAGGTCGACGATCCGGCGCTTGTCCGGGTCGGTCAGCGCCTGGTAGGCCCGGCTGACCTCCTGGAAGCGCTCCTTGGCCCCCGGGTCGGGGTTGACGTCGGGGTGCAGGTCCCGCGCCAGCCGCCGGTAGGCCTTCTTGATCTCGGCGTCGGTGGCGCCGCGGGACAGCCCGAGCACGCCGTAGTAGTCGGTTGCCATCGAGAAGTCTCAGCCTCAGCTCTCGGCCAGGATCTGGCCGACGTAGCGGGCCACGGCGCGGACCGCGGCCATGTTCATCGGGTAGTCCATGCGGGTGGGGCCGACGATGCCCAGGCCCCCGAGCGCGCGGTCCCCGGAGCCGTAGCCCACGGACACCACCGACGCACCAGTGAGCGCCTCGTGCGCGTTCTCCTCGCCGATGCGGACGAGCACCGCGCCGCCGGTGTCCACCTCGCTGATCAACCGCAGGACCACCACCTGTTCTTCCAGCGCCTCCAGCAACAGCCGCAGACTGCCGGGGAAGTCCCGCGCCTCGCGGGCCAGGTTCGCCGTCCCGCCGACGACCAGCCGGTCCTCCCGGGGCTCGACGAGGGTCTCGATCAGCGCGGCGCCGACCGTGGCGACCAGCGGGCGCAGGTGCGGCGGAGCGGTCTCCAGCAGGTCGGGCACCTTGCCCCCGGCGTCGACCAGCTTCGCCCCGCTGAACGCCGTGTTGAGCAGGTTGCGCAGCTCGGCGACGTCGTCCCGGTCGACGTCGACCGGACACTCGACGACGCGCTGCTCGACCCGGCCGGTGTCGGTGATCAGCACCAGCAGCAGCCGGGAGCTGGCCACCTGCACCACCTCGAGGTGGCGCACCGCGCTGCGCGACAGCGTCGGGTACTGGACGACGGCGACCTGGTGGGTCAGCTGCGCGAGGAGGCGGACCGTCCGGTTGAGGACGTCGTGCAGGTCCAGCGCGCCGTCGAGGAAGCGCTCGATGGCCTTGCGCTCGGCGGCCGAGAGGGGCTTGAGCCCGGAGAGCCGGTCGACGAAGAGCCGGTAGCCCTTGTCGGTGGGCACCCGGCCGGCGCTCGTGTGCGGCTGGGTGATGTAGCCCTGCTCCTCGAGCACGGCCATGTCGTTGCGGATGGTGGCGGGCGAGACGCCGAGGTCGTGCCGCTCGGCGAGGGCCTTGCTGCCCACCGGGTCGTTGGTGGACACGAAGTCCTGGACGATCGCCCGCAGGACCTGCAGGCGGCGCTCGTCGTGCGCCACGGTGACACCTCCCCGTACCGGTCGACGCGTCGTGCGACCCCGTCGCGGAGGCGCCCGGGCGCTCCCGGCACCGGCCGCTCGGACGGCTGGCACTCGCACGGACAGAGTGCCAGAACAGCATACGTGAAGGACCCCGTCCCCCTCACCGCTCGCAAGCGCGCGGCGAGCCTCCGGACGGGGCCGTCCGCGAGGCGGCCGATAGGCTCGCGCCGTCGGTCCGGTGCCCACGCGGGCCCGCAGAGCGGAGGTCGGTGCCCTGATCTTCAAAGCGGTCCGCAACGGCCGGCCCTATCCCGAACACGGCCTCTCCACGCGGGACTGGGCCATGATCCCGCCTCGGCAGATCCGGCTCGACACCCTGGTCACGACCAAGAGCGAGCTGGCGCTGGACACCCTCCTCGCCGACGACTCCACCTTCTACGGCGACCTGTTCCCGCACGCGGTGCAGTGGCACGGCGACCTCTACCTGGAGGACGGGCTGCACCGGGCCCTGCGGGCGGCGCTGCAGCAGCGCAACGTCATCCACGTCCGGGTGCTCGACCTCGACGCCCTGATGCCGGCCGAGGCCGCCGGCCCGACCACAGCGGCCATCCCCGCCCAGCCCCCGGTCCCCGGCCGCCGGGACTGAAGGCCCCTGGGGGCCCCGCCGCCGGCCTCCCTGCAGGGCCCCGCCGTGAGCCTGCGAGCGGAGGAGGGCAGGGAGGTCCTCCTCCGGTGGGGGCGAGGGGGTCCGTCTACAGCCAGCCCTTCTCCTCGGCCACCCGGGCGGCCTCCACGCGGGTGCGGGCGCCGGTCTTGCCGATCGCCGAGCTCAGGTAGTTGCGCACCGTCCCCTCGGACAGGAACAGCCGCCGGGCGATGTCGGCGACGGTGGCGCCGTCCGCGGCCTCCCGGAGGACGTCGGCCTCCCGCGTCGACAGGGGCGTCGCGCCCAGGGCGAGCGCCGCCGCGGCCAGGTCGCGGTCGATGACCCGCTCCCCCGCCACCACGGCGCGGATGGCGCGGGCCAGGTCGGCGACCGGCGCGTCCTTGACCAGGAACCCGGCGGCGCCGACCTCCATGGCGCGGCGGAGGAACCCCGGCCGGCCGAAGGTGGTGAGGACCACCGCCCGGCAGGCGGGCACCACCTCCGCCAGCTCCCGCGCCGCCTCGATGCCGTCCCCGCCGGGCATCTCGATGTCGAGCAGGGCGACGTCGGGCCGGTGCTCCCGCGCCGCGGCGACCACCTGGTCCCCGCGCCCGACCTCGGCGACGACGTCGATGTCCTCCTCCAGCTCGAGCAGGGCGCGCAGCGCCCCGCGGACCATCGTCTGGTCCTCGGCGATCAGCACCCGGATCACGGCGCCCCCACCCGGGCCGCGAACGGCACCTCCGCGGCGACGCGGAACCCGCCGCCGGGCGCCTCGCCGGCCTCGAGCCGGCCGTCGAGCACGGCCAGCCGCTCCTCCAGCCCGGACAGGCCCGCGCCCTCGCCGCGGGCCGCCTCCGCGCAGCCGCGGCCGTCGTCGGTCATGGTCAGCGCCGCCCGGCCGTCGGTCACCGCGACGTCCACGGTGACCGTGCGGGCACCGCTGTGCCGCAGCACGTTCGTCGTCCCCTCGCGGACCACCCAGCCGAGGACGGCGTCCACCGGGCCCGGCAGCGGCGGCACGCTCCGCGGCGCCCGCAGCGTGACGCCGGCGGCCGACAGCGCGGCGCGGGCCTCGGCGAGGGCGAGCGTGACGCCGATCTGCCGGTAGCCGCTCACCGCCTCCCGCACCTCGGCCAGGGCCCGGCGGGCCGCGGCCTCGACGTCGGCCATCTCCGCCCGCGCCCGCGCCGGGTCCCGCTCGGCCAGCCGGCCGGCGAGCTCGCTCTTCAGCGCGATGAGCGACAGGCTGTGGCCCAGCAGGTCGTGCAGGTCGCGGGCGAAGCGCAGCCGCTCCTCGGCGACCGCCGCGCGCGCCTGCTCCTCCCGGGCCTCCACCAGCTCGGCGTTGACCGAGACGAGGTAGCGGGTGCCGCGCAGAGCGAAGCCGGTGAGCACGCAGATCACCGGGAGGATGAACAGGTCCGGGAACATGCCGTGCGCGGCGATGACCGACGCGCAGACCGCCGCCGCGCCGCCGACGGCCGGCCAGACCCACCGCTCGGGCAGGCCGCCCGACGACGCCGCGGCCACGTAGATCATCAGGCCGGCCCAGGACGGGCCCAGCCAGATGGACAGCGAGACCCCGAGCACCGCCACGACGAGCAGCGCGCGCCACGGCCAGGCGCTCCCGCGGCGGCCGAACAGGCTGCCGAACACGACCAGGTAGGCGGCGGTGAAGACCAGCAGCCCGGCCAGCGCCACCACCCGGACCCAGGTCGGCCGCGGCGTGGTGACCAGGTCGGCCAGCGGGAAGACCTGGAACAGCAGCCACGGCACGGCCCAGCCGAGCCGGTGCCAGCGAGTGCGCGGGTCCACGGCGCGGAACGCTAACCCGCTCACCCCGCCACGGCGTGCAGCGGACGCCGCCGCGCCACCGCCGTGGCCAGGACGCCGAAGGCCGCGGCGAACCCGGCCACGGCCAGGACCGTCAGCGCGGCCGGCGCGCCGTCGGCGACCACGTCCCGGCCCAGCTCGGCGTACCAGTACGAGGGCAGCGTGTGCGCCAGCGCCCGCAGCGCCTCGGGGAAGACCTGCACCGGGACCCACAGCCCGCCCAGCGCGGCCAGGACGACGCCGAGGATGCCGATGGCCCCGCCGGCGGCCTTCTCCTCGAGGGCGAACCCGACCAGCAGGCCGAGCGCGACGAACGCCGCCGACCCGATCCAGAGGACCGCCACCAGCCCGGCCCACGTCCCCAGCCCGAGCTGCACGCCGTTGACCACCCGGCCGACCAGGGCGACGACCAGGAGGCTGGGCAGGGTCAGCAGCATGCCGACCAGCACGTCGACAGCGACGACCGAGGAGGTCGGCACCGGGGTGATCCGCAGCTGGCGCAGCCACCCCGAGGCCCGGTCGAACGAGATCCGGATGGTCGCGCCGAGGGCGGCGCCCAGGGCGCCGTAGGCCATCATCGAGACCATCGAGGTGGTCGCGTACGCCTGGTACTGCGCACCGCTGCCTGCCTGCGCCCCGAAGACCTTCGTGAAGAAGACCGTGAACAGCGCCGGCAGCAGCACGGTGAAGAACAGGTACTGCCGGTTGCGGGCGACCCGGCGCAGCTGGAAGGCGAACAGCGTGCTCATCGGTCGGCTCCGATCGGGGTCGCGGTGCGGGCGGTGAGGGACAGGACGGCGTCCTCCAGGCTGGCGCCGCGGACCTGCAGGTCGGGCAGCCGGCCGCCGTCGGCCAGCAGGGCGAGCAGGGTGGCCTCGACGTCGTCGGTGGCGAGGCTGACCCGCTCGCCCAGCCGCTCGACGGCCGTGACGCCGGGCAGCCCGTCCAGCCGGGTCCCCGCAGCGGCGGTGAAGCGCACCGTGCGGCCGGAGATCCCGGCCTTGACCTGCGCGGCGGTGCCGTCGGCGACGATCCGCCCGCCGGCGACGACGACCACGCGGTCGGCGACGGCGTCGGCCTCGTCGAGGTGGTGGGTGGCGAAGACGACGGTCGTGCCGCGGGCGGCCAGCGCGCGCATCGTCGTCCAGAAGGCCCGGCGGCCCTCGACGTCCATGGCCGAGGTGGGCTCGTCGAGGAGCAGCAGCGGGGGCTCGCCGGCCAGGGCGAGGGCGAGCAGGACCCGCTGGCGCTGGCCGCCGGAGAGCGCGTCGACCGGGCGGGCCAGCAGCCCCTCGATGCCGGCGGTCGCCGCGAGGTCGTCGAGCGGCCAGGCTCGCGGGTAGCTGCGCCGGACCAGCTCGAGGACCTCGCCCACCCGGCTCTCCCCCGGCAGCCCGCCGTGCTGGAGCATCGCGCCGACGCAGCCGGCCCGCACCGCTGCCGCCGGCGTCCGGCCGAGCACGTGGACGGTCCCGGACGAGGGCACCAGGCCCAGCACGGCGTTGACGATCGTCGACTTGCCGGCGCCGTTCGGGCCGAGCAGCGCGACGGTCTCACCGGTGCGCAGCTGCAGGTCGAGGCCGTGCACGGCGACGGTGTCGCCGTAGCGGACGGTCAGGTTCTGGACGTCGAGGGCGGTCTCCCGGGGCACCCGACCAGCCTGCGGACACCGGCCGCCCGCCAGTAGTGCGGGACGTCGGGAGTCCGGTCTGACATCCGTCAGGTGCGCTGGGAGCAGGCCACGCAGCTGGTCGCGAAGGGGCGCAGCTCCAGCCGCTCCTCGGGGATCTCGGTGCCGCAGCCGGTGCACCGGCCGTAGGTCCCGGCGGCGATGCGGCCCAGCGCCGCGTCGATGTCCTCGATGGTGCGCCGCAGGCTCGCCACCCGGGTCACCGCGACGTCGTCGGGCAGGGACTGCACGGTCTCGGCGAGGGCCAGCTCGCGCTCGTGCACCAGCTCGGCGCGCTGGCTCTCCAGCCGGAGGCGGAAGTGGTCCCAGCGGGAGTCGCCGGTGTCGGCGGGACTGCTCGGGATGCTGCTGGTGGTCACAGCGGGCCCCCTTCCTGCCCTGGCTGGCTCGCCCGGGAAGCCGGACGATAGCCCGCCCGAGGGAGTTGTGGAACGGGTCCGTCGGCCCTGCCGGGTCAGTCGGTCAGCTCCCGGACGAGGGCGTCGGCGAGCAGCCGCCCCCGGTCGGTGAGGACGGCGCGGCCGGCCTCGTGCGCGGCCGGCTCCAGCAGGCCGCGCACCACGGCGCCCTCGGCGCGGGCCCGTCCCGCCGGCGACAGCGCGGTCAGCGGCAGGCCCTCCCGCAGCCGGAGGCCGAGCATGACGGTCTCCAGGGCGCGGTCGGCGTCGTCGAGCAGTTCGGAGTCCTGCGCGGGGCTCTCCCCGCGCAGCAGCCGGCCGGCGTAGGCCGCCGGGTGCTTGACGTTCCACCAGCGCAGCCCGCCCACGTGGCTGTGCGCGCCCGGACCGATCCCCCACCAGTTCGCGTTGGCCCAGTACAACTCGTTGTGCCGGCAGCGGGCGGCGTCTCCCCGGGCCCAGTTGGACACCTCGTACCAGTCGAAGCCGGCTCCGCGCAGCGTCGCGTCGGCCTGCTCGTAGCGGTCGGCGAGGACGTCGTCGTCGGGCATCGGCAGCTCTCCGCGGCCGATCCGGCGGGCCAGCCGCGTGCCCTCCTCGACGATGAGGGCGTAGGCGCTGACGTGGTCGACCGGCGCAGCGAGGACGGCGTCCAGCGAGGCAGCCCAGTCGGCGTCGGTCTCCCCGGGCGTGCCGTAGATGAGGTCGAGGTTGACGTGCTCGAAGCCGGCCGCCCGCGCCTCCCGCGCCGCCTCGACCGCCCGGCCGGGGGTGTGCCGCCGGTCGAGCACCGCGAGCACGTGCTCGGCGGCGGACTGCATGCCCAGGCTGACCCGGGTGAAGCCGGCCTCGCGCAGCCGGGCGAGGCTCGCCGGCGTCACCGTCTCCGGGTTGGCCTCGGTGGTGACCTCGACGTCGTCGGCGACCGGGAACAGCTCGCGGACGGCGGCCAGGACGGCGGCCAGGTCGTCGGCGGGCAGCAGGGTGGGCGTCCCGCCGCCGACGAAGACCGTCTCGACGGTCGGTCGGTCCGGGCCCAGGACCTCGGCCGCCCGGCGCAGCTCGGTGATCGCGGTGCCGGCGTACTCGGTGCGGCTGGCGCCGGGCCCCAGTTCCTCGGCGGTGTAGGTGTTGAAGTCGCAGTAGCCGCAGCGGGTCGCGCAGAACGGCACGTGCACGTAGAGCCCGAAGGGCGTGGCGGTCAGCCCCTCGCGGGCGCTGTCGGGCAGCTGCCAGGAGACCGGCGGGGTCGGCAGCAGGGGCAGGACGGCGTTCATCTGCTCCCAGTGTGCCGCGCCGGCGGGTGGGCGCGACGGGGTGCGCGGCGTGACCTGCGCCCGGCCCCCGGCGGTCGCACCCCGGCCCCGGGCGCCGCCGCCCGTCGCCACGCGGGCGCGACCACCTGTTCCCCGCGTGCTCGTGCTCTGGGTGCGCTGGGCATGCAGAGCACGAGCTCCGGCGGAACACCTGTACGCCGCCGGCCCGTGGTGCCCTTGCCCGGCACCGCCCCGCGGAGCACGCTGCGGCCATGACCGACCCGGACGACCGCGAGCCCTACCGCCGGCTGCCCGACCCGGTCCCGCTCGAGGACGTCGTCGAGACCGTCGACACCTCCTCCGCGCCCGCCCGGGACGCCGCCGACGAGCGGGAGGTGTTCCTGCGCGAGGCGGGCGGCT
The DNA here is from genome assembly GCF_054050075.1 of Geodermatophilus sp. SYSU D00965. Classification (NCBI taxonomy): domain Bacteria; kingdom Bacillati; phylum Actinomycetota; class Actinomycetes; order Geodermatophilales; family Geodermatophilaceae; genus Geodermatophilus; species Geodermatophilus sp. SYSU D00965. Next base: position 144,559 of record NZ_JBJGYQ010000001.1, on the reverse strand, counting down.
GACCGCCCGGGTCTACCGCAGCCGGCGGGTGTTGTCGGGCAGCCGCTCGGTCACCCCGCGCGCGTCCAGCCACTCCATCAGCGGGACGGCGACCCGGCGGGTCGTCCCCCACGCCGACCGCGCCTGGCTCAGCGTGAACGGCGCCGGCACGCCGGCGAGCCGCTCCCGCGCCGCCCGCTCCACGCCCGGTGCCAGGTAGACGCCGTCGGCGATCCTGACCAGCTGCCCGTCGCGCACCGCGGCCGCCAGCTCCCGGGGACCCAGCCCCGCCGCGGTCAGGTCCCCGGCCTCGGGGGCGGCGAACGGGTCGGCGGCCAGCCGGGTGCGCAGCGCGTCGACGGCCTGCTGCACCCGCGGCGGCAGCCCGGCGGCCGCGACCGCCACCCGTCCCTCGCGCAGCGCCAGCGGCGGGCGCACGAGGGCCGGCACCAGCTCGTCGTCGGGGAGCTCCAGGGCCCGCCGGACGACGGCGATCGGCGGCCCGGCCTCCAGGGGACGCAGCTGCCGGTAGCGGCCGACCACCCCGGGCAGGGCCGCGGCCAGCTCGTCGACCAGGCCGGGAGCCAACAGCCACGGCCCCACCTGCGTCGTCCCCTCGGGCACCGGCCAGCCCATCGCGGTGAAGTCCGCAGTCCGGACGACGCGGCGGCGGGCCAGGTCGGCGGCGGCGCCCGCGGCACCGGCGGGCTGCTCGGCCAGCTCCGCGGCCCGCGCCCGGGCGGCGCCCCGGCGGCGCAGCTCGGGCGGGTCGACGTCGCGGACGTCGGCGCCCAGCACCCGGCGGGCGCCCGGGTCGCGCAGCAGCAGCCGGTCGCCGACCCGCAGCGGCAGCGGGGCGGCCAGCCGCAGCCGCACCGCCGTCCCGTCCAGGGGCCGCAGGCGGGCGCCGACCGCCGCGGAGCCCACGTGCACCACGGCCTCGGCCGGCAGCCGCTCGGGCACGGCGGCGAGGGTCACGTCGACGTCCTGGGTGGAGCGGAACGCGCCCGGGGTGAGCAGCGCGGCCCCGCGGGCGAGCTCCTCGACGGCGATGCCGCGCAGGTTGAGCGCCACCCGGGCGGTCGCGTCCGCCCGCTCCACCGGCTCCCCGAGCGAGTGCACCCCGCGGACGCCGACCTCCCGGTCCCCGATGCGCAGCCGGTCGCCGGCGGCCACGCTGCCGGCGGCGAGGGTGCCGGTGACCACCGTGCCCGCCCCCTTGATCGGGAAGGCCCGGTCGATCCACAGCCGCACCGGCGCGGTCCGGTCGGGCGCGGGCAGCCCGCCGAGCAGGATCTCCAGCGCGGCGGCGACGTCCGGCACCCCGGCGCCGGTGGCCGCGCTGACCGCCACCCCGGGCACCTCCCCCATCGACGTCCCGGCCAGCCGCTCGCGCGCGTCGGCGAGCACCGGGGCGGGGTCGGCGAGGTCGGCCTTGGTGACGGCGAGCAGCGCGTGCCGCACCCCGAGGGCGTCGAGGACGGCGACGTGCTCGGCGGTCTGCGCCGACCAGCCGTCGTCGGCCGCGACCACCACCAGCGCCGCGGGCACCGAGCCGACGCCGGCGAGCATGTTGCCGATGAACCGCTCGTGCCCCGGGACGTCGACGACCGCCAGCCGGCGCCCCGAGGGCAGCGTCGTCCAGGCGAAGCCGAGGTCGATGGTCAGGCCGCGGCGGCGCTCCTCCTCCCACCGGTCGGGTTCCATGCCGGTCAGGGCGCGGACCAGCGTCGACTTGCCGTGGTCGACGTGCCCGGCGGTCGCGATCACGTCCATGCTGCTCACCGGCACCGCGCCGCCACCTCCAGCACCGCGCCGGCCAGGGCGTCGTCGGCCGAGGGCGGCAGGCTGCGCAGGTCGAGCAGGGTCCGGTCGTCGGCCACGTAGCCGACGACCGGCGGCGTGCCGGCGCGCAGCGGCTCGGCGAACCCCGCGGGCAGCGAGACGGCGGCGCTGGGCAGCGGGTGCTCCGGCGCCCCTCCCCCGCCGACCCTCGCCTGCGAGTCGACCGCGACCGCGTCGACGCCCGCGGCGGTGAGCCGGCCGGCCAGGGCCTCGGCCCGGCGGCGCAGGCCCGCTACGTCGGCGGCGAGCATCCGCTGCACCGGCGGCAGCGGGCCGCGCAGCGTCGCCTCCAGGGCGGCCAGCGTGGTCTTGTCCACCCGCAGCGCCCGGTAGAGCGGGTGCCGGCGCAGCCGCTTGACCAGGTCGGCCCGGCCCAGCACCAGCCCGGCCTGCGGACCGCCGAGCAGCTTGTCCCCGCTGGCCAGCACCAGGTGGGCGCCGTCGGCGAGGGTGGTCTGCAGGTCCGGCTCGTCGGGCAGCGCCGGGTGCGGGCGCAGCAGCCCCGAGCCGACGTCGGCCACCAGCGGCACCCCGCTGTTGCCCAGTCCCGCCGCGAGCTCGGCGACCGACACCGACCGGGTGAAGCCCCGGACGACGAAGTTCGACGGGTGGACCTTGAGCACCGCGCCGGTCTCCTCGTGGAGGGCGTCGCGGTAGTCGTCGAGGGTCACCCGGTTCGTCGTCCCCACCTCGCGCAGCCGTGCGCCGGTGGCGGCCAGCAGCTCGGGGATGCGGAACCCGTCGCCGATCTCGACCAGCTCGCCGCGGGCGATGACCAGCTCCCCGCCGAGGGCGGTGGCGACGAGGGCCAGTGCGGCGGCGCAGTTGTTGACGACCAGTGCGGCCTCGGCGGCCGGGACGGCGGCGAGCAGCGCCGCCAGCGCCGCCTCCCCGCGCGGACCCCGGCGGCCGGTGGTCAGGTCCAGCTCGACGTCGGTGGTGCCGCTCGCGGCGGCGACCGCCTCCACCGCGGCCGGCGACAGCGGCGACCGGCCCAGGTTGGTGTGCACGAGTACCCCGGTCGCGTTGAGCACCGGGCGCAGGCTGCTCGCCGTCGCGGGCAGGGTCGCCAGGACCGCGGCGACGGCGCCGTCGGGGGGCACGACTCCCTCGCGGACCCGCTGCTGCACCTCCTGGACGGCGGCTTTGACCAGCTCGCGCCCCAGCCGCTCGGCGGCGGCGGCCAGTTGCGGGTCGGCGAGCAGCGTGTCGGTGCGCGGCACCTGCCGCCGCGGGTCGGCGCTCATCGACTGCGGAGCGTATGCGCAGGGTGGGTGGGTTGACGGGACAGCAGGGACGTTGGCGGAGGCGGACGGGAATCGAACCCGCCTGACCGAGGTGCTCGGCCACGTCGGCTTTAGAGGCCGCGGGGGCCACCAGGCGCCCTGACGCCTCCGCCGGGCAGCTTACGTGCCCGCCCGCCGCGGCGATCCCGGAACTGTCGGTGGCCCTTGCCAGCATCCCGGTCGTGAAGCGCACCCAACCCCGCGCCACCCCGCTGCCGCCGGTCACCCTCACCCCGGAGGAGGCGGCGGCCGTCGCGGCCGCGCTCGCCGCCCGCCCCGACGGCCCGTTCGCCGCCGCCGGGCGGACGGCCCTGGAGAAGGTCCTCGACGCCCTCGAGCCCGATCCGCGCCGGCGTGCCCGGCTGGCCGCGTCCACGCGGTGGGTGAGCGACGACGCCCGGCGCGCCGCCGAGCTCCGGTCGGCCCTCGAGCAGGCGGTGACCCGGCGGCGGGTGCTGGTCCTGCGGTACCGCGACGGCGAGGGGGTCGTCTCCCGGCGCGCGGTGGAGCCGCAGCTGCTCGCCCGCAGCGGCCGGCACTGGTTCCTCGTGGCGTGGTGCCGGGAGCGGCAGGCGCTGCGCTGGTTCCGGGAGGACCACATCGAGGGTGCCGAGCCCACGGAGGAGACCGCCGCCCGGCGCGACCTGACCGGCCTGGGCGCCCCGCCGGCCGACACCCACCCGGCGGGCCGGCGGCTGGGCGGTGCCCCGGCGGCGCCGGCAGCACCCCGGCTCCGGGTGCTCCCCGGCGGCCGGGCCTAGATTCGCACGCGTGACCACCGCTCCCGTCCGCGTCCGGCTCACCCAGTACGCCCACGGGGGCGGCTGCGCCTGCAAGATCCCGCCCGGCGAGCTCGAGGCCGTCGTCGCGGGCCTCACCGCCGCCGGGCCGCTCGACCCGGCCGCCGAGCTCGTGGTCGGCCTGGACGACGGCGACGACGCGGCCGTGGTCCGCATCGCCGGGGGCCAGGGGCTGGTCCTCACCACCGACTTCTTCACCCCCGTCGTCGACGACGCACACACCTTCGGCCGGATCGCGGCGGCCAACGCGCTCTCCGACGTCTACGCGATGGGCGGCACCCCGGTCGTCGCGGTCAACCTGCTCGGCTGGCCGCGCGACGTGCTGCCCGCCGAGCTCGCCGCCGAGGTGCTGCGCGGCGGGCTCGAGGTCGCCCAGGAGGCCGGTTGCCACGTCGGCGGGGGGCACTCCATCGACGACCCCGAGCCGAAGTACGGCATGGCGGTCACCGGTGTCGTCGACGTCGACCGGCTGATCACCAACTCCGCCGCCGTCGCGGGGACGCCGCTGTCGTTGACCAAGCCGCTGGGCGTCGGAGTGCTCAACAGCCGGATGAAGGCGACCGGCGAGGTGTCGGAGGAGGCGGTCGCCTCGATGACGACGCTCAACCGCGACGCCGGGCGGGCCGCGGTGGCGGCGGGCATCCGGGCCGGCACCGACGTCACCGGCTTCGGCCTGCTGGGCCACCTGTACAAGATGGCCCGCGCCAGTGGCGTGACCGCGGTGGTCGACGCGGCCGCCGTCCCGTACCTGGCCGGGGCGCGGGAGGCGCTGGCAGACGGCTTCGTCTCCGGCGGCACGCGGCGCAACCTCGACTGGGTGCGCCCGCACACCGACCTGTCGGCGGTCTCCGAGGAGGACGCGCTGCTGCTGGCCGACGCGCAGACCTCCGGCGGGCTGCTGCTGGCCGGCGAGGTGCCGGGCGCCCCGGTGATCGGCGAGTTCGTGCCGCGGCAGGAGTACGTCGTCGTCGTCCGCTGACCACCCCGTCGGTTCCCGCGGAAACCGACGCGGTGGTCGGAAGGCCCCGTCGCAGCCGGTGGGTGACCTCCGTTACGGTCCGGGCATGCTGGCTGCCTTCGTCTCCACGCCCGCCCCGAAGGACCCGCTCTCCGTGCTGGAGATCGGCGAGCGCCCCGAGCCGGAGGCGCCCGACGGCTGGACGACGGTGCAGGTGAAGGCGGCGTCGCTCAACCACCACGACCTGTTCAGCCTGCGCGGGGTCGGGCTGCCGCAGGAGCGGATGCCGATGATCCTCGGCACCGACGCGGCCGGCCTCGATAAGGACGGCAACGAGGTGATCGTGCACGGCGTCGTGGCCAGCCCCGGCTGGACCGGCGACGAGACCCTCGACCCCAAGCGGAGCCTGTTCTCCGAGCTGCACCAGGGCACGATGGCCGAGCGGGTCGCCGTCCCCCGGCGCAACCTGGTCCCCAAGCCCGCCGAGCTCTCCTTCGCCGAGGCCGCTTGTCTGCCCACCGCGTGGCTGACCGCCTACCGGATGCTGTTCGTCAAGTCCGGCCTGCGTCCCGGCGCCACCGTGCTGGTGCAGGGCGCCAGCGGCGGGGTGGCCACGGCCCTGGTCGCCCTCGGCCGCGCCGCCGGCTACCGGATGTGGGTCACCGCCCGCAGCGAGGACAAGCGCCAGGCCGCGCTGGCCCTCGGCGCCGACCAGGCCTTCGAGACCGGCGCGCGGCTGCCGGAGCGGGTCGACGGGGTCATGGAGAGCGTCGGCGAAGCGACCTGGAGCCACAGCGTCAAGTCGCTGCGGCCGGGCGGGGTCATCGTGACCTGTGGGGCGACCACCGGCTTCAACCCCGGCGCCGAGCTCAACCGGGTCTTCTTCACCCAGCTGTCGGTGATCGGCTCGACGATGGGCACCCGCGACGAGCTGGAGTCGCTGGTGCGGATGTGCGCGGTGACCGGCGTCCGCCCGGTGATCGACGTCGAGCTCCCCCTCGACAAGGCGCGCGAGGGCTTCGAGCGGATGGAGCAGGGCCGCACCGCCGGCAAGATCGTCTTCACGCTCCCGTGAGCCCGGTCGACCGGGTGGTCGCCGCGCTGCACGCGGCCGGCGTCGAGGCCGACGTGCGCCGGTTCGACGTCCCGGTGCCCACGGCGGCGGCCGCGGCCGAGGCGCTCGGCTGCCCGGTCGGGGCCATCGCCAACAGCCTGGTCTTCGACGCCGACGGCGCTCCGCTGCTCGTGCTCGCCAGCGGCGCGCACCGGGTGGACACCGCCAAGGTGGCGGCGCTGGTGGGCGCGGCCCGCGTGCGCCGGGCGAGCCCGGAGTTCGTCACCGCGGCGACCGGCCAGGAAGTGGGCGGGGTCGCCCCGACCGGGCACACGGCGCCGGTGCGGACCGTCGTGGACGTCGACCTCGCCGCGTACCCGTTGCTCTGGGCCGGCGGCGGCGACCACCACACGATGTTCTCCGTGCCCTACGCCGACCTGCTGCGGCTGACCGGTGGCGAGGAGGCCGCCGTCGCCTGAGGGGAGCAACTCCGGTGATCGCCCGCATCTGGCGGGGCTGGGTCCGCACCGAGGACCGCGACGCCTACGCCGCCTACATCGACGAGACCGGCATCGCCCACTACCGGCGGACGCCGGGCAACGAGGGCGCGCACATGCTGCTGCGCGACCTCGACGACGGCCGGACCGAGGTCGTCACGCTGAGCTTCTGGACGTCCTACGACGCCGTCCGCGCGTTCGCCGGGGACGACGTGAGCGCCGCGGTCTTCTACCCCGAGGACGACCGCTTCCTGGTCGACCGTGAGGTCACCGTCACCCACTACGAGGTCCACGAGACCCGCTGACGGCGCCGACGCCTGTCAAAGTGGGTTGACACAGCCGTCGAAGTCAACCAAAGTTGACGGCATGGCCGACACGACACAGGTGGCGTCCGCCGCCAGCAGCCGCGACCCCGCCGTCGGGCTGAAGGCGGTGCGCGCGCTCCGTGCACTGGTGGAGCGACTCGAGGCCCTCCAGGTGGACAACGCCCGCGACCAGGGCTGGACGTGGGAGCAGATCGCCCAGCTGCTCGGCGTCACGCGCCAGGCGGTGCACAAGAAGTACGCAGGCGGCCGCGGGCCGCTCCGACGGAAGGACTGACCGTGTTCGAACGCTTCACCACCGACGCCCGCGAGACCGTCGTCCGCGCCCAGCACGAGGCCCGGGAGCTCCGGCACGGCACGATCGGCACCGAGCACCTGCTGCTCGCCCTCATCGACCTGCCGTGGACGCCGACGGCGCAGGTCCTCGGCCGGCACGGGCTGACCCGCGACCAGGTCGTCGCAACCGTCACCGCGCTGGTCAGCCGCGACGACCTGGACGCCGACGCGCTGCGCGCGGTGGGCATCGACCTGGACGCCGTGCGCGACCGGGTCGAGGCGACCTTCGGGCCGGGGGCGCTCGACGAGCCCCGGGGCGGCCGGCCCAAGGGCGGCCACATCCCGTTCTCGCCGCGCGCCAAGAAGGTGCTGGAGCTGTCGCTGCGCGAGGCGGTCGCCCAGCGGTCGCGGACGATCCGCGAGGGGCACATCGCCCTCGGCCTGCTCCGCGAGGGACAGGGACTGGCGGTGCAGGTGCTGCACGACCGCGGGGTCGACCTGGCCGCGCTGCGAAGGGACCTCGAGGCGACCCTGGCCGCCGCCTGACCGGTCCCGACCTGTCACCCTCGGGTGGCACGGTGCCGGCATGGAGATCCTCTTCGTCGCCAGTGTCGGCGTCATCGCCCCCGACCCGGTCGAGAGCCGTCGCCTCTACGTGGACGCCCTGGGGCTGCCCCTCGAGCGCCTCGACGGCGAGTACTTCGCCAGCGAGCACATCCCCGGCAGCAGGCACTTCGGGGTGTGGCCGCTCGCCCAGGCCGCAACGGCCTGTTTCGGTGCACCCGACTGGCCGGCCGACCACCCGGTCCCGCAGGCCAGCATCGAGTTCGAGCTGGCCGACGAGGCCGCGGTGACCAGCGGCGCGGCGGAGCTGGAGGCCGCCGGCCACCGGCTCCTGCACGGGGCGCGAACGGAGCCGTGGGGGCAGACGGTCGCCCGGCTGCAATCCCCCGAGGGGCTGGTCGTCGGGCTGTCCTTCGCGCCGTGGATGCACTGAGGCCCGGCGCGGTCAGACCCCGGCGCCGGTTCGTGCGGCGATCTTGGCCGCGATCTTGTCCCGGGTGCGCTCGGGCAGGTAGCGGACGGCGGGGCCCAGCTCGGGCAGCCGGTGCTTCTGCGTGGTGTAGGCGCGGAACGCCAGCCCGGTGGTGACCCCGTGGTCGGGGCGGTGGACGACGTCGACGCGGTCGCCGGCGCCGACCTCCCCGGCCTCGAGCACCCGCAGGTAGGCCCCGCTCGCGCCGCGCGCGGTGAACCGCTTGACCAGCTGCGGCACGCCCCAGAAACGCTCGAAGTTGGCGCACGGGATCCGCGGGTCGGTCACCTCGAGCAGCGCCGTCCCGACCCGCCACTGCTCGCCGAGCAGCGCGCCGGTGAGGTCGAGCCCCGCCGTCCGCAGGTTCTCGCCGAACCGGCCGGGCGGCAGGTCGCGACCGAGCTCGGCGGCCCACCAGTCGGCGTCCTCCTGCGCGTAGGCGTAGACCGCCTGGCCCTCGCCGCCGTGGTAGCGGCGATTGACCTGGACGTCGCCGTCCAGGCCGAGCCGCTCGACGGCGACCCGGCCGGCGACCGGCCGCTTGTCGATCCCGCTGCGGTTGGGACGCCGGTCGGGCAGCGGCAGCAGGTCGGGACCGGAGACGCAGACGGCCTCGAGCCGCCCGCTCACTTCTTGGAGGCGGTGGACTCGTTGGTGGACAGCGCGGCGACGAACGCCTCCTGGGGGACCTCGACGCGGCCCACCATCTTCATCCGCTTCTTGCCCTCCTTCTGCTTCTCCAGCAGCTTGCGCTTGCGGGTGATGTCACCGCCGTAGCACTTGGCCAGGACGTCCTTGCGGATGGCGCGGACCGTCTCGCGGGCGATCACCCGGGAGCCGACGGCGGCCTGGATCGGCACCTCGAACTGCTGCCGCGGGATGAGCTCGCGCAGCTTGCCGGCCATCATCACGCCGTAGCTGTAGGCCTTGTCCTTGTGCACGATCGCGCTGAACGCGTCGACGGCCTCGCCCTGGAGCAGGATGTCCACCTTCACCAGCGAGGACTCCTGCTCGCCGGCCTCGGCGTAGTCGAGCGAGGCGTAGCCGCGGGTGCGGGACTTCAGCGCGTCGAAGAAGTCGAAGATGATCTCGCCGAGCGGCAGCGTGTAGCGCAGCTCGACCCGCGACTCGGACAGGTAGTCCATCCCACCGAGCTGGCCGCGCCGGCTCTGGCACAGCTCCATGATCGCGCCGGTGTAGTCACTGGGGGCGATGATCGTGGCGCTGACGACCGGCTCGAAGACCTTGTCGATCTTGCCCTCGGGCCAGTCGCTGGGGTTGGTCACGGTGATCTCCGAGCCGTCCTCCATCACCACCCGGTAGACGACGTTCGGCGCGGTGGAGATCAGGCTGATGCCGGCCTCGCGCTCCAGCCGCTCGCGGACGATCTCCAGGTGCAGCAGGCCGAGGAAGCCGACGCGGAAGCCGAAGCCCAGGGCCGCCGAGGTCTCCGGCTCGTAGGTCAGCGCGGCGTCGTTCAGGAGCAGCTTGTCCAGCGCCTCGCGCAGCAGCGGGTACTCGCTGCCATCGATCGGGTAGAGCCCGGAGTAGACCATCGGCTTGGGGTCGCGGTACCCGCCGAGGGACTCGGTGGCCGGCTTGTGCTGCAGGGTGACGGTGTCGCCGACGCGGGACTGGCGGACGTCCTTCACCCCGGTGATGAAGTAGCCGACCTCGCCGACGCCGAGGCTCTCGACCGGCTTGGGCTCCGGGGAGATCACCCCGATCTCCAGCAGCTCGTGGGTCGCGCCGGTCGACATCATCTTGATCCGGTCGCGGGCGGCGATCCGGCCGTCGACGACGCGGACGTAGGTGATGACGCCGCGGTAGATGTCGTAGACGGAGTCGAAGATCATGGCGCGGGCCGGGGCGTCGGCGTCGCCCTCCGGGGCGGGGATCTGGTCGACGATCGCGTCGAGCAGCGCGGGGACGCCCTCGCCGGTCTTGCCGCTGACGCGCAGGACGTCGTCCGGGTCGCAGCCGATGATGTGCGCGAGCTCGGCCGCGTACTTCTCCGGCTGGGCGGCCGGGAGGTCGATCTTGTTGAGCACCGGGATGATCGTGAGGTCGTTCTCCATGGCCAGGTACAGGTTGGCCAGGGTCTGGGCCTCGATGCCCTGGGCGGCGTCGACCAGCAGCACCGCGCCCTCGCAGGCGGCCAGTGAGCGGGACACCTCGTAGGTGAAGTCGACGTGGCCGGGGGTGTCGATCATGTGCAGCACGTGGGCGGCGCCCGCGTGGTCACCGGCGTTCGGCGTCCACGGCAGGCGCACGTTCTGCGCCTTGATGGTGATGCCGCGCTCGCGCTCGATGTCCATGCGGTCGAGGTACTGAGCACGCATCTGCCGCGCCTCGATGATCCCGGTGACCTCGAGCATCCGGTCGGCCAGCGTCGACTTGCCGTGGTCGATGTGGGCGATGATGCAGAAGTTCCGGATGCGGGCCGGGTCGGTGTAGGCGGGAGTCGTCACAGTGCTCCCATCGTCCCACGGCTCGGTGCCTCGTCCAGCGATCGGCCGGTCCGGGCCGGTCTACCCGCGGGTTGGGGTCGTACGCCCGACGCTGGTATCTTGGCAGACCGGTCCGCCGACGCACGCCGTCGCGACGGACGCACTGTCAGAAGTACTCCCTCCCGAGAGACAACCCGAGGCTCACGCGTGGCGAACATCAAGTCCCAGATGAAGCGGATCAAGACCAACGAGAAGGCGCGCCAGCGCAACGTTGCCGTCAAGTCCGCCCTGAAGACGGCCGTCCGGCGCGTCCGGACCGCGGCCGCGTCCGGGGACGCCGCCGCCGCGCAGGAGGCCCTGAAGACCGCCAGCAAGGCGCTCGACAAGGCTGCCAGCAAGGGCATCATCCACAAGAACCAGGCCGCCAACCGCAAGTCGGGTCTGGCCAAGCAGGTCGCCGGCCTCTGAGCCGGCGCACCGCGCACCCGCGCGGTCCGCGACGAGCCCCCTCCCCCACCGGGACGGGGGCTCTCGTCGTCTTCGGCGACGTCTGCGCCCGCCGGGGCCCTCGTCGCCTTCGGGGAGGTCTGCGCCCGCCAGGGTCCCGGCGTCCTGGGGCCCGCATCGCCTGCGGGGCTCGCGTCCCCTGCGGGGCTCGCCCTGTCCCGCGGACCGGTCGCGGGCTCGGTGACCCGCCGGGCAGGACCCGGCGCGCCCGGTCAGACGCGGCCGGGGCTGGTCAGACCCGGCCGCGGCCGGTCTCCCGGCGGATGGCGACGATCCGGCGCACGGCGCGCTCCAGCGCGTAGTCGGCGCTGGCCGCCACGCCCTTGACGTCGGCGTTCAGCTCCGCGGCGACGCCGACCGCCTGCTGCAGGCCCTCGATGCTCCAGCCCCGCGCCTGGGCCTGCGCCTTCTTCACCTTCCACGGCGGCATCTTCAACGTGCGCGCCAGCTCCCCGGGGTTGGTGCTGCGCAGTGCGCTCACCCGCGCCGCGGTGCGCACGCCGTCGGCGATGGCGTCGGCGATGAGGACGTGGGCGACGCCGCGCTGCAGCGCCCAGCGCAGCATCTCCAGCGACCCCTGCCGGTCGCCGACGAGCACGCGCTCCGCGACGGTGAAGCCGCTGACCTCGGCCTGCCCCCGGTGGAAGCGGGCGACCGCGTCGGCGTCGACGGTGCCACCGAAGTCGGAGACGAGCTGGCCGGCGGCCGCCGACAGCTGGCGCAGGTCGGCGCCGATCGCCTCCACCAGGGCGCTGGCCGCGTCGGGGGTGATCCGCCCACCCGCCGTCCGGACCTCGTTGCGCACGAACGCGATGCGGTCCCCCACCGAGCTGACCTTCGGGCAGTCGTCGAACGCGGCGCCGGCGGCCTTGAAGGTCTTGAGCAGCGCCTCGTTGCGCTTGCCGCCGTGGTGCACGACCACCAGCGTGAGGTCGGGGTCCGGGTCCTTCGTGTAGGCGGTCAGCGCATCGGCGAGCGCGCCGGCGGCCTCGTGGACCCCGGTGACCACCACGAGCCGGTGCCCGCCGAACAGCGAGGGCGCGAGCACGTCGGCCAGCTGACCCACCGGCAGGCCCGCGGCGGGCAGCTCGTGCACCTCGGCCTCGGGGTGGCGCTCGAGCACGGCGGCCCGGACGGCGGAGACCGCGCGGGATCGCAGCAACTCCTCCTCGCCCACCACGGCGCGCAGTCGGGAGGTCGGCGCGGGAGGTGCGGCAGCCACACCGGCATGCTCCCACGCGGCAGTGACGGTCCCGGCGAGCCGCGACCCGTGCCACTGGGCCGACGCGCGGTCCGGCCGGGCCGCGGACGAGGCAACCCCGGCCGCGGCGTGGTGGCGCCCCGGCCGCCACCGGCGGCACCCCATGCGCAGAGGTCGCCGGCGCGGCCACGGACTGCCCCGGCTCACGACCGCGGGCGGCCACCCCCCACGCGTCGGCGTCACCGGCGACGGCGAGGTCCCCCTCCCGGTCGGTGCGGTGCACCCGCATGCCGTCCTGCGTGAGCCACGACAGCACGCGCGCGGTGGGGTGCCCGTAGGTGTTGTCGGCCCCGACCGAGACCAGTGCCACCCGGGCACCGGTCGCGGCGAGGAAGCCACGGTCTGCGTCCGCGCTGCCGTGGTGCGGCACCTTGAGCACGTCCGCGCGCAGGTCCACGCCACGAGCGACGATGCGCGCCTGCGCCTCGCCGCCGAGGTCGCCGGTCAGCAACACCCGCACGCCGTGGCGGGTGACCCGCACGACGAGGGACAGGTCGTTGGGCTCGGCCGCGGCCGTGGCCAGCTCCGGCGGCGGGGCCAGCACCTCGATCACAGCGTCCCCCACGGTGCGGCGCTCGCCGGGCACGAGGAGCACCCGCTCCGCCCCGGCCTCGCGCGTGGCGTCGGCCAGCGGGCCGGCGCGCTCGTCGGCCGGGGAGAGCGTCCCCGTGGCGACCACACCGACCGACCGCCCCGAAAGCGCGCCGGCGAGACCACCGGCGTGGTCGGCGTCCAGGTGGCTGAGCAGGACCATCGGCAGGCGGTCGATGCCCAGCCGGTCGAGGCAGCGGTCGACCGGCCCCACCTCCGGCCCGGCGTCGACGAGCACCCCCTCCCCCGGCCCGGTCGGCACCACGAGCGCGTCGCCCTGGCCGACGTCACAGGCGACCACGACCGTGCTGTCCGGCGGCCACCCCCGGGTCAGCTGGCGGACCGGCCAGCCCAGCACCACCGCACCGACGAGGGCGGCCAGCGCCAGCGGCCGCGACCGGGGGAACCGCCAGAGCAGCCAGGCGCACGCGAACAGCAGCAGCGTCAGCAGGACGGCGCCCCTCGTGCCGACCGGCCAGCCCAGCGCGCCGTCGGGCAGCGCCGCCGCCCGCTCGGCCACGAGGACCAGCCAGCGGACCGGCCACCCGGCCACCCAGACCAGCACGTCGCCCAGCGGCGGGACCACGACCGCGGCCGGCGCCGCCAGCAACCCCAGCACGGTGGCCACGGGCACCGCCGGTGCGGCGAGCAGGTTCGCCGGCAGGGAGACCGGGCTGACCACGCCGGACAGTGCTGCGACCAGGGGCGCGGTGGCCAGCCCGGCGGCTGCCGCGACGGCCACCGCGTCGGCGACCGAGCGCGGCCAGCCGCGGTCGCGGAGCCGCCGCGCCCAGGTCCGCGCGAGCAGGACGATGGCGGCCGTCGCCGCGACCGACAGGGCGAAGCCGGCATCGCGGGCGAGGCCGGGGTCGACCAGCAGGAGCACGACCGCGGCCCCGAGGAGCGCCGGCAGGGCCACCCGCGAGCGACCGCTCGCCAGCGCCAGAAGAGTCACCGCGCCCATCGCCGCCGCCCGCACCACGCTGGCGCTGGGACGGGCCAGCAGGACGAAGCCGACCAGGGCCGCCGCGGCCACGAGGGCCTGCACCCGCCGGTCGACGCCGCGCCGGCGCAGCGGGGCCAGCACGCCGGTGAGCACGATGGCGACGTTCGCGCCGGAGACGGCGGTGAGGTGCGCGAGGCCGGCGCGGCGGAAGTCCTCGACGAGCACCGGGTCCATGGCGCGGGTGTCGCCGACGACCAGGCCGGGAAGCAGGCCACCCGGCCGCGGGTCGAGGACGCGGAGCGAGCTCTCGGCGAGGCCGTCGCGCAGGGCTCCGGCGGCCTGCTGCTCCCACGGCGGGGCGCCGAGCACCGCCGGTGGCCCCCGCGCCGACAGGAGGGCCACCAGCCCCTCCGCGGCGTCGGCCGGCGTCACGGTCGCCCGCACCCGCACGGACTGGCCGGGGAGCAGCCCGAGCCACTCCTCCGCGGGGGCGAAGAGGACGACGTCGTCCGCCAGGCCGATCGGGGTGCCGCCGTCCACCAGCCGCGTGACGGTCGCCTCGGTGACCGCCCGGGCCGGCCCGACGCCGCGCACCGGCCGGGGGTCGCCGGTCAGCACGAGGTCGACCAGCACGGTCCGCCGTCCCTCGGCGACCGCGGCCAGCGGGGAGGCGTCCCGGGCGGCCGCACGGACGGCGGCGGTCGTGGCGGTGACGGCCACGGCCGCGAGCACGCCGAGCAGCACCACCGCCCACGTCGTGCGGCACCGCCGCGCGAGCAGGGCAGCGACCGCCGTGGCGACCAGCGCCGCAGCGGCCAGGCCGGCGGCGCTCGTCGCCGGAGCCAGCAGCGTGGTGAGCCAGACCGCCGCGGCGACCGGCGCCAGCCGCAGGTCGATCCACGTCCACCGCGCGGAGGGCGCGCTCACACGGTCACCAGCTCGGCCAGCTCCGCGTAGGTCGACGGGCCGATCCCCGGGACGTCGTCGAGCTGCTCGACGCTGGCGAACCGGCCCTGCTGCTCGCGGTGGTCGACGATGCGCTGGGCCAGCACCGGCCCGATGCCCGGCAGCGCGTCGAGGTCCGCGACGGTCGCCCTGTTGAGGTCCACCAGTCCGGTCCCGGAGGTCCCTGCCGCGGCCAGGCCGGCGGGCGCCGCGCCGGGCACCCCCACGGCGACCTGCTGGCCGTCGCTCACCACCGCGGCGAGGTTGACCGAGGCGGGGTCGGCCTCCGGCAGCAGGCCGCCGGCGGCGGTGACCGCGTCGGCGACGCGTGCCCCCGCGGGGAGGGTGACCAGCCCGGGCCGGGAGACCAGGCCCACCACCGAGACCACGACCGTCGGGGACGCGTCGGCCGCCATCCCGACCGAGGGCGTGGCAGGGGCCGTGGACGACGTGGACGGCGCCGGCGCCACGGACGTGGGCGTGGGAGCCGGTTCCACCCGCGGACGGTCCACCCAGGTCCCCGCCGCCACGGCGAGCGCCGCGAGCACCCCGGCCACCCACAGCGCCCACACGCCGCGCCGTCCCGGACCGAGCCGGACGGCGGTGCCCGGGGCGCGGTGCCGGCCGATGCCGTCGGGCAGTCCCGGGTCCGGTTCCTCCTCGGGCCGGCCCGGTTCGGGGAGCTCGAGGCCGTCCGCGCCGTCGGGGTCGTCGTCGACGTGGTCGTCGGGCTCGTCGTCGGGGACCCAGCCCCGCGCGCGCCCACCCTCGTCGAGGAGGACACGCAGGCGCGCGCGGATCAGATCGGCGTCGTCGCTGCGGCGGAGAGGGAGGTGCACCGGCCGGACGCTAGGCAGCGTGGCCGCGGTGCGGCCGGGTCGCGGGGCGACTGTGGACGGAGGCCGCGCCTGTGGACGGACCGGCCACCGGCGGAACGGGTCGGGTGCAGGCTGCGCGGGTGCTCCTGCTCCGCGTCTCAGTCCGCCGGCTGCTCGCCCTCCTGCAGGAGCGGCACCGACGCCGGCGCCACGACCAGTCCGACGGCCCCCGGCCCGACGTGCGCACCGATCGCCGCGCCGAGCTCGCTGACGTACAGCTCCCGCAGCCCGGGCAGCCGGTCCCGCAGCTCGCGGGCCAGCCGCTCGGCGCGGTCGGGTGCGGCCAGGTGGTGGACGGCGACCGACACCGGTGCCCCGTCCGCGGCCTCCACGCCGCGCTGGACCAGACGCGTCAGCGCCCGGGCCGTCGTGCGGACCTTCTCGAGGGGGACCACCCGCCCCTCCGCGACGTGCAGCACCGGCTTGACCGCCAGCGCGGTCCCGATCATCGAGGCCGCGGCCCCGATGCGGCCGCCGCGCCGCAGGTGCTCGAGGGTGTCGACCACGAAGAGGGTGCGCGTCGCGGCGGCCGTCTCCTGCGCCGTGGCCGCGACGGTCGCCGCGTCCTCGCCGGCCGCGGCCGCCCGGGCGGCGGCGACGACCGCGAACCCGCTGCCCATGGCGGCCGACCGGGAGTCGACCACGGTGACGATGTGCTCGCCGACCTGCGCGGCGGCCAGGCGCGCCGCGTCGACGGTGCCCGACAGCTCGGCCGACAGGTGCACCGAGACGATCCGCTCGGCTCCCTCTGCCAGTCGCCGGCGGTAGACACCGACGAAGTCCCCGGGGGTGGGCCTGGAGGTGGAGACGGTCTGCCCGCGGACGCCGAGGGCACGGGCCACGTCGGCCGGGCCGATCTCCGCCCCCTCCCGGCCCGAGTGGCCGGCCATGACCACGTAGAGCGGGACGACCTCGACCGAGTACTGCTCGACCAACCGCGCAGGCAGGTAGGCCGTGGAGTCGGTGACCACGGCGACGGACACCCGGCGAGGCTAGCTGGCCGCCGACGCCCACCGGCGGGGGTCGGTCCCGGCGACGCCGCGCCGACCGACCGTCAGAGGGCGGCGTCGGCGTCCTGCGCCGGAGGTGCGGCCCCCTCCTCGGGGCTGGCACCGGCCTCCAGCGGTCCCGTCTCCGGGCGGGAGGGGGGCCGCGGCTCGGCCGGCAGCCGCGGCGCGGAATTGTTGTGCCGCAGCAACCGCCAGCGGTCGCTCTGCACCGCCAGTTCGCTCCACGCGCAGTTGCCCAGGGGCCCGAACACGCGGCGGTGCTCGGGCCCGAGCCCGAGCAGGGTCTCCATCAGCCGGGCGGCGGTGCCGCCGTGGGTGACCACCACCGCCGCCGGCGCCTCGGGCAGGTCACCGAGCGCGGCGAGCGCCCGGCGCGGGACGTCGGCCGGGTCCTCTCCGCCGCGGCCGTGGACGGGCCGGCCGGCGAGCCAGTCGGCGTACTGCTCGGGATGCCGCTCGGCGACCTCCTCGCGCGTGAGGCCCTCCCAGGACCCGAGGCCGAACTCGCGCAGCCGCGGGTCCAGCCGCAGCGGGACCCCGAGGACGGCAGCGAGCGTCCTCGCGGTCTCGGCGGCCCGGCTCAGGTCGCTCGAGACGACGACGGTCCCCTCGGGGAGCGGGCCGCTGGCGGCCAGGTGGGGAGCCGTCTCGGTGGCCTGCCGCCGCCCCTCGGCGTCCAGTGGGGGGTCCAGCTGGCCCTGGAACCGCCCGGTGGCGTTCCACTCGGTCCGCCCGTGCCGCCAGACGACCAGCCGGGGCACGGGCAGCCGGGGAGCGCCGTCGGTCACCGTCCGGTCGCCTCCGGGGAGGAGTCCTCCGTGGCGGGGTCGTCCTCGACCGGCTCGGGCGGCAGCGGCCTGGGGTCGGCGCTCATCGGGTCGACGTCGTCGGCCGAGAGGGTCTGCCGGCTCGCCGGGACCGGGGCGTCGGCGCCGGCGGCGGCGGCCTGGCCGTCGGACGGGGCGGCCCGGTCGCTGAAGGGGATGGTCGGGCAGTCCTTCCAGAGCCGCTCGAGGGCGTAGTAGGCGCGCTCCTCGGCGTGCTGGACGTGCACGACGACGTCGACGAAGTCCAGCAGCACCCACCGGGCCTCGGCGACGCCCTCCCGCCGCACCGGCTTGAGACCGTGCTGCCGCAGCCGCTCCTCGACCTCGTCGACGATCGCCTGCACCTGGCGCTCGTTGGGCGCCGAGGCGAGCACGAAGGCGTCGGTGATCGCCAGCCGGTCGCTGACGTCCACGATCGAGACGTCGGTGGCCAGCTTGTCAGCGGCGGCCTGCGCCGCCAGCAGTGCGGTCTCCCGCGCCTCGGACGAGGCGGTCATCGGGGTACCTCCTGGAGATGGGGGGACGGTGGTTCGGGAGGCGGCCCGTCCGGTCCGGCGGGGGGCGGCGGCCGGTCGTAGGTGGGGTGGCCGGCCTCGGCGACCGCGCCCCCGCCGCGGGTGACGCTCTCGCGCGGCGCCGGCCGGACCGGGCTCCGCGAGTGGTAGAGCTGCCGCTTCTCGATGTACTGGACGACGCCGTCGGGGACGAGGTACCAGACCGGCATGCCGCGGCCGACCCGCTCCCGGCAGTCGCTGGAGCTGATCGCCAGCGCCGGCACCTCGACCAGGCTGACCGCGCCCTGGGGCAGGTGCGCGGCGCCCAGGTCGAAGCCGGGCCGCGTGACGCCGATGAAGTGCGCCAGCTCGAAGCACCGGTCGCTGTCCCGCCAGCTGAGGATCTGGGAGAGCGCGTCGGCCCCGGTGATGAAGAACAGCTCGTCGTCGGGCCGTTGCCGCTGCAGGTCGCTGAGGGTGTCGATGGTGTACGTGGGCCCGCCGCGGTCGATGTCGACGCGGCTCACCGAGAACCGGGGGTTGGAGGCGGTGGCGATGACCGTCATGAGGTAGCGGTCCTCGGCGGGGGCGACCTCACGGTCGCTCTTCTGCCACGGCTGACCGGTCGGCACGAAGACGACCTCGTCCAGCCCGAAGAGGACGGCGACCTCACTCGCCGCCACGAGGTGCCCGTGGTGGATGGGATCGAACGTCCCACCCATCACCCCGACCCGCCGACCAGCCACCGATCGAGCCTATCCGGGCCGCCGCCGGAGCGGCCCGCGAGGACCGGTCCCGGCCTGGGTCGACGAGCGACGAGTCGACAGGTCGGCTCGTCGACAACTCGCCCGGTCGACACGTCGCCCGACGCGCAGACGCCGCACCCGCCCACGCCCGGACCGCCCGGCGCTGTCGGCTCAGAGCGTGGTCACGAAGTCGGCGAGCTGGGCGGCGGTGCGGCACTCGACCATGTCGATGACCTCGGCGTACCGGTTCGCCGCCGAGTCGCCGCTGCCCCACAGCCGCCGCGGCTCGGGGTTGAGCCAGTGCGCCGAGCGGCACCGGCGGACCAGGTCGGCCAGCACCGGCACGCCGGGCTGGCGGTAGTTGGTGCGGCCGTCACCGAGCACGAGCAGCGAGGTCTTCGGGCCCACGGCGCCGGGCCACCGGTCGGCGAACACCTCGAAGGCGGTGCCGTAGTCGCTGTGCCCGTCGAAGCCCACGACGTCGGCCTCCCGGCCGATCCGGGCGACCGCGTCGGTCACGTCCGCGCCCGGCCGGAAGAACCGGGTGACCTCGTCGGTGGAGTCCACGAACGCGAAGGCCCGCACGCCGGAGAAGTGCTCGCGCAGCGCCTGCGTGAGCATCAGCGTGAAGTGGCTGAAGCCGGCCACCGAGCCGCTGACGTCGCAGAGCACCACCAGTTCGGGCTTGTGCACCTTCCGCGGCCGGTGGTGGGTCACCACGGGCACCCCGCCGGTCCCCAGCGAGGCCCGCACCGTCTTGCGGAAGTCCAGCCGGCCCTCCCGCCCGTGCCGGCGCCGGGCGGACAACCGCACCGCCAGGCGCCGGGCCAGCGGAGCCACCGCCCGGCGCAGCTCGGCGAGGTCGGCGGCCTGGGCGCGCAGGAACTCGACCTGGTCGGCCAGCGGCCGCACGGCGCTCTTCGCGACCTTGTCCCGGCCGCGCTCGGCCGCCGTCCGCCGCCGGACCTCGGCCTCCACCGCCGCCCGGAAGGCCGCCAGCCGCTCGCGGACGGTCTGCCGGGCCACCTGCTCGGCCAGCCCGCCGCGCTCGCCGTCGCCGAGCAGGCCGGCCAGCAGCTGGGCGACCAGCGTGTCCGGCGACAGCGCCCGCATCACCCGGTAGCTGAAGAACGACTGGCCCGACGGCGACGGCGTGGTCCGCCCCAGCCGGTCGACGGCCTCGCGGGCGAAGCGGCGCAGCGCCTCCTCGTCCCCGTCGAGCAGCAGCTGCGCCAGCCGGTCGCGGAGCAGCCCGGCGAGGTCCACGCCGTCGGGCAGGTCGAGGGTCGACTCGGGGACCTCCCCCGCGTCGCCGTCCCCCTCGACGTCGTCGGCCACCACCGGCCGGTCCCCCAGCGGCCACCACAGGTCGAACAGCACGTCGTAGGCCGGCCGCTGCGCCGCCCGCTGCAGCAGCACGGCAGCCAGCCCGTGCCGCAGCTGCTCGCGGTCGAGCAGGTCGACGACGGTGGGGATCTCGGCGGCGTCCACGGCCTGGCTGATCCCGACCGGGATACCGGCCTCGCGCACCGCCCGGACGAAACCGTCCAGGTGCCCGGCCAGCCCGCCAGGCCCGGCCCGTGAGGTCGCGGGCACCGGGGACGACGGCACCGGCGCGGCCATCAGTTCAGCCGCAGCTCGGCCGAGGCCCGCTCCTGGTCGCTGGCGTGCTTGAGCACCACGCCCAGCGTCGACCGCACCGCCGTCTCGTCGAGGGTGTCCAGCCCGAGCTCGAGCAGGGTCTGCGCCCAGTCGAGGGTCTCCGAGATCGACGGGGACTTCTTCAGCTCCAGCGCGCGCAGCGCCCGGATGGTGCGCACCAGCTGCTCGGCCAGCCCGGGCGCCAGGTCGGGCACGCGGGAGAGCACGATCTCCCGCTCCCGCTCGGCCGACGGGTAGTCCAGCGCCAGGTACAGGCAGCGTCGCTTGAGCGCCTCGGACAGCTCGCGGGTGGCGTTGGAGGTCAGCACCACCATCGGCCGGCGCACCGCGGTCACCGTGCCCAGCTCGGGGATGGTGACCTGGAAGTCGCTGAGCACCTCCAGCAGCAGGCCCTCCACCTCGACGTCGGCCTTGTCGGTCTCGTCGACCAGCAGCACGGTCGGCTCGGTGCGCCGGATCGCGGTGAGCAGCGGCCGGGAGAGGAGGAACTCCTCGCCGAAGATGTCGTCGTGGACGGTGCCCCAGTCGGCGCCGTCGGTGCCCTGGGCGGCCTGGATGCGCAGCAGCTGCTTCTTGTAGTTCCACTCGTACAGCGCCCGCGCCTCGTCGAGGCCCTCGTAGCACTGCAGCCGGATCAGTTCCGACCCGGTCGCCGCGGCCAGCGCCTTGGCCAGCTCGGTCTTGCCGGTCCCGGCCGGCCCCTCGACCAGCAGCGGCTTGCCCAGCCGGTCGGCGAGGAACACCGTCGTCGCGATCTGCGCGTCGGGCAGGTAGCCGGCGGTGGCCAGCCGCTTGCCGACGTCCGCGACCGACGAGAACTGCGGGGACTGCGACGGCGGGCGGGGCATGCGGCTCCTCGGTCGGGGTGGCGGGGGCGGGCCGGACGACGGCGAGGGGCGGTCAGCGGCGGGTGTGGCCGTTCCCGGTGACGACGTAGGTGGTGGAGGTCAGCTCGGGCAGACCCAGCGGGCCGCGGGCGTGCAGCTTCTGCGTCGAGATGCCGATCTCCGCGCCGAAGCCGAACTCCCCGCCGTCGGTGAACCGGGTGGAGGCGTTGACCAGCACCGCGGCGGCGTCCACGCCGGCGGTGAACTCGGCGATGGCGCGCGCGGAGTCGGCCACGATCGCCTCGCTGTGCCCGCTCCCCCACCGCTCGATGTGGTCCAGCGCCGCGGTCAGGTCGTCGACGACGCGGACGGCCATGTCCATCGACAGGTACTCGGTGGCCCAGTCCTCGTCGGTCGCCGGGACGACGGCGTCGTGCGCCGCCTGCGCCGCGGCGTCCCCGTGCAGGGTGACGCCGGCGTCGGCCAGCGCGGACAGCAGCCGCGGCAGGAACGGCACGTCGCGGTGCACCAGCAGCGTCTCCGCGGAGTTGCAGACGCTCACCCGGTGGGTCTTGGCGTTGAGCACGATCGCCTCGGCGATCGCCGGGTCGGCCGACGGGTCGACGTAGACGTGGCAGTTGCCCTCGCCGGTCTCGATCACCGGCACCCGCGCCTCGCGCACCACCCGCTGGATGAGCGAGGCCCCGCCGCGCGGGATCACCACGTCGACGTGGCCGCGGGCGTTCAGCAGCTCGCCCACGGAGGCGCGGTCGGCGGGCAGCAGCTCGACCGCCCCCTCGGGCAGCCCGGCCTTGGCCCCGGCCTCGGTGAGGACGGCGACCAGCGCGGTGTTGGTGCGGAAGGCCGACGCCGACCCGCGCAGCAGCGCCGCGTTGCCGCTCTTCAGGCACAGCCCGGCGGCGTCCACGGTCACGTTCGGCCGGGCCTCGTAGACGATCCCGACCACGCCGAGGGGTACCCGCACCTGCCGCAGCTGCAGCCCGTTGGGCAGGGTCGAGCCGCGGACCACGTCGCCGACCGGGTCGGGCAGGGCGACGAGCTGGCGCAGGGCGTCGGCCACCCCGGCGATCCGCCCGGTGTCCAGCCGGAGCCGGTCGAGGATCGCCGCGGGGGTGCCGTCGGCCGCGGCCGCCTCGACGTCGGCGGCGTTGGCGGCGAGCACCTCGTCGGCGCGCTCCACCAGCGCGTCGGCCATCGCCAGCAGCGCGGCGTCCTTGGTGTCGGTCGGGAGGGTGCGCAGCACGCGGGCGGCGGCGCGGGCACGCAGCGCCGCGGCGCCGATCAGCGGCAGGCCGGAGACGTCGGACACGCACGGAAGGGTACGCGTGCGGCCGCGCGCCCCGGCCGGTCCGACGACCCACCGACATATGCGAGAATGATTCTCATGAACAAGAAGACGGTCGTCGCCGCCGCTGCCACCACCCTGCTGCTCGCCGGCTGCGGCGACTCCGGCAGTGAGGGCGGTGGCGGCTCGGGTGGGCTGACCGTCGTGGCCGGCTTCTACCCGCTGGAGTGGGCCACCGAGCGGGTCGGCGGGGACCGGGTCGACGTCTCGTCGCTGACCCCGCCGGGAGCCGAGGCGCACGACCTCGAGCTCACCCCGCAGGACGTCGCCGCGGTGGCCGGGGCCGACCTGCTGGTCTACCTGGACGGCTTCCAGCCGGCGCTGGACGAGGCCGCCGAGACCGAGGCCGCCGACACCGCCTGGGACGCCGGCCAGGCCGCGGACCTCTCCCTGTCCAGCGAGGAGCACTCCCACGAGGGCGAGGAGGCCCACGCCGAGGAGGAGGAGCACGCCGCGGAGGGGGGCGAGGAGCCGGTCGACCCGCACTTCTGGCTCGACCCGCTCCGGCTGGCCGCGGTCGGCGACGCCCTCGCCGACCGCCTCGCCGAGCTCGACCCGGACGGTGCGGCGGCCTTCGAGCAGAACGCCGCCGCCCTGCGCGCCGACCTGGAGGGCCTCGACGGCGAGATGCAGGCCGGCCTGGCGAACTGCGCGGTGGACACCCTGGTCACCAGCCACGACGCCTTCGGCTACCTGGCCGACCGCTACGGTCTGCAGGTGGTCGGCATCAGCGGGCTGAGCCCGTCGCAGGAGCCGAGCCCCGCCCAGCTCGCCGAGATCTCGACGCTGGTGCGCGAGCGCGGGATCACCACCGTCTACACCGAGACCCTCGTCGACCCCGCCGTCGCCGAGACCGTGGCGGCGGAGGCCGGCGTCCGCACCGCCGTCCTGGACCCGCTCGAGGGGCTGACCGACGACTCGGCCGGCGCGGACTACCTCTCGGTGATGCGCACCAACCTGACCACCCTCCAGGAGGGGCAGTCCTGCTCATGACGCCCGCCATCGGCCTCCGCGGGGCCAGCGTCGGCTACGGCGACGTGCCGATCGTCCGCGGCGTCGACCTCACCGTGCAGCACGGGGAGGCGGTCGCCGTCCTCGGCTCCAACGGGTCGGGGAAGACGACGCTCGCCCGCGGCCTGCTGGGCCTGGCCCCCGTGCTCGACGGCGAGGTCGAGGTGCTCGGCGCCCCGGTCGGCCGGCTGCGGGAGCGCGGCCGGGTCGGCTACGTGCCACAGCGGCACACCGTGACCGGCGCGGTCCCCGCCACCGTCCGCGAGGTCGTCGGCGTCGGCCGGCTGGCCCGGCTGGGCCTGTTCCGGCGGCTGCGCCCGGCCGACCGGGCCGCGGTGGCCGACGCGGTCGCCGCGGTCGGGCTCGCCGACCGGATGGGCGACCCGGTCGCCTCCCTGTCCGGAGGGCAGCAGCGCCGGGTGCTCGTCGCCCGGGCCCTGGCCGCACAGCCGGAGCTGCTGGTCATGGACGAGCCGACCGCCGGCGTGGACGCCGCCAGCCAGGAGGCGCTCGCCGCCGTCCTCGCGGGCGTCGCGGCGAGCGGGACGACACTGGTGGTCGTGACCCACGAGACCGGCCCGCTGGCGGGGGTGCTGACCCGTGCGGTCGTCGTCGACCACGGCCGGATCAGCTACGACGGTCCGCTGGCCGGGGCCGAGCCGCACGCCGACGGCGGCCACCACCACGCCGAGGACGCCGGGCAGCCGCCGCGGCCCGGCTACCGGATCGACCAGCCGCGGGTGACCGCCGAGGGGGGCCGCTGACCGTGGAGGTCCTCGAGTTCGCCTTCATGCAGCGGGCCCTGCTCGCCTCGCTCATGGTCGGGCTGGTCGCGCCGGCGGTCGGCGTCTTCCTCGTGCAGCGCCGCCTGTCCCTGCTCGGCGACGGGCTCGGCCACGTGGCGCTCACCGGCGTGGCGATCGGCGTCCTGACCTCGACCGCACCGGTGGGGACGGCGCTGGTCGCCGCGGTCCTGGGCGCGGTGCTCATCGAGCTGGTCCGTGCCCGCGGCCGCACCAGCGGGGACGTCGCGCTGGCCGTCCTGTTCTACGGGGGCATCGCCGGCGGCGTGGTGCTGCTGTCACTGGCGCCGCGTGGCCAGGCGACCAACCTCGAGTCCTACCTGTTCGGCGCGATCACCACCACGAGCACCGCGGACGTCGTCGTCTTCGCCGTCATCACGGTGGTCGTGCTGGGCGTCGTCTGGCTGCTGGGCCAGCGGCTGTACGCGGTGAGCGACGACGAGGAGTACGCGCGGGCCGTCGGGCTGCCGGTGCTGGCGCTCAACGTCGTGCTCGCCGCGCTGGTCGCCTCGACGGTGGTGCTGTCCATGCGCGTGGTGGGCCTGCTGCTGATCAGCGCGCTGATGATCATCCCGAGCGCGATCGCCCAGCTGCTCGCGCGCAGCTTCCGCCAGACGGTGTACCTGGCCTGCGCCATCGGCCTGGTGGTCAGCGTCGCCGGGACGACGACCTCCTACTACACCGGGACGCCCTCGGGCGGGACGATCGTGCTGCTGGCGATCGCCCTGTTCCTGCTGGTCACCGCCGCGGCCGCGGTCCGCGGGGCCACCGCCCGGCGCCGCCACCAGCGCCGCGCCGAGGTCCACGCGGCCCACCCGCACGAGCACGGCGAGGGCTGCGGGCACACGCCGGTGCCGCACGGCGACCACGTGGACTACGACCACGACGGGCACCTGCACGCGCCGCACCGCACCGGCACCGGGGTGCACTACGACGAGCACGGCGAGCACGCCGCCCCGTCGGGGGGCCGGTCGTGACGCGCTCCGAGCCGGCGGAGGTCCCCGGACGCCGCCAGACGCGGCAGCGCAGCGCGGTGCTCGCGCTGCTCGACGACCTCGACGGCTTCCGCACCGCGCAGGACCTGCACGCCCTGCTGCGCGAGCGCGGCGACCCCGTCGGGCTGGCCACGGTCTACCGCGCGCTGCAGGCCCTGGTGGACGACGGCCTGGTCGACGTGCTGCGCAGCAGCGACGGAGAGGCCGCCTACCGGCGCTGCTCGCCGGTGCACCACCACCACCTGGTGTGCCGATCCTGCGGGCGGACGGTGGAGGTCGCCGACCCGCCGGTGGAGCGCTGGGCCGCCCGCATCGCCGCCGAGCACGGGTTCGCCGACGTCCAGCACCAGCTCGAGGTCTTCGGCACCTGCTCGGCCTGCACGGCTACGGCCGGCGGTACGGGTCGGTGACCTCGCGGAGCCGGGTGAGCGCCTCGCGCAACTGCTCCGCGACCTCCTCCCCCAGGTAGGCCGTCCACTCGGTCTCCACCTCGGCCTCCACCCGCCGGGCGAGGGCCACGACCCGGTGGCCGCGTTCGGCCATCTGCACCAGCCGGGCGCGGGCGTCGGTCGGGTCGGGCACCCGGCGGACGTACCCGGCCCGTTCCAGCTGGTCGACGAGGTGACCCGCCGTCTGCTTGGTCACCAGCGCCTGCTCGGCCAGGTCGGTGAGCCGGGTGCCGTTCGGACCGATCCGGGCGGCGACCCGGCCCTGCGCCGCCGTGATGTCGTCGAACCCGGCCGCGGCCAGGGCGGCGAGGATCCGGGCCTCCATCGCCCGGTACGGGTAGAAGCACAGCAGTCCCAGGTTCTGCCGGTCCTCGGTCACGTGCCCCCTTGACGATGGTCAGATCTTCTGACGGAATGGTCAGGAGATCGTACCGATCCGGGAGGCGTCATGGACCTCGACGACGTGTGGCGCACCATCGACGCGGAGCGGTCGAGCCTGGCCGACCTGTTCGAGGAGCTCTCGCCCGCCGAGTGGGAGGCGGCGTCCCTCTGCGACGCCTGGCGCGTCCGCGACGTCGCGGCCCATCTCACGCTCGCCCACATGGGTCCGCGGGAGGCCCTCGTCGGCGCGATCCGGGCGCGCGGCAGCTTCGACCGGATGATCCGGGACACGGCCCTGCGCGCGGCGCACCTGCCCGTCGAGGAGTACCCCCGGCGGTTGCGGGCGATGGTCGGTTCCCGGCGACGCGCACCGCTGGTGACCCCGCTCGAGCCGCTCACCGACGTGCTGGTGCACGGCCAGGACGTCGCCGTCCCCCTGGGCCGGGAGCGGCCCGTGCCGCCGGCCGCCGCGGCCGCCGCGGCCACCCGCGTGTGGGAGACGGGCTTCCCGTTCCGGGCCCGGCGACGACTGGGCGGCGTGCGGCTGACCGCGACCGACGTCGGGTGGTCCGTCGGGCAGGGCCCGGTCGTGGAGGGCCCGATCGCGGCGCTCCTGCTGCTGCTCACCGGGCGGGAGGAGGCGGCGCTGCGCCGGCTGGGCGGGGACGGCGCCCAGCACCTCGCCGAGCGTCGGCACCGGTCGGCCGCGGACCGGCCCCGCTGACCGGCCGGCGCTCAGTTCAGGTTGCGGGTCCCGGCCGGCAGCGTGCCGCCGCGGGTGACCTCCGCGGCCGCGTCCTGCAGCGCGGTCAGCGCGACCCGCTGGGTGAACGGGCCGGTGGAGACGCGGGCGACGCCGAGCTCCTGCATCTCCCGGGCGGGCAGCGACGCGCCGGGCACGCTGATCAGCGTCAGCTTGTTGCGGCCCAGACCCTCGGCCACCGCGGCGATCTCCTCGCGGTCGACCAGGCGCGGCACGAAGACCACCGGCGCGCCCGCCTCGAGGAAGGCCCGGCCGCGGCGGATCGTCTCGGCGACCAGCTCGGCGCGGTCGGCGTCCGAGGGCGCCAGGAGGAAGCTGTCGGTGCGGGCGTTGAGCACGAAGTCGATCCCGGCGTCCCGCCCGGCGCGCAGCACCGCCTCGACGGCGGCGACCGCGTCGTCCAGCGGCTTCATCTGGTCCTCGAGGTTGCCGCCGACGACGCCGGCCTCGATCGCCCGCCGGGCGGTCTCCCCCGGGTCCCCGTAGCCGGCCTCCATGTCCATCGTCACGGGCAGGTCCACCGCGGCGACGATGCGGGCGACCATGTCGAGGTGCAGGTCCAGCGGGATGTTCTCGCCGTCCTCGTAGCCGAAGGTGGCGGCGATGGAGTGGCTGGCGGTGGCCAGGGCCCGCACGCCGTCGGTGCCGGCGACGACCCGGGCGGAGACGACGTCCCACACGTTGGCGAGGACGAGGATGTCCGGCGCGGTGTGCAGGTCGAGGAGGGTGCGGGCGCGGGTGGCGAGATCGGTCACCCGCGCACCGTACGGCCGCTCAGCCGGTGCGCGGCGCCAGTCGCTGCCGCAGTCCGTTGCGGACCGCGGGCCACTCCGCGTCGGTGATGGAGAAGACGACGGTGTCCCGGAGCGACCCGTCGGGCAGCCGCCGGTGGTTGCGCAGCACGCCGTCCTGCTTGGCGCCCAGACGCGCGATCGCCGTCCGGGACTGCACGTTGTGCCAGTGCGTGCGGAACTCGACGGCCAGGCAGCCGAGCACCTCGAAGGCGTGGGTCAGCAGCAGCAGCTTGCTCTCGGCGTTGACCCCGGTGCGCTGCGCCGACGCGGCGGTCCAGGTCGCGCCGATCTCCAGCCGGGGCACGTCGGGCTCGGCGTTGAGGAAGCTGGTCATGCCGACGACCGCGCCGTCCGCCCTGCGCCGCACGGTGAACGGCACCATCTCCCCCGCGGCCTGGCGGGCCAGGCGGGCGTCGATCTCGGCGGCCATGCCTGCGGGGTCGGGGACGGAGGTGTACCAGAGCTCCCACAGCCGGCCGTCCGAGGCGGCGCTCACCAGCTCGTCGTGGTGGTCGCGGTGCAGCGGCTCCAGGGCGACCAGGTCACCGGTCAGCGTCCCCGGGTGCGGAAAGGCCCCCGTCACCGGTCGCGGAGCGCCCGCAGGGCGTTCTTGCGAGCCTCGCCGGTGAGCCGGTCGAGGAAGACCTTGCCGTCGAGGTGGTCGACCTCGTGCTGCAGCGCCCGCGCCATCAGACCGGTGCCCTCCAGGCGCACCGGCTCGCCGTTCACGTCGAAGCCCTCGACGACGGCGTGCATCGCCCGCACCGTCGGCGCCCAGATGCCGGGGATGGACAGGCACCCCTCGTCGCCGTCCTGGGTCTCGTCGGACAGCTCCACGATCCGCGGGTTGACCAGGTGGCCGATGACGCCGTCCACGTTGTAGGAGAACGCCCGCAGGCCCACCCCGATCTGCGGCGCGGCCACGCCGGCGCGGCCGGGGTCGGCGACGGTGTCCTCGAGGTCGCGGATGAGGGCGGCCAGCTCCTTGTCGAAGGAGCGGATCTCGTCGGCGGGGGTGCGCAGGACCGGGTCTCCGAGCTCGCGGATCGGGCGGATCGTCACGCCGCGCAGTCTCTCAGCCGAGGGAGGGACGCCGGACGAGCACCAGTTCGTCGCGGTGCACGATCTCCCGTTGGTACTCCGGGTCGAGCTCGCTGGTCTTGCGGCCGAGCAGCGGCGGCAGCTCCCGCGCGTCGTAGGCGACCAGGCCCCGCGCGACCACGACGCCGTCCGGGCCGACCAGCTCGACGGGGTCGTCGGCGAGGAAGTCCCCCACCACGTCGGTGATCCCGGCGGGCAGCAGCGAGGCGTGCCGCTCCCGCACCGCCCGCACCGCGCCGGCGTCGAGCACCAGCCGGCCCCGCGGCCGGGTGGCGAACCGCAGCCAGAACTGGCGGGCCCGCGGCCGCGGCCCCATGACCGTGAAGTACGTGCCGGCGGGCTCGCCGGCCAGCGCGGCGGCGGCCTGGGCGGTGGAGGTCACGACGACGGGGACGCCGGCGTGCGCCGCGATCAGCGCGGCCTCCACCTTGGTCGCCATCCCACCGGTGCCCACCCCGTTGCGGCGCGCGCTGCCGAGGGTGACGACCTCGAGGTCGGCGGGGTCGCGCACGGTGTCCAGCAGCCGGGCCGGGCCCTGGCGGGGGTCGCCGTCGTAGACGCCGTCGACGTCGGAGAGCAGCAGCATCGCGTCGGCCCGGGCGACGTGCGCCACGAGCGCGGCCAGCCGGTCGTTGTCGCCGAACCGGATCTCCTCGGTGGCCACCGTGTCGTTCTCGTTGACGATCGGCAGCACACCGAGGGTGAGCAGCCGGTCCACCGTCCGCTGGGCGTTGCGGTAGTGGCTGCGGCGGGTGAGGTCGTCGGCGGTCAGCAGCACCTGGCCGACGGTCACCTGGTGCTTGGCGAAGGCGTCGGCGTAGGTCTGTGCCAGCCGGACCTGGCCCACGCTGGCCGCGGCCTGGGCGGTGGCGAGGTCCCGGGGCCGGCCGGTCACGCCGAGCGGGGCCAGCCCCGCGGCGATCGCACCGGAGGAGACGAGCACGACCTCGCGGCCCTGGGCGCGCACCCCGCCGAGGACGTCGACGAGCGCGGTCAGCCGCGCCTCGTCCAGGCCCCCGGGCAGCGTGGTCAGCGACGAGGAACCGACCTTGACCACGACCCGGCGGGCGCCGGCGATCGCCTCGCGGACGGTCACCGGTCCTCCTCGGGCAGGTCCTCGTCGGTCCAGGTCTCGGTGAGCTCGTAGGGCACCCGGCGGGCCCGCTTGGCCGCCAGCCGCTCCTCGGCACGCACCCGGTGCGGGGCGTCGATCCGCGCGTCGGTACCGCGCCCGCCGAGGCCGGCGGTCTCCTCCGCGGAGAGCGTGCCGGCGGGCAGGGTCGGCACGAAGTCGAAGGTGACCTCGCCGATGGTGACCGCGTCGCCCTCCTGCGCCCCCGCCTCGGCCAGCGCCTCCTCCACGCCGAGCCGGTTGAGCCGGTCGGCCAGGTAGCCCACGGCCTCGTCGTTGGTGAAGTCGGTCTGGCGCACCCACCGCTCGGGCTTGACCCCGCGGACGATGAACGCCCCCTCCTCGTCCGGGTCGGCCTCGACGGTGAACCCGGTGTCGTCCACCGCGCGCGGGGTGAGGGTGATCCGGACCGGCTCGGGCTCGGGCAGCGCGGCGCGGTACTCCTCCACGGCCGCGGCCAGCGCGAAGCCCAGCTCCTTGAGCCCCTCCCCGGTCGCCGCGCTCACCGGGAAGACCCGCAGGCCGCGCACCTCCAGCGGCTCGCGCACCAGGTCGACCAGCTCCCGCGCGTCCGGCACGTCGATCTTGTTCAGGACGGCGAACCGCAGCCGGCCGACGAGGTCCTCGCGGTACTGGGCGAGCTCGTGCACCAGCGCGTCGATGTCGCTCTCGGGGTCGCGGCCGGGCTCCATGGTGGCCATGTCGACGACGTGCACCAGCACGGCGCAGCGCTCGATGTGGCGAAGGAACTCCAGGCCCAGGCCCCGGCCCTCGGACGCGCCGGGGATCAGCCCGGGGACGTCGGCCATCGTGAAGGCGACGTCGCCGGCGCGGACCACGCCGAGGTTGGGCACGAGCGTGGTGAACGGGTAGTCGGCGATCTTCGGGCGGGCCGCGGACATCGCCGCGATCAGCGAGGACTTGCCGGCCGAGGGGAACCCGACCAGGCCGACGTCGGCGATGCTCTTGAGCTCGATGACCGCGTCGAAGGCCTCACCCGGCTCACCCAGCAGCGCGAAGCCGGGGGCCTTGCGGCGGGTGTTGGCCAGCGCGGCGTTGCCCAGGCCGCCCTTGCCCCCGTGGGCGAGGACGACGCGCGTCCCGGCGCCGACCAGGTCGGCGACCACCCGCCCGTCGGGGGTGCTGACCACCGTGCCCGCGGGGACGCGCAGCACGCGGTCCTCACCGCGGGCGCCGTGCCGGTTGCTGCCCTCACCCGGGCGGCCGTTGCCGGCCTTCTGGTGCGGCCGGTGGTGGAAGTCCAGCAGCGTGTGGACGCTGGGGTCGACCTCGAGGACGACGTTGCCGCCGTCTCCGCCGTTGCCGCCGTCGGGGCCGCCGAGCGGCTTGAACTTCTCGCGGTGGATCGAGGCGACGCCGTGCCCACCGTTGCCGGCTGCCACGTGCACGACGACGCGGTCGACGAAAGCGGCCATGTCAGTTCTCTGTCGTCAAGCGCCACGAGCGCACGGGCCGACGGCCCGTGCGCTCGTGAGCGGAGTGGAGGAGGTTCAGGCCTCGACCGCGGAGACGGAGACGGTCTTGCGACCCCGCCGCGTGCCGAAGGTGACCGCACCCGGCTGCAGCGCGAACAGCGTGTCGTCGCCGCCGCGGCCGACGCCGAGACCCGGGTGGAAGTGGGTACCGCGCTGGCGCACGATGATCTCGCCGGCCTTCACGACCTCGCCACCGAAGCGCTTCACGCCGAGGCGCTGCGCGTTCGAGTCGCGGCCGTTGCGGGAGGACGAGGCGCCCTTCTTGTGAGCCATGTCGGCGTCAGCCCTTCGTGATGTCGCGGATGACCACGTCGGTCAGCGGCTGACGGTGGCCCTGACGCTTGTGGTAGCCGGTCTTGTTCTTGAACTTGTGGATGCGGATCTTCGGGCCCTTGCCGTGGCCGACGATCTCGCCGGTCACGGTCACGCCCGCCAGGGCCTGCGCATCGCTGGTGACGGTCTCGCCGTCGACCAGGAGCAGGGCCGGGAGGGTGACGGTGTCGCCCGCCTCACCCGCGAGACGGTTGACCGTGAACCGGTCGCCCACGGCCACCTTGTGCTGCCGGCCACCGGCCTTCACGACTGCGTACACCACTGACTCCTCGATCGCTTCTACGTGTCCTGCGTGCATCCCGGCGTCGGGCGCCGGGGCTGGACGGGCTGCTCGCCTCCCAGGCGGCACCGTGCGGCGCCCCGCCCGGGGCGGTGCAACCCGACCAGCGTACCCGAGCGGACCGCACCGGGTCGAACGGGGGATGGAGCTCTGCCGTGGCCCCGTCCCGGGCCCCGCCCTGAGCTCGCGAAGGGTGGGGAGGACGGGGTCCTTCCAGGGCCCCGTCTCCCTCAGGAGGCGGGGCCCGGCGGGCGCCTAGCTGGCGGGGGGCCCGGCCGGGCGGCTGGCCGCCCGACGGCGGCGCGGGCGGGTCCCCGTGACGACCGCGGTGCCGGTGCCGTCGTCGGCGGCCGGCGGCGCGTCGTCCGCGGCGGGTTGCTCGTCCACGGGACCGGCGTCCACGGGACCGGCGTCGTCGGGACCGGCGCCCGCGGGCACCGCCTCCTCGTCGTCCGTCGCCGCGGTCGGCTCGACCACAGCCGGGGCCGGCTCGACGACCGCAGGCTCAGCGGGCGCCGCCTCGGCCTGCGCCTCCTCGACCGGGGCCTGCTGCTCGACCGGCTGCGCCTCGGGCTGCGGCGTCTCGGCCTGCTCCGCCGCCGGCTGCGGCGCCTCGTCCGGGACCACCGCGTCGGGCTGGTCGGGCACGGAGGGCGCCTCGGCGTCGGCCACCTCGACGTCGGCCAGCTCGGCCTCCGCGGTCGCGTCGTCGTCCTGCGCCGGGCTCCCGGCGGCGGCGAGCACGGCGGCGTCCTCGGCGGCCCGCTCCTCGCCGGACTGGCTGCGGTTGCGGCGCCCCCGGCTGCGGCGCCCGCCGGAGCGGCCCTCGCCGTCGGGCTCGCCGGCTCCGGAGGCCTCCGCCACCACCGAGACGCTCTCGCGGACCTCGGCGGGGCCGTCGTCCCTCGCCCCGCCGTCCTTGGCCCCGGCGTCCTTCTGCGCGGTGTCCTTGCCGCCCCGGTCGGACCGGCCCTGGTCCCGACGGCCGTTGCCACCGCCGCTGCTGGACCCGCCGCCGGAGCCGTTGCCGCCCCGCCGCCGCTCGTCGACCGGGTCGGTGTGCACCAGCACCCCCCGGCCGCGGCAGTGCTCGCACGGCTCGGAGAAGACCTCCAGCAGGCCCTGACCGACCCGCTTGCGGGTCATCTGCACCAGGCCCAGCGAGGTCACCTCGGCGACCTGGTGCTTGGTGCGGTCGCGGCCCAGGCACTCGGTGAGCCGCCGCAGCACGAGGTCCCGGTTGCTCTCCAGGACCATGTCGATGAAGTCGATGACGATGATGCCGCCGATGTCGCGCAGCCGGAGCTGGCGGACGATCTCCTCGGCCGCCTCCATGTTGTTGCGCGTGACGGTCTGCTCGAGGTTGCCGCCCGAGCCGGTGAACTTGCCGGTGTTCACGTCGACGACGGTCATGGCCTCGGTCCGGTCGATGACCAGCGACCCGCCCGAGGGCAGCCACACCTTGCGGTCGAGCGCCTTGGCCAGCTGCTCGTCGATGCGCAGGTCGCGGAAGACGTCGCCCTCGCCGGTGAAGCGGGTCAGCCGGCCCACCAGCTCCGGGGAGACGTGCGCGACGTAGGCCTCGACGGTGTCCCAGGCGTCGCCGCCCTGGACGACGAGCTCCTTGAAGTCCTCGTTGAAGACGTCGCGGATGACCCGGATGGCGAGGTCGGGCTCGCCGTAGAGCAGCGTCGGCGCGCTGGAGGAGGTCTCCGCCTTCTTCTGGATGACCTCCCACTGCGCCTGCAGGCGGGCGACGTCGCGGGTGAGCTCCTCCTCGGACGCGCCCTCCGCGGCGGTGCGGATGATGACGCCGGCGTCCTCGGGGACGATCTTCTTGAGGATGTCCTTGAGCCGCTGCCGCTCGGTGTCGGGCAGCTTGCGGCTGATGCCGGTCATCGACCCGCCGGGCACGTAGACCAGGAAGCGGCCGGGCAGGTTGACCTGCTGGGTGAGCCGGGCGCCCTTGTGGCCGATCGGGTCCTTGGTGACCTGCACCAGCACCTTGTCGCCGGACTTGAGCGCCTGCTCGATGGAGCGCTGCTTGCCGGTCAGCCCGGCGGCGTCCCAGTTGACCTCGCCGGCGTAGAGGACGGCGTTGCGCCCCTTGCCGATGTCGACGAAGGCCGCCTCCATGCTGGGCAGCACGTTCTGCACGCGGCCGAGGTAGACGTTCCCGGCGAAGGACGTCGCCTGCGCCTGGGTCACGTAGTGCTCGACGAGGACGTCGTCCTCGAGGACGGCGATCTGGGTGCGCTCGCCCCGCTGGCGGATGACCATCTTGCGGTCTACCGCCTCGCGGCGGGCCAGGAACTCGGCCTCGGTGAGGATCGGCGCGCGGCGGCGGCCGGAGTCTCGGCCGTCCCGGCGGCGCTGCCGCTTGGCCTCCAGCCGGGTGGAGCCGGTGACGCCCTTGACGTCGTCCTCGCTGGTGGTGCGGCCGTCGCGGCCGGCCCGCTCGGGGCGCTCCTCCTCGGCGCTCTCGGCGCGCTCCTCACCGGTGCCGCGGCGGCGGCGCCGGCGACGGCGGCGGGTGCTGGAGCCGCCCTCGCCGTCCTCGGCCTCGCCGGCGTCCTCACCGGTGTCGGTGTCGGCGTCGGCGTCGGTGTCGTCCTCGTCGGACTCCTCGCCCTGCTCGTCGCCGTCGTCCTCGGCCGACTCGTCGCTGTCGTCGGCGGAGTCCTCGCCGCTGCGGCCCCGGCCGCGACCGCGGCGGCCCCGGCGGCGGCGCCGGCTGGCTCCGGGGCCGCCCTCCTCGCGGTCCTCGGCCGCCGCGTCGGTGTCCGCGTCGCCCTCGGTGTCGTCCTCGTCGGTGTCGAGGTCCTCGGCGGGAGCGGCCGGCTCGTCGGTACCCGGGCGGCGGCGGGACCGGCTGCGCCGCGAGCGGGGTGCTGGGGCCTCCTCGTCGTCGAGGTCCTCGGCCGGCTCGACGTCGGGCTCCTCCACCGCCGGGGACTCGGCGACGGGACGGCGGCTGCGCCGGCGCGGCGCGGGCGCCTCGGGCTCGGCCGGGGCGACGAAGCTGACGAACGCGGGCGCGGCCGGGGCGACCGGCGGCGGGGCGACGTAGGCGCCGGGGTCGGCGGCACCGGCCGGGCGGGTGGCCCGGCGGCGCGGGCGGGCGATGACGGCCGTGGGCTCCGGAGAGCTGAACTGCGCGCCGAAGCGCGAGACCGGGTGGTCCTCCGGCTCGGGCTCCTCGGCGGTGGCCTCCTCGGGGGTGGCCTCCTCCGGGTCCGTGTCCGGGCTCGCCGCCTCGAGGTCCTCCTGGGCGTCGTCGGCGGCGGAGGGGTCGGCGCCCTCCTCGGGAGCGGGCAGGACCACGCTCTCGTCGGTCCCGCCCGGGGTCGTCGCGGTGGTGTCGTCGTCGTTCTGGTCGGCCACGAGGGCTCGCCTCCTGTGCGGTGCTCCCGGGCGCCGATCACGAGGACTGGCGGCCGCGCAGGAGCACGGGGGTTGGGCGGGCCGGGCCGCCGCGCCGGTCAGGGCGGCGTGCTCGACTCGCGAAGTCTGTGGGCCGGCCCCCGGGCGACGGTTGTCGCGGCCGGGTGCCGGTGGTGCGGTGGAGCAAGGTCTGGCGGTGGTGCGAGATCTCGGGGTGCGTCACGTCTGGCAGCCGTTCCGCCGACGGCGCGAGGCCCCGGGCCCCACCGGTCAGATCGCCGCGTGCTCCCCCTGGCAGCGGGTGCGCGCCGCGCGGTCCGGACCGAGCGGGTCGGCCACGGTCCCGTTGTCGTCGAGCCGGCCCTGCGCCTCACGCACGGCCCGAGGGGGCGACGGCGGGCGCAGGTCGGCGACGGCAGCGAGAGCAGCCAACACGTCGTCGGGTCGAACGGCGGGCGTCACCTGCCGGACGACCATCGTCAGTATGGCACAACCTGATGTGCCCTCCGCCGCAGCCGAGGCCACCGCGGCGCGCGCGTCGACGTCCCGCAGGCCGTTCTTGGTGCGCTTGGCGACGGTCACCTCGTCCCTGACCAGGAAGGCCTCGACGGCGGCCGCGAGGTCGGCGGGCGACACACCGGGCAGCTCGACCCGCCAGGAGGTGGCGTCGATCCGGTCGGCCAGCGAGCCGGTGCCCTCGGCCGCCTCCACGCACTCGAGGACGTCGATCCCCGCGGGCAGCGACGCGTCCAGGGCCGCCCGCACCGCCTCGGGGTCGCACCGCTGCGCCAGCCCGATCTCGACGTACTCGGCCTCGCTGGCCGCGCCGGTCGGCGCCGCGCCGACGTAGCTGATCTTCGGGTGCGGGGTGAAGCCCGCGGAGAACGCCATCGGCACCCGCGCGCGGCGCAGCGCCCGCTCCAGCGCCCGGGCGAGGTCGCGGTGCGAGGCGAAGCGCAGCGGGCCGCGCTTGGCGTAGCGCAGCCGCAGCTTCTGGACGGTGGGCGGCGGGGGCGGCCCCTCGGGCTGGCGGGCCACTACCGGCCGACGACCGTGAGCGGGAGCAGGCTGCGCCCGGTCGGCCCGATCTGGATCTCGGTGCCGTTGGTCGGGCAGACGCCGCAGTCGTAGCAGGGGGTCCACCGGCAGTCGGCGACCTCCTCCTCGGAGATCGCGTCCTGCCAGTCGTCCCAGAGCCACTCCTTGTCCAGCCCGGAGTCCAGGTGGTCCCAGGGCAGGACCTCGGTCTGGGTCCGCTCGCGGGTGGTGAACCAGTCGAGGTCCACACCGAAGGGCGCCAGCTCCTCGGCGGCGGCCTTCGTCCAGCGCTCGTAGGAGAAGTGCTCGCTCCAGCCGTCGAACCGGCCGCCCTCGCGCCAGACCCGCTCGATGACCCGGCCCACGCGGCGGTCGCCGCGGGACAGCAGGCCCTCGACGGTGCCGGGCTGGCCGTCGTGGTAGCGCAGGCCGATGGAGCGGCCGACCCGCCGGTCGGCGTTGATCGCCTGGCGCAGCAGCCGCAGCCGGGCGTCGATGGTCTCGGCGCTGGCCTGCCCGGCCCACTGGAACGGCGTGTGCGGCTTGGGCACGAATCCGCCGATCGAGACGGTGCAGCGGATGTCCTTGCGGCCGCTGGCCTCCCGGCCGGCGCGGATCACCTCGACCGCGAGGTCGGCGATCTCCAGCACGTCCTCGTCGGTCTCGGTCGGCAGACCGCACATGAAGTAGAGCTTCACCTGCTGCCAGCCGTTGGCGTAGGCGGTGGTGACCGTGCGGACCAGGTCGTCCTTGGAGACGGTCTTGTTGATCACCCGGCGGATGCGCTCGCTGCCGCCCTCGGGGGCGAAGGTCAGCCCGGAGCGGCGGCCGTTGCGGGACAGCTCGTTGGCCAGCGTCACGTTGAACGCGTCGACCCGGGTGCTCGGCAGGCTCAGCCCGGTGTTGGTGCCCTCGTAGCGGTCGGCGAGCTCCTTGGCGATCTGCCCGATCTCGGAGTGGTCGGCCGACGACAGCGAGAGGAGACCGACCTCCTCGTAGCCGGTGGCGCGCAGCCCCTGGTCGACCATCGAGCCGATCCCGGTGATGGTCCGCTCCCGCACCGGGCGGGTGATCATGCCGGCCTGGCAGAAGCGGCAGCCGCGGGTGCAGCCGCGGAAGATCTCCACGCTCATCCGCTCGTGCACGCTCTCGGCGAGCGGCACCAGCGGCGTCTTCGGGTAGGGCCACTCGTCGAGGTCCATGACCGTGCGCTTGCCCACCCGTGCGGGGACGTCGTCCCGGGTGCGGGTCACGGCCGCGATCGCGCCGTCCGGGCCGTAGGAGACCGCGTAGAACCGCGGGACGTAGACGCCCTCGACGCGGGCGAGGCGGGCCAGCAGCTCGACGCGGCCGCCGGGCCGGCCCTGCTGCTTCCACGCCTTGACGACGTCGGTGATGTCGCCGACGACCTGCTCGCCGTCGCCGAGGACGGCGCAGTCGACGAAGTCGGCGATCGGCTCGGGGTTGAACGCGGCGTGCCCGCCGGCGACCACCACGGGGTGCGTCTCGTCGCGGTCGACCGCGTGCAGCGGGACGCCGGCGAGGTCGAGCGCCTCGAGCAGGTTGGTGTAGCCGAGCTCGGTGGCGAAGCTGACCCCGAGCAGGTCGAAGTCGGCGACGGCGCGGTGGGCGTCGACGGTGAACTGGCCGACGCCGTGCTCGCGCAGAAGCGCGGCGAGGTCGGGCCAGACGGCGTAGGTGCGCTCGGCCAGGGCGTCGGGGCGCTCGTTGAGCACCTCGTAGAGGATCATCAGGCCCTGGTTGGGCAGGCCGACCTCGTAGGCGTCGGGGTACATGAGCGCCCAGTGGACGGCGACGTCGTCCCACGCCTTGACCTGAGCGTTGAGCTCACCGCCGACGTACTGGATCGGCTTCTGCACCTGCGCGAGGAGCGGTTCGAGACGGGGGTAGAGCGTTTCACCGTTCATGACCCGTCCAGGGTAGACGCCGCCGTCGCACCCGTTCCCGCCCTGGCGCCCGCACGGCGGCCCCCTCGCAGGGCCCCGCCACGAGCGCGCGAGTGGCGGGGGGCGAGGGGGTTCCTCTCTCAGGCCAGGTCGGGGAAGAAGAGCTTGACCTCGCGCTCGGCGGACTCGGGCGAGTCCGAGCCGTGCACGATGTTGCTCTGCACCTCGAGGGCGAAGTCGCCGCGGATGGTGCCCGGCCCGGCCTTGACCGGGTCCGTGGCCCCGGCCAGTGCGCGGAAGGCCTCGATGGCGCGCGGGCCCTCGATGACCAGCGCCACCAGCGGACCGCCGGTGATGAACTCGACCAGCGAGGCGAAGAACGGCCGCTCGCGGTGCTCCGCGTAGTGCGTCTCGGCGGTGTCGCGGTCGAGGGTGCGCAGCTCGGCGGCCACCAGGCGCAGCCCCTTGCGCTCGAGGCGGGTGATGACCTCGCCGACGAGGCCGCGGGCGACGCCGTCGGGCTTGACGAGGACGAGAGTGCGTTCAGTCACGGGGCCGGAGCCTACGGGGACCTCCGGCTCACCCGAGGGGGTGGACCGGTTACGGGACCCCGGCGTCCGTGCCGATGACGTCTGCATGCCGTCCCGCCCGTGGCTCGTCCGGGGAGCCGTCGCCACCGCGCTCCTCCCCGTCCTGTCCGTCGTCGTCGCCTCCCCCGCGCTCGCGGAGGACGAGGCGACCGTCGACGTCCCGCCGGTGCTGGAGGCCGACCTCTCGGCCACGGAGGAGCAGACGCTGGCCGCCGCGACCAGCGGCGAGGGTGTCCCGCTGTCGGCGTTCGTCACGACGCCGGACGGCCCCGAGATCCTGACCCTGGACGCCGGCTCGCGCGCCGACGCCGCCACCGCGGCCGCCGTGCTCGAGGCCCAGCCGTCGGTCGAGGCGGCCGGCGTCTCCCAGCCGGCCCGGGCCACCAGCGTCACCTACGCGGACTACCTGTACGGCAACACGATGCTCCGCTCCGAGGCGGCGCGCGCCGAGGTCGACCACCCGTTGTCCGACGTCGTCGTGGCGGTCCTCGACACCGGGGTGTCGCGTCACCCGGAACTCGTCTCCGCCCTGGTCCCGGGCCGGAACTTCACCGACAGCGCCGGCGGGGCGCTCGACGTGACCGACCGTCACGGGCACGGCACCCACGTGGCGGGCACGATCGCCGCTGACGCCGGGTCGGACGTCGAGGGGGTGGCCCCCGGGGTGCGCGTGCTGCCGGTGAAGGTGCTCGGCGACAGCGGATCCGGGTGGGACAGCTGGATCAGCAGCGGCATCGTCTGGGCCGCCGACAACGGCGCCGACGTGATCAACATGTCGCTGGGCGGACCCGGCTCCTCGTCGGTCGAGGCCTCCGCCATCGCCTACGCCCGCTCCAAGGGCGTGACGGTGATCGCGGCCGCCGGCAACGAGAACTCCTCGGCGATGCACTCCCCCGCCGGCCTGCCCGGGGTGGTCGGCGTCGCGGCGGTCGACGACACGAAGGCGCGGGCCTCGTTCTCGAACTACGGCCCCTCGGTCGACGTCGCCGCTCCGGGCGTGGGCATCCTGTCGACCTACCTCGACGGTGACCTGGTCTTCATGAGCGGGACGTCGATGGCCTCGCCGCACGTGGCGGGCGTGGCCGCGCTGGTCGATGCCACGGCCCCCGGGCTGACCCCGGACCAGGTTGAGCAGGCGCTGGTCACGAGCGCCACCGACCTCGGCGCCGCCGGCCGCGACGACTACTACGGCTCCGGCCTGGTCGACGCGGTCCGCGCCGTGCGGGCGGCCGACGCCCTGGAGGCCGGCGGCAGCACCCCGGTCGTCGCGCCGCCGTCGGCTCCCGGCACCAGCACGCCGACGCCGTCCGCCGGCGCCGTGCGCGTTGCCTGGTCGCCGCCCGCCGATGACGGCGGTGCCCCGATCACCGAGTACCGGGTCTCCACCTACCGCGGCTCCACCCTCGTCGGGGTCACGACGGCCGCCGCCACCGCCCGCAGCGCCACGGTCGGCGGCCTGGTCAACGGGACCGCGTACACCGTCGCGGTCGCGGCGGTCAACGAGGCCGGCGTGGGGCCGTCGTCCGCACGCAGCGCCGCGGTCACGCCGCGCACCGCGCCCGCGGCCCCGGCGATCGGGCAGCCCACCCCGGACAACGCGGCGGTGACCGTGCGCTGGACCGCACCCAGGGACACCGGAGGCGCAGCCGTCACCGGCTACAGCGTGCGCGTCCACCGCGGCGACAGCGTGGTCAAGACCGTGACCGCCCGCGCGGGCAGCACCAGCCTGTCCGTGACCGGGCTGGCCAACGGCACCGGCTACCGGTTCAGCGTGGCCGCGGTCAACGCCGCCGGCACCGGGCGCTGGTCGGCCACGAGCGCCACCGTCACGCCGCGCACCGTGGCCGGCGCCCCCACGATCGGCCGGCCGTCCGCGGGCAACGCCGCCGCGACCGTCCGCTGGGTGGCCCCGAAGGCCACCGGAGGCGCCGCCGTCACCGGCTACACCGTCCGCGTGTACCGGGGCACGAAGGTCGTGAAGACGGTGACCGCCCGCGCCGGCACCACCAGCCTCGTCGTGAAGGGCCTGACCAACGGCACCGCCTACCGGTTCACCGTGGCCGCGGTCAACGCCGCCGGCACCGGGCGCTGGTCCGCGACGAGCGCCACCGTCACCCCGCGGCGCTAACGCGCCGGGCCGGCGTCGTCCTCCCCCGGGAGGCGCGCCGGCCCCGGCTCGCCGAACGGCGAGCCCAGCAGCTCCTTGCGGATCTGCAGCAGGTAGAGCCAGATCAGCACGAACGCGCCGGCGACGAACCACATGACGCTGTTGAAGAAGCCGGTCGCCAGCAGCGGCACCTGCAGCACGGTGCCGGCCACCAGGCCCCACGAGCGGCGCTGCACGCCGGAGGCGAGGACCAGGACGACGGCGAGCACCAGCAGCGCGGTGAGCCGGCCACCGGTCAGCCCGGGGCCGCTCTGCGCGATGCCCCGCGGCACGAAGAGGACGGCGATCCCCTCCAGGACGAGGACGGCCGCGGCCGCGCCGCGCAGCGCCCGGGCGGCGCGCGCCGGGTCGGGCGCCGTCACGGGACCTGGCCGCCCATCAGCGTCCGGGCCTCCCCCGCGGTGATGACGCTGCCGGTCACGAGCACCCCGGACCCGCCGAGCGCGTCGTCCGGCCCGGCCTCGGCCAGCTCGATCGCCTCCGTGAGGGCCTCGGGCAGCCGCGGCGAGACGCTCACCCGGTCGGCGCCGAAGACGTCGACGGCCAGCGCGCCCAGCTCGTCGGCGGGCATGGCGCGCGCCGAGCTGTTCTGGGTGACCACCAGCTCGGCGCAGATCCCCTCGAGCGCCGCGAGCATCCCCGCGACGTCCTTGCCGCGCACCGCCCCGACCACGCCGACCAGCCGGGTGAAGTCGAACGACTCGCGGATCGCGT
Organism: Geodermatophilus sp. SYSU D00965; assembly: GCF_054050075.1. Taxonomy (NCBI): domain Bacteria; kingdom Bacillati; phylum Actinomycetota; class Actinomycetes; order Geodermatophilales; family Geodermatophilaceae; genus Geodermatophilus; species Geodermatophilus sp. SYSU D00965. The sequence goes on along the minus strand of NZ_JBJGYQ010000001.1, from coordinate 102,657 downwards.
CCACCGTCGCGGCCATGCCGGCCGGGTTGTGCGCGGCGTCGACCAGCACCGTGGGGCTGGTGCGCACCCGCTCCAGCCGCCCGGGCGAGCGGACCGCGGCGAACGCGGCGCGCACCGTCTCGACGTCGATCGTCCCGGTCGCCGCCCCGGCGCCCAGGAACGCCTCGACGGCGGCCAGCGCGGTCGCGGCGTTCTGCGCCTGGTGGGCGCCGAACAGCGGGAGGAAGACCTCGTCGTACTCGCCGCCCAGGCCCTGCAGCCGCAGCTGCTGCCCGCCGACGGCGACCCGGCGGTCGAGGACGCCGAACTCGGTGCCCTCCCGGGCGACCACGGCCTCCACCTCGACGGCGCGCCGCACCAGCGCGTCCAGCGCCCCGGGCTGCTGGTGGGCGAGGACGGCGATGGCGTCGCGCTTGATGATCCCGGCCTTCTCGCCGGCGATCGTGGCGACGTCGGGACCCAGGTACTCGGCGTGGTCGAGGGCCACCGGCGTCACGACGGCGACCCGCGCGTCGACCACGTTGGTCGCGTCCCAGGTGCCGCCCATGCCGACCTCGATGACGGCGACGTCGACCGGCGCGTCGGCGAACAGCGCGTAGGCCATGCCGACCACGACCTCGAAGAAGCTCATCGGGTGCTCGCCGGCGCTGTCGACCATCTGCACGTAGGGCGCGATGTCGTCGTAGGTCTCGACGAACCGCTCGGCACTCACCGGCTCGCCGTCGAGCACGATCCGCTCGCGCACCGACTGCAGGTGCGGGCTGGTGAACCGGCCCACCCGCAGGCCGAAGCCGCGCAGCAGCTCGTCGACCATGCGCGCCGTCGTCGTCTTGCCGTTGGTTCCCGCGACCTGGACCACCGGGTAGGCCCGCTGCGGGGCGCCGAGCAGGTCGAGCAGGGCGGAGATCCGGCCGAGCGAGGGCTCCAGCCGGCTCTCCGGCCAGCGGGCCAGCAGCTCCTTCTCCACCCGGGCCAGGTCACCGGTGCCGCCGTCGCTCATCCTCCCCAGGATGCCAGCCGCCGCCTTCCTAGGATGAGGCACATGGACACCCGCATCGCGACCCCGGACACGGCTGCCCCGGGAGCCGGGGGCGGCGTACCCGAGAAGCCGTCACTGGACGGGCTCGAGGAGAAGTGGATCGCCCGCTGGGCGGCGGAGGACACCTACGCCTTCGACCGCGCCGCCGCGCTGGCCGCGCCGCGCGAGCAGGTCTACTCGATCGACACCCCCCCGCCGACCGCCAGCGGCTCGCTGCACGTGGGGCACGTCTTCAGCTACACCCACACCGACATCGTCGCCCGCTACCAGCGGATGCGCGGCAAGCACGTCTTCTACCCGATGGGCTGGGACGACAACGGCCTGCCCACCGAGCGCCGGGTGCAGAACTACTACGGGGTGCGCTGCGACCCGTCGCTGCACTACGACCCCCACTTCGAGCCGCCGGCCAAGCCGGGCAAGGACCAGCAGCCGGTCTCCCGGCGCAACTTCGTCGAGCTCTGCGAGCGGCTGACCGCCGAGGACGAGCAGGCCTTCGAGCAGCTGTGGCGCCGGGTCGGCCTGTCGGTGGACTGGAACAACGTCTACCGGACGATCTCGGCGTCCTCCCGCGCCACCGCGCAGCGGGCGTTCCTGCGCAACCTCGCCCGCGGCGAGGCCTACGCGCAGGAGGCGCCGACCCTCTGGGACGTCACCTTCCGGACGGCGGTCGCCCAGGCCGAGCTGGAGGACCGCGAGCGGCCCGGCGCCTACCACCGGATCTCCTTCCACGCCGCGCACGGCCCGGTGTTCATCGAGACCACCCGCCCCGAGCTGCTGCCCGCCTGCGTCGCGCTGGTCGCCCACCCCGACGACGAGCGCTACCGGTCGCTGTTCGGCCAGACGGTGCGGACGCCGGTGTTCGACGTCGAGGTCCCCGTCGTGGCGCACCGCCTCGCCGAGCCCGACAAGGGCTCCGGCATCGCGATGATCTGCACCTTCGGCGACCTCAACGACGTCACCTGGTGGCGCGAGCTGCAGCTGCCCACCCGCGCGGTGATCGGGTGGGACGGCCGGCTCGTCGCCGACCCGCCGCCCGGACTCAACTCCGACGGGGCCGCCTCGGCCTACCGCGAGCTGGCCGGCAAGACCGCCCACGCGGCCCGCGAGCGGATGGTCGACCTGCTGCGCGACTCCGGCGACCTGCACGGCGACCCGAAGCCGATCACCCACCCGGTCAAGTTCTTCGAGAAGGGCGACCGGCCGCTGGAGATCGTCACCACGCGGCAGTGGTACATCCGCAACGGCGGGCGGGACGCCGACCTGCGCGAGGCGCTGCTGGCGCGGGGCCGGGAGATCCAGTGGGTCCCCGAGCACATGCGGCACCGGTACGACAACTGGGTCGAGGGCCTCAACGGCGACTGGCTGATCAGCCGGCAGCGCTTCTTCGGCGTCCCGTTCCCGGTCTGGTACCGGCTCGACAGCGAGGGCGAGCCCGACTACGCCGACCCGATCCTGGCGCCCGAGTCGGCCCTGCCGGTGGACCCGTCCTCCGACGTCCCCGAGGGCTTCACCGAGGACCAGCGCGGCAAGCCCGGCGGGTTCATGGCCGACCCCGACGTCATGGACACCTGGGCCACCTCGTCGCTGTCGCCGCAGGTGGCCTCGGGCTGGGACACCGACCCGGAGCTGTTCGCGCACGTCTTCCCGATGGACCTGCGCCCGCAGGCGCACGACATCATCCGCACCTGGCTGTTCTCGACCGTCGTCCGGTCGCACTACGAGTTCGGCGCCGTGCCGTGGTCGCACGCGGCGATCTCCGGCTTCGTCGTCGACCCCGACCGCAAGAAGATGTCGAAGTCGAAGGGCAACGTCGTCACGCCCATCGACGTGCTCGACCGCTTCGGCACCGACGCCGTCCGGTGGCGGGCCGCCGGTGCCCGGCCGGGCGCGGACTCGCCGTTCGACGAGGCGCAGATGAAGGTCGGCCGCCGGCTAGCCATCAAGATCCTCAACGTCGGCAAGTTCGTGCTGGGGCTGGGGGCGTCGGCCGACCTGTCGGCCTCGGCCGTGACCGAGCCGATGGACCTCGGCCTGCTGGCCGGGCTGGCGACGGTGGTCGACGAGGCGACGGCGGCCATGGACGCCTACAACTACACCCGCGCGCTCGAGGTGGCCGAGGCGTTCTTCTGGTCGTTCTGCGACGACTACGTGGAGCTGGTGAAGTCCCGGGCCTACGGCTCGGACGACGCCGCCCGCTCCGCGCAGGCATCGCTGGCGATCGCGCTGTCGGTGCAACTGCGGCTGTTCGCCCCGGTGCTGCCGTTCGTGACCGAGGAGGTCTGGTCGTGGTGGCAGTCCGGGTCGGTGCACCGCGCGCTGTGGCCGGCCGCCGCCGAGCTGCCGACCGGCGGGGACCCGACGGTGGTGTCGGTGGTCGCCGCCGCGCTGGCCGGGGTCCGCAAGGCCAAGTCCGACGCCAAGCAGTCGATGCGGGCCGACGTCGAGTCGGCGACGGTGACCGCGCCGGCGGAGCAGGTGCCGCTGGTGGAGGCGGGGCGCCGCGACCTGGTGGAGGCCGGCCGGATCGCCGAACTGTCGATCGTCGCCGGGAAGGGCCCGCTGACCGTGGACGTCGTCCTGGCCCCGCCTTCGGAGGCCTGAGGCGCGCCGCGGCCGGCCCTCCGCGGCCGCTACCCGCGGGTGATGTGCGGTCGTGGCGCGTTCTGAGTCGGGACCGCGCCACGACCGCACATCGCTGGGCCCTCCACAGCTCCGGGGTGGGTCCACAGAACCGGTGACGCGCCGCAGCGGTCGTCTTCCACGGGCGACGGTGGCCGCGTGGCGCGTGACCCCCTCCCCCTCCTCGGCCCCCACGGAGTCGCACGCGTCTCCGACCTCGCCGGCCGGGTGGACCGGCACACCGTCGGCCGCTGGGTCGCCGCCGGGCGGCTGCTGCGACCTCACCGGGGCGTCGTCGCGCTCCCTGAGTCCTGGGGGGACTGGCGGACCCGCGCCCTCGCCGGCGTCCTCGCGACCGGGGGCACGCTGAGCCACTGGTCGGCGCTGGCCGTGTGGCGGGTCGTCGAGGGCCACGGTCCCGTCCACGTCTCGGTCCCCGCCGGCCGTCGTGCCCTGGACAGCCGCGGGCTGGCCGTGCACCGAGTGCGCGACCTCGTCACCGACCACCTCGGCCCGTTCCCGGTCACCCTCCTCCCCCGGTCCCTCGCCGACAGCTGGGGGGCGGCACACGGACAGGGCGTGCACCGGCGGGCCGTGGAGCAGGCCCGCGGGGCCGTCATCGGCATGCTCCGGGACCGACGGGTGACCGTGGCTCAGCTGCGCGCGGAGACCCTGCGGCGCCCGGCCCTGCCGGGACGGCGGGAGCTGGCCGCACTGATCGGCCAGGTCGAGCAGGGCTGCCAGAGCGAGCTGGAGATCTGGGGTGTGCGCGAGGTCCTGCGGGCCCCGGGCATGCCGCGCTTCGTGCAGCAGCACCCCGTCGTCCTGCCCTTCGGCACGGTGCACCTGGACGCCGCCGTCCCCGAGTTGAAGGTCGCGGTCGAGCTCGACGGGGCGGCGTTCCACGGGAGCGCGGAGGACCGGGAACGGGACACCCGGCGGGACGTCGCGCTGGCCGCTCTCGGTTGGGTGGTCCTCCGCTTCAGCTACCGCCGACTGACCCGGGAGCCGGAAGCCTGCCGTCGGGAGATCCTCGCCGTCTGCAGGGCTCGACGGGAGCTGCTCGCGGCTCGGTGATGTGCGGTTGGTGGGCGTTCCCGGCGTAGAGCGCGCCCTGACCGCACATCACCGCCGGCACACGGTCGGGCCCGGGAACGCGAACGGCCCGCCTCCCCCACGGGGAGACGGGCCGTCGGTCAGCGGTGGCTCAGGCCGACTTCTCGCGCGGGGCGCGGGAGGGCTTGCGCGGCACGATCGTCGGGTTGACGTGCTCGAGCACGACCTCCTTGGTGATCACCACCGAGGCGACGTCCTCGCGGCTGGGCACCTCGTACATCACCGACTGGAGGACCTCCTCCATGATCGCCCGCAGGCCGCGGGCGCCGGTGCCCCGCAGGATGGCCTGGTCGGCGATCGACTCGAGCGCGTCGTCGGTGAACTCGAGGTCCACCCCGTCGAGCTCGAACAGCCGCCGGTACTGGCGCACCAGGGCGTTCTTCGGCTCGGTGAGGATGTTGATCAGCGCCTGGCGGTCCAGCTTCTCGACGCTGGTGATCACCGGGAGCCGGCCGATGAACTCGGGGATCATCCCGAACTTCAGCAGGTCCTCGGGCATGACCTCGCCGAAGACGTTGGCCTCGTCCATCTCCTTCTTGCTGCGGATCTCCGAGCCGAAGCCGATGCCCTGCTTGCCGGCCCGCGCCTCGATGATCTTCTCCAGCCCGGCGAAGGCGCCGCCCACGATGAACAGCACGTTCGTCGTGTCGATCTGGATGAACTCCTGGTGCGGGTGCTTGCGGCCGCCCTGCGGAGGCACCGAGGCCGTCGTCCCCTCGAGGATCTTGAGCAGCGCCTGCTGCACGCCCTCACCGGAGACGTCGCGGGTGATCGACGGGTTCTCGCTCTTGCGGGCGATCTTGTCGACCTCGTCGATGTAGATGATGCCGGTCTCGGCGCGCTTCACGTCGTAGTCGGCGGCCTGGATCAGCTTGAGCAGGATGTTCTCGACGTCCTCACCGACGTACCCGGCCTCGGTGAGGGCGGTGGCGTCGGCGATGGCGAACGGGACGTTGAGCATCCGGGCCAGGGTCTGTGCGAGGTGGGTCTTGCCGCAGCCGGTCGGGCCCATCAGCAGGATGTTGGACTTGGCCAGCTCGACCGACTCGTCCCGGCTGCCGGCGTTGCCGGCCTGCACCCGCTTGTAGTGGTTGTAGACCGCCACCGAGAGCGCGCGCTTGGCCTTGTCCTGGCCGATCACGTACTGCTCGAGGAAGTCGTGGATCTCCTTGGGCTTCGGCAGTTCGTCGAACTTCAGGTCCGACGACTCCGAGAGCTCTTCCTCGATGATCTCGTTGCAGAGGTCGATGCACTCGTCGCAGATGTAGACCCCGGGGCCCGCGATGAGCTTCTTGACCTGCTTCTGGCTCTTCCCGCAGAACGAGCACTTGAGCAGGTCACCGCTCTCACCGATTCGTGCCACCTGCTGACCTCCACCTCGGGGAATCAGGCCCTGGTCTCAGGTACCTGCGTGTGAACTCTGCCGATGTCCCGTGTCCGGCCTCGCCTGTCGTGCAGCTCCGCGAGGCTCTCCTCCCGGCGCTCAGGGCCGGGGGTCGGGCGCTCGCCGACGGTACCTGCCGGCCCCGGCCCCGAAGGGCGATGACTCGCCCTCCGGCCCCGACGCCAACCACATGCGTCCCGTGTCCCCCGACGGTACGGGTCGAAGGCGCGTCACGCGCCCCCTCGACCCGTACCGAATTCCGGGGATCAGGCCGGGAGGGCGTTGAGCTTCCGGCTCTGGATGACCTGGTCGACGATGCCGTAGGCCTTGGCCTCGTCCGCGGTCAGGATCTTGTCGCGCTCGATGTCGAGGCGGACCTGGTCGACGGTCTGGCCGGTGTGGCGGGCCAGGATCTCCTCCATCTGCGACCGGACCCGCTGGATCTCGGCGGCGTGGATCTCCAGGTCCGACACCTGGCCGCCGGACTCACCCGACGGCTGGTGGATCAGCACCCGCGAGTACGGCAGCGCCAGGCGCTTGCCCGGCGTCCCGGCCGCGAGCAGGACGGCGGCGGCGGAGGCGGCCTGGCCCATGCAGACGGTCTGGATGTCGGGCCGGACGAACATCATCGTGTCGTAGATCGCCATCAGCGAGGTGAACGAGCCACCGGGCGAGTTGATGTAGATCGTGATGTCGCGGTCCGGGTCGGCCGACTCGAGGGTGATGAGCTGCGCCATCACGTCGTTGGCCGACGCGTCGTCGATCTGCACCCCGAGGAAGATGATGCGCTCCTCGAAGAGCTTGTTGTACGGGTTGGACTCCTTCATGCCGTAGCTGGTCCGCTCCACGAAGGAGGGCAGCACGTAACGGCTGGAGGGCATCTGGAAGCTCATCGGTGTTCTCCTCGCAACCGTCAGTTGTCGGTGACCGGGTTGGCGCTGTCGGTCATGGCCGCCCGGCTGACCACGTGGTCCACGAAGCCGTACTCGAGGGCCTCCTGCGCGGTGAACCACCGGTCGCGGTCGGAGTCCTTCTCGATCTGCTCGATGCTCTGCCCGGTGTGGAAGGACTGCAGCTCGTTGAGCTCGCGCTTCGTGCGCCGGAACAGGTCGGCCTGGATGGCGATGTCCGACGCCGTGCCGCCGACGCCGGCCGACGGCTGGTGCATCATGATCCGCGCGTGCGGCAGGGCGTAGCGCTTGCCCCTGGTGCCGGCGGTCAGCAGGAACTGGCCCATCGAGGCGGCCAGGCCCATGCCGTAGGTGGCGACGTCGCAGTCGATGAACTGCATCGTGTCGTAGATGGCCATGCCGGCCGTCACGGAGCCACCGGGCGAGTTGATGTAGAGGTGGATGTCGCGCTTGGGGTCCTCAGCCGACAGCAGCAGCATCTGGGCGGCCAGCTGGTTGGCGATGACGTCGTCCACCTGGCTGCCCAGGAAGATGATGCGCTCGCGCAGCAGGCGCTCGTAGACCGAGTCGTTGAGGTTCATCCCCCCGGCAGCGGCACGCATGAGCGGCGCGCCGGCCAGGTTCGGGTTGGTGCTCACGGGTGCGGTGACCTCCGTTGGACTGTCGTGCAGGTCTCGGTGGGCGGGCGGGGTGGTGCGGGGCCCGGGAGGACCCCCAGGGACGTGGTGCCCCGGTGCTCGCCGGAGTCTGCGTCGACCCTAACGCGGAGGCGGGGGACGGCAGTCCCGGCGCGGGGGGTGTTCGCCGTGGGCGCATCTCCACCCGGGACGACGGACGCCGCCCCTCCCCTCGGTCGCGGGGTGGGACGGCGTCGGTCGTGGCGCTCGGCCGGCCCCGTCCAGCTCCCCGCCGCGAGCGAGCTCGGGGCGAGGAGGACGGGGTCCTCGTTCAGCTCTTGGCGGCGTCCTCAGTGCCCTCGGACGCGCTGTCGGCGGCCTCGGTCACCGGGGCGTCGGCGGCGTCGGTCGCCGTGTCGGCGACCTCGGGGGTCTCCTCCGCGGTGGTCTCGGCGGTCTCGGCGGCCGGGGCCTGGACGGTGCGCGGGCGCGCGCTCTCGAGGTCGACGACGTTGCCCGAGGCGTCGGTGATCGTCGTCTGCTCGAGCAGCTGGGCGAGGGTCTTGGTGCGGCGGACGTCGGCGACGAACTCGGCGATGTTGCCGCCCTGCTGCAGCTGCTGGGCGTACTGCTCGGGGCTCACCCGGCTGCGCGCGGCCTGGGCCATGATCTGCGCGGAGAGGTCCTCGTTGTCGACGGTGACCTCGCGGGCGTCGGCGACGGCGTCGAGGATGAACTGCGTCCGCACCGCCTCCTCGATGTTCTTGCGCTGATCGGCCTCGTAGGCCTCGCGGTCCTCGACACCGGACATCTGCAGGAAGGTGTCCCAGTCCATGCCGGCCTGCTGCAGGTCGCGCTCCATGGCGCTGTTGCGCCACTCGATCTCGCGGTCGACCAAGTTCTCCGGGATCGGCACCTCGACGGTGGCGATGAGGTGCTCGACCAGCTTGTCGCGGGCCTGGGCGCCCTGCTGCATGACCTTGGTGCGGGCCAGGCGGGTGCGGACGTCCTCGCGGAGCTCCTCGAGGGTGTCGAACTCGCTGGCGGTGGAGGCGAACTCGTCGTCGAGCTCGGGGAGCTCCTTCTCCTTGACCGAGCGGACGGTGACGGTGACGTCGGCGTTCTGGCCGGCGTTAGGGCCCTGCAGCATCGCCGTCTGGAAGGTCTTCGACTCGTCGGCGGACAGGCCGCGGAGGGCGTCGTCCAGCCCCTCCATGAGGCTGCCGGAGCCGACCTCGTAGGACATGCCGGTGGTCGAGCCGTCCTCGAGGACCTCGCCGTCCAGCCGGGCCTCGAGGTCGATGGAGACGAAGTCGCCGTCCTGGACCGGGCGCTCGACCGCGGTCAGCATCGCGAAGCGCTCGCGCATGACCGAGATCTGCTGGTCGATCTCCTCGTCGGTGACCTCGACGTCGTCGACGGTCACGGACAGGTCGTCCAGCGACGGCAGCTCGATCTTGGGGGCGACGTCGACCTCGGCGGTGAAGGCGAGGGTGTCGTTGTCGTCGAGGCGGGTCACCTCGATGTCGGGCTGGCCCAGGACGCGCACCTGGTTCTCCCGCACGACCTCGGAGTAGACCTCCGGGATGGCGTGCTGGACGACCTGCTCGAGCACCACGGGGCGGCCGACGCGGGTGTCGATGACCCGGTTGGGCACCTTGCCGGGGCGGAAGCCGGGCACGCGCACCTGGCGGCCGAGCTCCTTGTAGACCTCACCGAAGGCGTGGTCCAGGTCCCCCCACGGCACCTCGATCGCCATCCGGACCCGCGTGGGGCCCAGTTCCTCGATGGTGCTCTTCACAGCGGCAGTGCTCCTCGATCGAAAGACAGGGACGGGCGCCGGCCGGTCCGACGGCGCCGGGTCGACCCACGAGTCTAGAGACACGCGGCGAACGGCCGGGCCGGCGGGATGGGACCCCCGGTCGGCCTGGCGACGTCGGGGTGGCGGGATTTGAACCCACGGCCCCCCGCTCCCAAAGCGGGTGCGCTACCAAACTGCGCCACACCCCGTGGCGCACCGAGTCTAGGGGGACACCGCGCGGAGCGGTCGCTGGGCAGCGGTTACGCTGTCCGGGCACACCTCGCGGGTGTAGCTCAATGGTAGAGCCCCAGCCTTCCAAGCTGGCCATGCCGGTTCGATCCCGGTCACCCGCTCCACGCATGAGCGCAGGTCAACTGCGCCGTCAGGCTCTCTGGAGAAGGTCTGGAGGACCCTCCGGAAGGCCCGATATGGCCCCTTTTAACCCCTGTTTTCCGCCTCATTGGTCATGTTGTGGTCACGCCAGGCGGCGCATACGGCGAGGTTGCAGCCCCGTGCGAGCTGCCGTGGGGCGCGTGACCACGCTGTGGTCACGCGGTGAGCTCAAGGCCGTGCCGAGCGGCGATTCGTCGCGATTTCCTCCGTACGGCTCGGATCCGACAGTCCCGAGAGCAAGCGAACTGCCCGGCGAGCTCGGAGTGTTCGGGGAGGTGAAGACTCAAGCCGTTACTGGGCCAGGCCTGGCGACCGTGGCGGTCCTGCAGGCCTAGCTGGACGAGGTGCCGTCCTCGGTTGGCGTCCTTGATCTGGTTCCCTCCGCAGCTCCGTCCCGCGTGGCCACGCGAAGGAGGGCGACGACGGTGTCGCGGTAGGTCTCCGCCAGCTGCACCAGGGGGTGAGTCACGAGGATGTCCTTGTCGTCGGAGCCCGGCTCGGCGCCGTCCCCGCCGTCATGGGCCCCGTCGTCGCCGACAGCACGATCGCCTGGCCCGGCGTCGGACTCGCCCGCGCTGTGTGCCAGCCGGCGTCGGAGGCGCCGGATGGCGCCGTCATCGCGGAGCAGGAGGTCGAGACGTCGGTCGACGCTGGCCGCGTGGATGAGCAGCGCCACTTCGTCGGGCGTCAGGCGATCGCCGAAGGCACCCAGCCAGCCTTCCTCCAGCGGGGCGCTGGCGGCGGCGAGGTCGGCCAGCAGGCCCAGCACGTGATGGTGGAGGTGCTGCAGCCGGCCGAGGACGTTCATCCCGCCCCAGCCAGGATCGTCGAGCTCGGGCAGGTCGTCGAGCACGCGGACGATCTGGGCGGCCCGGCGCGGTGGCCATCCGCTCGGCCAGGCCGACCGGTGCTGCCAGAGCTGAAGGATGGCGGTCCTGGCTTCCGCCGCACGGGCATCCGCATCCGGGTCGCCGGCCGTCCGGGCGCGTTCGGCGGCGTCGACGAGGCCGGCGGTGTGGTGGGCGAGCCAGCGGGTGAGGGTCCGGTTGGTCCGGTCGCCGCGGAGCTCGGCAAGGATTCGCTCACCGAGGGCGGTGACGGGGTCAGCGGACGGTGATGTCGCCGGCGGCGTCGATGAGGTAGATGCGGCTGCGGGACGGCCGGTAGTCGTCGAGGTCCCGGTTGCGTCGGTGCCGTCCAATCCGAACCTCCACGATCAGGCTGGTGCCAGTGTCCGTGAGGTGTTGTAGCAACGTCCCGCGGTCGACCCGGACGCGGTAGCCGGCCGAGCTCGGCCTGTCGTCGTCGACGGCGTCGTCGTCGGCCCACTGCTCCGCGCGGGCCACCTCGGCTCCCGCGGGATTGAGCAGGGCGAGGCCGGTCGCGTCGGGTGTGGCGCCCACAGCGTCGCGAAACCGATGTCCGGGCAGCGGACGGGAGGGGCGCAGTTCGTGCGCGTACGGGTCGTGTTCGTCCATGGTGTGACGCCCGTCGCGGGCCGGCGCCAGCCAGCCACGCAGCACGAACGGGCCATGGTCCACCTCGAACTCGTCCTCGGCCTCGTCGGGCAGCTTCCAGTCCATCGGGTCGGAGGCCGCGGCGAGGGCGCGCTGCAGATCGGCGGCGTGATCCGGGCCAACGAGGGCCGACCGGATGGAGACGTCGCCGTACGCTCCGGACCGGCTGATGTCGGTGCCGCCTGCCACGATGACCCTCTCCGGCAGGTGTCCGTCGTCGAGTCCGAGGGCGTGGTCGAACTCGCCGTCAGTCGGGTCGTCCCACTCATCCAGCGCCGGAAGCTGCCCGAACAACCCCGGCTCCACCGGCACCGGGCTGCGCAGGTCGGCGAGCCACAGACCGCTGGCGAGGGGCAGATGCTGCTCGAGCCACTCCTGCCACGGGTCCCCGTCATCCCACTGGTCGACCAGCGCCGGCCGACCGGCGTCGACCAGTTCGCCGGCCGCCGCCAGCATCGCGTGGTACTCCAGGTACAGCCGGAGGTTCTCCTCCGGCGGGATGGAACCGTGCCGGTGGTTCGTCCGGTTCCAGGACCGCTCGTCGCGCAGGTCGCGGGTGTCGGTCCACCAGTCGTCCTCGCTCAGACCCCACCGATCGAGGATCCACCGTTCGGCCCGCTCGGCGACGTCGTCGACCGGAACGTCGAAGACGCGCGCGAGGGGGGCGTACCAGTACGGGATCGTGTCCAGGGGCTCGAAGCGGTACCGCCGGTCGTCAGACATCTGCCGGTCGCCCCAGGGCTGGCTGTGCCGGCGGCCGAGCAGGCACCCGATCGGTCGGTTCGTGAAGCGGAGCTCGCCGTCATCGGCGGTCGGGTGGCCGCCGATGGCGAGCGCGGCGGAGCGGGCGAGTTCCCGGATCTGGGCGTGCGGAAGGTCCCGGCTGGTCGCCAGCCTCACCAGCGTGGGGGCATGCGGCCGGAGCAGCGCCGGTCGGTCGGCGGCGACGCGGGCCAGCGCGGTGAGCATCGCCGCGAGAGCCGACAGCTGGTAGAAGTGCAGGTCACGGCTGCGGTACGGCCCGGGATCGGAGAGGTCCAGGCACCCGACCAGCGCCGCCGTGAGCGCGTCGACGGCACCGGCGTCGGCCGTGGTGAGCAACTCCCGGACGGCGTGCGCGGCCCGCCAGCGGATCTGCCGGCGTGGATGTCCGCAGGCGCTCCACAGCAGCATGACGACGGGCTCGGGCCCCGGGCCGCCGGCGGCGCCGACGCCACCGGTGACCTCAACCGCGTCATCTGCGTCGTCCGCGGCGTCGGCGAACAGTCCGGCGAGCGCGGTCGCGGCTTCCGCCGGAGCGCACAGCCCGCCGAGCACAGCGGCGATCGTTCGCCAGCCATGCGCGGTCAGGTGCGGCCGGGCGGTCGGCAGCGCCGCGAGGACGGCGCGGCGCACCGTCGTATCGTTGGCGATCCTGCGGAGTTGGTGCAGCAAGGTGCCGGGATCGTGACGCCAGGCCAGCTCGGTCAGGAAGCGGCCGAGGAAGCCGGGCAGCGCATCGGCCGCCCAGGCGCTGACCCCGGGCCAGTCGCGCCAGCGGTCGACGAGATCGGCCAGGACCGGGACCGCGGTGTCCACGCCCGGCCGGCCCGGGAGCGCCGCGACCGCGGTGAGTGCGTCCAGCCGCTCCCCCACGGGCACCGCGCCCGTGACTGCCTCGACGAAAGATCGCAGCGGCTCGGCGGCGACGTGCGCCTCTGCCAGCGCGGCGACGTCGTCGGCCAGCGTCGACCATCCCCGCGTGCCCGGGGCGTCGAGGAGCGCCTGGGCGGCCGGCGGGACGTCGCCCCCGAGCCAGGTGCGAGCCGGCCGGTCGCTGTCGCCGTCCACCTGCTCGTCCGGGCGCGTGAGCGCGCAGACGGGGGCCAGCTCGGCGCGCACGGCTCCCCCGAGGCCGCCGTCGTCCGCGGCGTCGAGGAGCTGGCCAGCGAACTGCGGCTGGAGGGCCGCCGGCACGTGGTGTCGCAGCCAGCGCGACGCACGTACCAGCGCGACACGGGCGGCGGCGGTGCCGGCGGCGCCGACGGTCGCCAGCCGGGCCACCAGGCCCAGCTGGTAGTCGAGGCGCACCTCGTCGCGCTCGACGAGGTGGTCGAGCGCGAGGGCGTGGGCGGCCGGGACAGCTCCGCCGTCGACCGCCCCGGTGAGCGCGGCGGGGAGGATGGCGGCGAGTGCCGCACGCGCCTCGTCGTCCCACCGGCTCGCGGCGGCCAGCCCGACGCCGGCGTCGAGCCGAGCGGCGGCGTGGGCGATCGCCGCGTACGGCATGACCGCGGAATCGGTCACGTGCGGGGCGACGCGCTCGGCGACGCGGATCAACGCGTTGGCCAGCCGCGTCCTCTCGGTCGCCGGGACGGCGGCGCGATCGGCCAGGTCGGCATGCACCGAGAGCAGCTGGGCGGCGTCGTCGTTGACGCCGGTCGCCGCGTCGACGGTCTGATCGAAGATCTGCCGGCCGAGTGTCGCGTCGATCCGCCCGGCGACCTCGGCGGCGCGGGCGAGGAGCTCCAGCCGGTCGGGCGCGGAGTACACGTCGGTCCGAGCGCGGGTAGCGGCCCGGAGGCACAGCTCCGCGGCCAAAGCTGTGTGCATGCCGCGGACGACGAGGACCTCGGCGAGGTCCAGCCACGACTGCGGGGCTCCGTCGCGGAGCAGTCTCGGGGCCGCGTCGACGATTTTGTGCAGCAGCCGCTCCGGAGCCCCGGCGTCGGCGACAGCCTCGGCAGCCAGGGCGGCCCAGGTGCGGAAGGACCGGTCGTAGGTGAACCACCGATGCCCGGCCGTCTCCAGTCGGCGCACCAGTTCGTGTTCGACGAGGTCGGCGACCCGATCGGTCACGGCGTCGCCCGCGACGGCGCGGGCGGCGAGTTCGGCGGTCCGTGCGAGCGGTGCCACGGGGTCCAGCCACTCCGCACGGTCACGGCTCCGCGGGTCGTGGTCCTGGCCATCGTCGCGCACTTCCGGGCGCAGGACGGCAGGGACCAGCCCATCCGTGGCCAGGTCCTGCCCGGACAGGGCGGCCGCGGCCGCGTGACAGCGGAGGATCGAGACGCCCTCCGCGTCGGGGGTCGCGAACGCCCATCTGGAGGCGGGCAGCTCGCGGGACCAGTGCCGCGCGAGGGCTGCGGCCGTCCGCCGATCGCCGTGGCGCAGCGCCGCGTCGAGCAGCCGCGTGTGCCACGGTCTCGGCCGTCCGGCGTCGGCTGCGAGCAGGGCGGGGATCACCTCGTCGAGCCAGGCGGCACCGCCTGCTGGCTGGGCGGTCGGGTGTGAGACGTGGGCCAGGATCGGAGCCTGCGCCCGCCGCGGGACGCGGTGCACCCGGAGGAACTCGCGGGCGTCCTCCAGGTCTATCTCGCCAGCCAGGCGCTCGGCCAGCCCCTCGACGGCATCCAGGATCAGCGTCACGGGGCGCCACCGACGCAGCCAGGCGATGGCTGCGTCGGTCCCGTCGAGCCGGTAGACGGCCTCAGCACCCGCGGCCACGTCGTCGTCGTCGACGTCCCAGTGCCGGGTCTCGTCGTCCCGGCCGGCCGCCCACCGGTGCAGCCACGCCTCGACGGCCTCCATGGTGGAGCGGGCCGAGGGGTGCCGCTCGGGGTCGCGGGCAAGGGCGGCCGCCAGCCGCATGAGGAGCGGCCCGAGCCATGGATCTCGGCTCTGGCGCAGTGCGTAGGCCCGCAGCAGTTCTACGTCCGCGTACCGCGCCACCAGGTCGAGGTGGGTCTCGACCAGCCGCGACAGGGTGTCGACCCGGGAGGCGGTGTCGCATCCGCGGGCAGCGATCCGGACGGCGGCGGCGGCATCCCCGCGCTCGCCCGCCGCCCGGGCGGCGAGGTCCAGCCGCCGGCCCTGCACCTGCTCCCGCCGGAAGCCGTCGGCGATCCCCCGCGGCTCGCCCTCCGCGAGCACCAGTTCGATCACCTCGTCCAGCCGGCCGGCGTCGAACAGGTGATCGGCGACGTGCGCCGCCGCGTCCGCGTCCCTGTCGCGTCTGTCCAGGAACAGCTCCGCCAGCCGCCCGTGGGCTGCCATCACATCGGTCGGGTCGACGCGGTCGCGGACGTAGGCTTCGAAGTCCTCGTCCCGGAACTGGATCGCGCCGTCGATCACCTCCACGCCCGGGGTGAGTCCGCCCGCGAACGCCGTCACCGCGTCGACGTCCACGTCGAGCGCGGCGGCCAGCACGTCCATGCTGACCGGCCGGGCGAGCGCCAGCATGAGGGCCAGCCAGCGTTGCCCCGTCGCCGCCGTGGCACGGCCCTGCAGCGCGGAGTCGAGCAAATCCTCGAACAACGCCTCCGGGGTGCGCCGGCACGCCTTCAACAGCGCGGGCACGTCCCGGCCGTCGGCGTCCGCCTCGGCCAGCGCGTAGAACTGGGTCCGCGGGTTCCCGCCGGTGCGCGCGTGGAAGACGGCGGCGTCGTCGTCGGACGCCTCCGGGCGCCGGCGCCGCAGGTGGCGGGCGGAGGCATCGGCATCGAAGGGACACACCTCGACCCGCGGCGCGGACCCGGCGCCCGTCGTGTCGATGCGGTGGGTGCGCGCCGTGAGGACCACGGCGACCCGCGGGGGCAGGGGCAATCGGAGCAGACCGGGCAGGAAGCCGCGATCGCCCCGCTCGTCGGCGGCGATCGCGGCGTTGTCCGCGGCGTCGACGCCGATCACGAGGAGCGCGTCGGGATCGAGGGTGGCGACCGCGCGGTTCAGCGTGCGGGACAGGTACCGCCACAGTTCCTCCTCCAGCCGTGGTGGCTGGAGCAGCAGCGGGGTACCGCAGCGCTGCGCCAGGTCGTTGATGAGCTGGACGACGAACCGGTGGGGGGTGTGCCGTTCCTCGCCGGAGCTCAGGTACTCCCCCCCGCCGTAGCAGTCGAACAGCACGAACGTCGACCCGCGGGGCAGGCGCTCGGGCACCTGCCGCAGCGCGGTCGTCTTCCCGGTTCCCGCCGGCCCGTGCGCGACGATGATCCAGCCGGGGTGCTCGAGGACCGCCCGGGCTATCGCGGCGGCGCCCGGGGTGGGCAGCGGGTCGGGGACGTCCGGCAGCCGCGGCGGGGCTGGGTAGAGGTCCTGGGCGTCGCCGACACCGAGCTCTGCGAGGACGTCGACGTCGCGCAGCCCCCTTCGCTGAGCCTCGGGCATCGCCTCGCGCCGAACCAGCTCGAACAGCCGCCGGGCGGAGTCCGATCCGCGGCCGGCGGTCAGCTCCGATGCGCTCGCCCGGACGCTGCGGGCGAGCGCCGCGCGGTGCAGCGCCCCCGTCTGGGTCAGGTCGAGGACGGCCATGAAGTCGCAGAACTCGCTGCTGGTCAGGCGCGAGCCCACCGCCCTGGACAGCGCCCGGATCACCTCGGCCTGCTTGGGAGGCAGCGCGCGGAGCAACGCGTCGCGGCGGGCGGCCGACGGCTGCGACCAGGCCCACTCCGCGGCCGCGGCGACGCTGGCCAGCAGCGTCGGATCGCCGGGCTGGTTGCTGACCAACTGGATCTTCAGCTTCTTCAGCACCAACTCCCGGCCGTGAGCCTCGACCAGCGGCCGGAACGCGGCGGCGAGATCCGCGATCACCGACCGCGGCGTCCCGGTGGATCCGGTCGCCCGCCGCTTCTCGCACAGCCGGGACACGGTCCACGCCTGGGCGGGATGACGGGTGCTGTACTTCAGCTGCGAGAGCACGACGGCCGTCGCGTCGTCGAAGTCCTCGCCGGCGAAGTACTCGGCGAGGTCGACGGTCTCGTACTGGTCGTCGGCGTCGTCGACAACGCTGAGCCCCTCGACGACCAGCAGCCGGCTGTGCGTGCCGGGCTCGATGAGGGCCAGCGCACGGCTCGCGGCCCACCAGAAGTGGAAGTCGTCACCGGCGTTGGACTCCGCCGCACCCATGCGTCGCCTCCTCCCGTCGGCGGCGTCTTGAGGGGCGCTGCCGCGGCCGCCCACGCTACGAGACTCCTGAGGTGTGGCTGGCGGAGATCCTCTCGTTGTCTCCGGACCGCTGCGGCCGTCAGCTGCCAGGGCTAGCGAAGACCGTGTCTGCGACGGCTTTGGACTCCAACTGGAGCCGGTGCCCGGTCCGCGCCTATCCGTTGGCGAAGGCCGCTCTTACGGCAGGCGGGCACCGGCCGGACCGACGCGCTTCGCCGGGAGGGCCGTCCCTCCTGCTCCGGTCCCTCGTCGGCGTGGGATTGATCAGGCACACCGGCATCAGCACCGGCGAATGGGCGACCAGGAGGTGTTCAAGTCAAGCTGTGACCGTGGGCTAAAGGTGACCAGTCCAGCGGAAGGCGCAGCACAATCATCAAGATCACTAGACGGCACACCTCTTGCATCTCGGATCCGGCTGCGCGCTGCTGGGATCGCCGGGTCAGTGCCGTTGGGCCGGTGCGAGGTCCTCCAGCCGACAGTGCATGAGGTGTGTCGGTCGGGGATCTTGAGATCGCGGAACCCGGCAGGTTGGGGTCAAGCGACACATCTCCAGGGCCGCGGGGACGCCTGAGGTCGCGTCCCTAAAGGCGGCCTATGGGACATCGACAGCGTCCGGGGGACGGTGGTCCGGCCGGCCGCTGGTCCTCCCGGACCGGGTGTACGGGATGGTCTGCTGGGGGTAGTGGCACCCCCCTGGCCGTCCGCACCTGGACGGCAGCCCCCGACTGGAAGGTCGGCATGGCCGAGAAGAGCGGTAAGGGCAGCGCCACAGCCAAGAAGGCGAACGCCAAGGCGAAGAAGGAAGGGAAGACGAACCCGCGCAAGAGCTCGGCCGCACAGAGCGAGCTGGGGAAGAAGGGCGGCAAGAAGGGCGGCAAGAAGTCCTGACCCAGCGCGGCTGTCGTCCCATCTGCCGCCGGGACGAGTAGCGCACCGACCGCCCACGCCCACAGCGCTGAACGGTGAGCTGCTCGTGCTGAAGGCATCGGTAGGACGCCGGACCGGACGATCGCCGGTGTCCCTGAGTGGGCCGCTTAGGGACACCAGTCATGAGGGCGGCCTAAGAGACTTCGTTGCTGCCAGCGGCCGATGTCGTCGAGCCGCGCCCGAACGTCCGCCGTGCGCTCCGCTTCGGAGGACCGAAGCCGATGGACGGTGGCGCTGAGGTCTGTTGAGGGCTGCGCGCACCGGCCCGTAAACACGTCAAGGGGAACGGTTCACAGCATGGATCGAGATCACTACCAGTAGCTTGGCAAAGTGACTAGACCGACTGGGCCGACCTATCGGGATCTGCTGGCGACTCCTCCGGCGGTTGCTTGGCGGCAGTTGCGAACCATCCGCCACGAGCCCCCCGGTGCCGCGAGGCGCGGGGACAGGAAGGCCGTCTTCGGAGCGGCCATGGAACAGGCCGAACAGTTCTTCGCGGCCGCCCAAGCTGTGGGCCCAGCGACGAAGCCAGTCCTTCTGTTCTATGGACTCAGCCAGGCGGCTCGGTCCGTCGCCGCTGCCAGCCTCTCGGCGAGACATGACGAGTGGCGACTCGCAGGCGGCCACGGACTCAGGGTCGGCCCTATGCAAGGAGTCGTTCGCACAGGCATTGCGTCGTTGGAGCTACAGGACAGTGGACGGGACACGTTCACCGGGCTAGCACGAATTCTCGGTGCCGCTTCGCTTCCTTCGGCGACCGCCCTGGGAGACCTTTGGTGCCTCGTCCCGGCGATGGAGTTGGCGCCGCTCACGGGCATGGGAGAGGACGCTCCGCTCGTTCTACGAGCCGAGGACGGGATGGTCCTCCGCAGCCAGCGCACCCGAGTCCGTATCGCACCCTTGCCAAGTGGCTTGATGCAGACCGAGTTCCTTGAGGATGGGGCGTCGGGCGACCTTGCGAAGGCGATCAAAGCGCAAAGAAGCGCGGTGTCCGCGTATTTGAACCGCTTTCCGACCTTGCAGGGCTGGTCCTTCGCCATGCCGGAGGGCAATCCAATCGGCGCGACGATGGTGTCGGCAGAGGAGTTCGAGATACCTATCTTGCTCGGACGTTCGACCTCTGCAGAGGCCGAGCTCAAAGACATCTTGAACCGTGTCTTCAACTACCAAGGCCTGACGTATGCCTTTCCCTCCGTGGGCTCATCCACTCTACCTGCTCACCCACTGCTGCTTTGGTACGGCATTCTCTACGGACTCTCGATGCTGTCTCGGTATGAGCCAAAGGCCTGGGCGCATCTCATTTCTATCGACGCGAGTGCAGATGCGTCTCCCATCGAAGGCGCGTTGGACGAAGCGATGCGCACACTTCCGCAGGTGCTCCTTCAGACATTGCATGACGTGGCCTAGCGGCCCACATGGGCCGTCCCGCTAAAGCAAGCGCTACCTTCATCGCTGACCCATAGTGGGCCGCTTAGGGACACCGTCGTGCGTTGGCCTCCCGGGGCGAGACGGCCCTGGAGGCTGACTGGAGACTGCTGCCCAGGCTTTCGTCATGACGGCGCACCAGAAGATCGACGAGCGGCGCTCCTCCGCCAACCCGCTGTTGACCGTCGCACAAGCGGGCGAGTATCTCGGCACCGGGGAGCGGTTCATCCGCCGGCTCATCACCGAGCGCCGGATCAGCTACGTCAAAGTCGGCAAGTATGTGCGCCTGGAGCGCTCGACGCTAGACGCTTTTGTGGATGCCGGCCGCATCCCCAGCCAGCGATGATTTCAACGGACTACCGCTGACGCTTCCGCCAAGGTCGCGGCGTGGCCAAGCGGACGTTCGGGTCGGTGGACCGGCTGCCGAGCGGCCGTTTCCGCGCCCGGTACCTCGGCCCCGACGGTCGGCGTTACGCGAAGGTCTTCGCTGCCAAGGCCGATGCCTGGGCCTGGCTGGCGAGCCAGCAGACCGACCTCCTCCGCAAGAGCTGGCGTGCCCCGAACGCAAGTCGCCGGACAGTCGGTGAGTACGCCGAGGACTACCTCGCCCGCACTGATCTCCGCGAGAGCACCCGCATCCTCTACGCGTCGCTGTGGCGTCATCACCTCGCCGAGCCATGGGCCGACGTTCCCGTCGACGAAGTCACGCCGGCCGCCGTCCGCTCGTGGCACGCCACGGCGGGCCGGACCACAGGCCCGACAGCGCTGGCCCAGTCGTACCGGCTCCTGCGCGCCGTCCTCAACATCGCAGTCGCCGACGAGGCTATCCCGTCCAACCCCTGCCGGCTGCGCGGCGCCGGAACGCCCAAGGCCGCCCGCCCCTCCCGGGCGCTCACGGCAGCGGAGGCGCTCCAGCTGGCGGAGCAACTGGGGCGAGACCGGAGGACCGAGCGCTACCGCGCACTCGTCTTGGTCTTGGCCTTCGGCGGTCTCCGGTTCGGCGAGGCCACGGCACTGCGCCGGTCCGACGTCCTGCCCGGCGGACGGCTGCGCGTCGAGCGCTCGGTCCGCCGCGTCGGCGGCCGGTGGGTGGTCGGCGAACCCAAGACCGACGCAGGACATCGAATCGTGACCCTGCCCGCCGCGGTCGCGGCCGTACTTGAGGACCACTTGGAGAAGCACGTCCCCGCTGCTCCGGACGCCCTCCTGTTCGCCACCAGTTCCGGCGGCTACCTCGCCCGCAGCAACTGGAACTCGACCTTCCGCCGCGCCGCCGACGCGATCGGCCTGCCGGCAGTCCGGCCGCACGAGCTGCGCCACACCGGCGCCACCCTGGCCGCGGCCACCGGCGCCACCACCAAGGAGCTGATGCGCCGGCTCGGCCACTCCTCCCCCGCCGCCGCCCTCCTCTACCAGCACGCCGCCGACGACCGGGACGCCGACATCGCCCGTGCTCTCGACGCCATGCTGGGCGCTGTCACAGCCACCCCGGATGACAGCACCCGGGGACATCGGAGGTGAAGGCAATGGACGTGGAAGATTGATTGAGGAGGTCGTATTGCCCAGCTCGAGTCTTACCCAGGATAGGGAGAAGTCTTGGGGCGACCGTTAGCCCGTCCGTCTCGTTGTCAGTTGCGATCCCGGCGATTCAGCCGATTCGCCTTCCCTGTCTTGGGTGCCACTAGCTCGCTGGACTTAACCAGCCCACCAGCGACAACTCCAAGTATTATTGGGGGAACGGCTCGCGCAACCTTAACCAAGTGCTGATCCGCATAGAGGCCTGGCGGATTCGATCCACGAAACCTTGCTCCCGCACGTCACCAGTGATCGTCTTCAGAGGATCGTCATCGATACGACTCAGACGCGAAAGTCCATCGCCCACCTTCACGAGGCAGTCGACGAAGATGCGCTGCGCCTCGAGGAGGGGAAGGTCATCGGGTGGTGCCAGGCCTTCATGCACCAATCTTGAGCGAGCCTCGTACAAGCGGCGCACTACGTCGCCGTCAGCTGAACTACCAGTCAACAGGGTGGCTCGCCTCTGCAGGCGAGCCGTAACGCCCGCTTGGTAGTGGCTCGTGAGGAGCATCTCAAAGGCGGTGCCGAGGCTAACAGTCGCATACCAGCGATTGACGCCCAGGCTCCGTCGGAAATAGTCGAGCGAAGTAAATAGCTTGCGCGCAGTCCTACCCTTCGCCGTTCGTGCCACCGACGGCCGGGACACTCTAGTCTGCAGATTGATCTCACCTAGAGCATTAAGGGCGCGCCAAAGATCCTCGCCTTCGTCGGCACGCTTGTTCCAATGATCTGAGTCGAGGATCACTGGCAGGTCGGAGAGCTCACCCAAATAGTCCGCATCCACGTTCATGGGCACGGCGTCTCCAGCAAGGACCCCTTGCGGGTCGGTACGTCCGTTCATCACGAAGTAATGCCCAATGTCTCGGGTGGCGAAGTTGTTCACCGTACTGGTAGTGAACATGACTTCTCGCGGGTCCTCGACCGCAGGCTGCGTGACCGCAAGACCAGCTAAGAATGAGGTTGCAATGTGAAGTCGATCGGTGATTAGGCGTTGATTCTCGTAATACGTGCCGCTGACCGCGGTAATCTTGACAGCCAAGAGTGGATTACGGCGTAGCCACGGAGCCCGGCTGCGCTCCCAATGCTGCAGCAGCCCCAGCGGCACCCCACCCTTGACACCGAACCAGTCGTGGACCTGCTCCAGCCAGGCACCGATCGATTCCATGTCCCATGTCTGGGAAGTCACTGCTATACCGAACTTTCGCGCGAGCCCCTCGGTCGTTACCGAGCTCTTATCGAGTAGCAGGTTGGCGCGCCGAAGACCGAGTCCGTATAGCGGATAGAGAACGTACGCTGGTTCCAGTGCCCGGCTACCGACAAGCTGACGAACAACCGCGTCAACGGGACTGGTCTCTCCGTTGCGGACTGCCGTCCAGAGCAACTCATCAAGCACGGTCACTCCTACAAACAAGTGCCGCGTCCACAACTGTCGCGCCATCTCGGCGCGGACGGTCACCAAGTGGTGACCGATCGGGCCCTGAGCATCAGTGGAGACGGCCCAATCTTCGACAGTCTCCCAATTGCGCAACTTCGAAGAGTTGTGAACGAGCCAATTCACGCTTTGCGCCACCCGCTTCCCAGCCTGCACGTCCGCAGATAGCTTGGTCGCGTTGACAGTGAGCGAGGGCGCCGCCGTCACGAAACTCCTCAATCCGAATGATCGTAGTTGCTTTATCGATGCACCTGACTACCCGATCATTAGGCCGACACGCTTCCATCGGCACCCCGACCCGATCGTTGGCGCCACATTAGGGTTACAACAGGCCAGCCGACGCGTCGGCTCGCTGACGAGCAAGCAGCCGGTCCACGGCAACGCAGCGATCCGGCGGCTACGCCGCCTGAAGCAACTGGAGCTCGACCGTCCGCTGCGCCGCCGACGCCGTCGGCCTGCCGGCAGTCCGGCCGCACGAGCTCCGCCACACTGGCGCCACCCTGGCCGCGGCCACCGGCGCCACCACCAAGGAGCTGATGCGCCGGCTCGGCCACTCCTCCCCCGCCGCCGCCCTCCTCTACCAGCACGCCGCCGACGACCGGGACGCCGACATCGCCGACGCACTCGACGCCATGCTCGGCGCGGTCACCGAGGCACCCGACGACGACGAGCGGCCGGAGTAGGGGCGATTGGTCACACAGTGGTCACGCCGGGCCCTCTGAGGGGCCGAAGCAAGCCCCCGACCAGCGCAGACGGGCCTACAGGGTCCCGCCTTCCAAGCTGGCCATGCCGGTTCGATCCCGGTCACCCGCTCCACGCGTCGTCGCAGGTCGGGATTCCTGTCTCGCTTCCTCGAGGATCGCTGGAGAGGCCCCGGAACGGTCGTTCCAGGCCCTAGGCGACCGGTGCTCCCGAACGCACGAAGGTGCACAGACCGCGCACGCCCGGATGGAGACGTGCCGGGCCGGCGCTAGTACGGTGTTCGTCCTGTCGCCCGTGAGCTGTGCCACCGCGAGCGAGGGACGGGATCCGAGGCTGGTCATCGGCGGGCGACAATCCGCTACAGCGCCAGGGGGCGATGGCCTTGAGGAAACGTCTTGTAGCAATCCCAGCGGTCGCGGTCTTCGCCACGACCACGGCAGCGGCGGTCGTGCTTGCGCCCGTGGCGGCGGCGGGAACGGTGCCCGTCGTCACCACGACCTGTCCACACACGCTCACCGTCGCCACGTTCGAGCCAGGGAACGAGGTCTCGGGCACCGCGACCGTGACCTCACGGGATGGGGCAGACCGGGTGAACCGGGGAGAGGGGCTCTTCCTCGTCGAGGAAGGAACGTCGAGGCCGTTCACCCAGGCGGTGCACCTGGGCGCCGAGAGCGAGGTGAGCCAGACCTTCTCCTTCACCGCCTCGGGGACTTCGCTGAGCGCTTGCCTCCTCGCAACGACTCAAGGCGGCGGTGAGGAGAACATCGGCACCGTGTGGACCAACGTGACGACGTAGACGACGTTGCGTCGTCCACGGGTAGGCCTCGGGCGCAGACGACCGCGGCCCCCACCGCGGGTCCAGCCCCAGGGCTTCACCGCCGCGCAGGCCGAGTACGGGGTGAACCAGGCAGGGTTCTGACCGACCCCGCTCGCCCGGACCCCGGCCCTCAGTGGCGCCGGGGTCCGGGGCGCCCCTGCGCCGTCGTCGCGGTGGAGCCGTCCGTTGGCCCCACAGAAGCAGCGTCAGGCCGGCTCAGTGGGCAGGCCCAGCCGGCGGAACAGGTCGTTGTCGAGGTCGAGGAAGCTCGAGATGTGGGCGATGCGGCCGTCCCGCACCTCGAGCACGTGCAGCGCCCACGGAGCGTGTCCACCCCCCGGCACCGGCCGGTACTGCGCGAACGCCGGCGCGCCGTTGGCCCGCGTGGCGAGGATCCGCGACCCGCGGCAGCCCGAGCCCGGCCCGAGCATCCAGGTGCCGATGTCCTCCGCCCCGCGCAGCCACATCTCGAACGGCGGCATGTGCTGGGTGGCGTCCTCGTGCAGGAGCGCGACGAAGGCGTCGATGTCGTAGCGCTCGAAGGCGTCGACGTAGCGGTCGAGCAGGTCGCGCTCGTCGTCGTCCAGTGGCGCGGGGTCGATCTCCCCGCCGACGTCGGCCAGCGTGGCCCGGGCGCGCTGCAGCGCGCTGTTCACCGAGGCGACCGTGGTGTCGAGCAGCTGGGCGACCTCGTCGGCCTTCCACCGCAGCACCTCGCGCAGCAGCAGGACGGCGCGCTGCCGCGGCGGCAGGTGCTGCAGCGCGGCGACGAACGCCAGCCGGATCGACTCCCGCTGCACCGCCTGGTCGGCCGGGTCGGAGTCCTCGGCGACCACCTGGCGGTCGAGCACCGGCTCCACCCAGGCCGACGACGGCTTGCGCGCGGCCAGCGAGGCCTCGACCGGCTGCCAGGGAGAGCCGGTCAGGTCCATCGGCAGGGCCCGGCGCTGCCGCCCCGAGAGCTGGTCGAGGCACACGTTGGTGGCGATGCGGTAGAGCCACGACCGCAGCGCCGACCGCCCCTCGAAGTCGGCCAGCCCCCGCCAGGCACGGACCATCGTCTCCTGGACGGCGTCGTCGGCGTCGAACGCCGATCCCAGCATCCGGTAGCAGTAGCCGGTGAGCTCCCGCCGGTGCTCCAGCAGGCGGGGATCGAGCTCTTCGCTGACGACTGTCACGGGGCCTCCTCGACTCGACGGCCGCGACAGCAGACCACAGGGCACCGACGAAACGGGAGGGGCCGGGCGCTACTGGTAGCTGATCAGCTCAGGTCGGGGGTTGACCTGCGCGATCGTCTCCTCCGGGCTGAGCATCGGGGCGTCCTCGTCGTAGAAGTTCTTCCACCCCCAGTACACGGCGTCCGGGTCGGTCTGCCGCAGCGCCTGCCAGGTCGCCTGCTTGTCCCCCTGCGAGCCCTGGCCGTCGGCGTGCACGAGCACCGCCAGCTCGTCGCGGGAGGTGTCCAGCCGCTCCCGCTCGGGGATCATCCGCACCTGGAACTGGTGCAGCACGAGCAGCTTCTGCGGCAGCGCGTTCTCGCGGGTGAGGTCGGCCAGCCAGGTCACCACCTGGTTGACCTCGTCGACCGACACCGACCCGATCTGGGTCAGGTGCACCTGCCCGGGCGCCAGCCGCCACTCCGGGTCCAGCGCCAGGCCCACGTAGGGCAGCTCGAGCAGCGACCGGTACTGCTCGGCCTGGGTGACGAAGTCGGTGCGGCCCGGCTGCAGGTCGAGGACGACGTAGAGCCCGGCCTCCCCCGCCGCCTCCACCCACGGCCGCAGCTGCTCGACGTCGGTCTCGGTGGAGTAGTTGCCGTCCGGGCCGGCGAACTCCGAGGCCACGGTCGCGATGACCTCGAACGCCGGGACGACGGTGGCGTCGGGGACCAGCCCCTCGTAGGGCGCCGCGTGCTGGCGAGCCCGCTCCACCGAGGCCTGCGGGTCCTGCTCGCCGAGCACGCCCAGCGCACCGCTGCCCGGGTGCCCGTAGAGCGCGACCAGGAAGTGCTCCGGGAACAGCAGCTGGCCACCTCCGGGCAGCTGCTCCCCGGTGGCGGCGGTGGCGAGCTTCCAGTCCAGCCCGTCCTCGGCGGCGAACCCCGCACCGAGGGCGACGACCGAGCCCGAGCCGTCCGCCAGCGCCTCCACCACCTCGGCCGACGCCCGCGGGTCGGTCGCGCCGCCGGTCAGCAGCACCCGCGCCCCGGCGGCCCGGGCGGTGGCGATCCCGGCCACGGACTCCGGCGTGCCGGCGGCGAGCACCAGGGTGCCGTCCAGCGGCTCGGCGCGCTCGACCGCCGGCAGCGCCGTCACGTCGCCGTCCGCACCGGGTGCGTCCCCGGGCGCCTGCAGGGCGACCGGGTCGTCCGGGTCCAGCTCGGCGACCGCCCCGGCCGCGGCGTCGCCGTCCACCTCGCGCGTCTCGGCGAGGTCCAGCCCCGTCGCCTCGGCGACCGCCTCCGGCGCGGCGGGGACGGCGACGACGTCGAGCCCATCGCCGAGCCCCTCGGCCTCGCCCACGGCCAGCACCGTCGTCGCGCCCAGGCGGTCCAGCTCGCCGGTGAGCGCGTCGGCCGCCCCGCCGTCGGCGGGCTGCACCAGCAGCGGGGCGCCGAGGCCGACCGCGGCCGAGGCGCCCAGCAGCGTGCCGGCCGCGTCGCCGTCGCGGGCGACCACGACCACCTCCGCGGAGTCGAACAGCGCGCGGCTGGCCGACGCGGCCGATGCGGCCGGGTCCTCGTCGGCGACGAGGGTGAACTCGGCGTCGGGGGCCGACGTCCCCACGCGCAGGGACTCCCCGGCCTCGGCGTCGGTGTCCTCGGTGAACGAACTGCAGCCGCCCGCGAGCAGTGCGGCGGCCATCACGATCGGCGCTGTCTTGGAGCGCACGGCTCCCTCCCCCGCCGGGCGTGCGGTCGCGCGGGGGCGCGACGACAGCGACGCGCTCGGCTGCCGGGGACCCTAACGGGGCGGGGTGCTGGACACGGCCCTGCCGCGCCACGAGCATCGGCCGCGACATGAGCACCGCACCCCTGTCGGGCCAGCCCGACACCCGATCGACCGGCTGGCGGGATGGGTCCGAGCCCCTCCCGCGGCGAGGCTCGACGGCATGACCACCGACACCGCCGTCCTGCCGACCGTGTCCCCGACCTCGAGCGCCCGCCCGTCCGGGTGGCTGCGCCAGCTCGGCGTCGACACCGGCTACTCGCTGCTCGCCTTCCCGCTGGCGATCGCCGCGTTCGTCCTCGTCGTGACCGGCCTGTCGGCCGGCACGGGCCTGCTCGTCGTGTGGGTGGGGGTCGCCGTCCTGGCGGCCACCCTGCTGGCCGCCCGGGGCCTGGCCGCCGTGGAACGCGCCTTCCTGCCCGGGGTGCTGGGCCGGCCGGTGCCCTCCCCGGCCTACCTGCGTGGCGGGGAGGGCGGCCGCGTGCGCCGGCTGACGACGCCGCTGCGTGACCCGCAGTGCTGGCTCGACGTGCTGCACGCCGTTCTGCGGTTCCCGTTCGCGATCCTCGGGTTCGTCGTCACGGTGACGTTCTGGGCGGGGGCCCTGGGCGGTCTCACCTACGGCCTCTGGGACTGGGCGCTGCCCGACGCGTCGGCCGACCCGGACAACACCGACCTGCTCGAGCTGCTCGGGTTCGAGTCGTCGCCGTGGTCGCGGATCCTGCTGTACACCGCGATCGGGGTCGTCTTCGCCGTCCTGCTGCCGTTCGTCGTCCGCGCGACGGCGCTGCTGCAGGCCCAGCTCGGCCGGGCCCTGCTGACCTCCCGGGCGGCCACCCAGGCCGAGATCGGCCGGCTGGCGCAGGGCCGCGACGCCGCCGTCGCCGCCGAGGCGGTCGCGCTGCGCCGGCTCGAGCGGGACATCCACGACGGGCCGCAGCAGCACCTGGTCCGCCTCGGCATGGACCTCTCCCGCGCCCAGCGGCAGCTCGACCGCGACCCGGACGCCGCCCGCACGACGCTCGGCGAGGCCGCCGTCCTGGCGAAGGAGGCGCTGGAGGAGCTGCGCGCCCTCTCCCGCGGCATCGCCCCGCCGGTGCTCGCCGACCGCGGCCTGGCCGCCGCGCTCGCCGCGATCGCCGCCCGCTCCCCCGTGCCGGTGGAGCTCTCGGTCGACCTGCCCGAGCAGCGGCTGGCCCCCGCCGTGGAGAACACCGCCTACTTCGTGGTCAGCGAGGCCCTGGCCAACGTGGCCAAGCACAGCGGCGCGTGCACCGTCCAGGTGGTCGTCGTGGCCGCCGGCCCGGCGCTGCGGGTCACCGTCGAGGACGACGGCGCCGGCGGTGCGGTGCTCGCGCCCGGGCACGGCCTGGCCGGGCTGGCCGACCGGCTGCGCGCGGTGGACGGCGTCCTGACCGTGGACAGCCCACGGGGCGGACCCACCCGGCTGGTCGCGGAGCTGCCGTGCGGGTCGTGATCGCCGACGACTCGGTGCTCCTCCGGGAGGGCCTGGTCCGGCTGCTCGAGGAGGAGGGCTGCGAGGTGGTCGCCGCCGTGGGCGACGGCCCCTCGCTGGTCCGGGCGGTGGCCGAGCACCGCCCGGACGTCGCCGTGGTCGACGTCCGGATGCCGCCCACGCACAGCGACGAGGGGCTGCGCGCGGCGGTGGAGGCCCGGACCACCGTCCCCGGGACGGCGGTGCTCGTCCTCTCCCAGTACGTCGAGGTGGCCTACGCCGACGAGCTGCTCGCCGACGGCCGCGGCGGGGTCGGCTACCTGCTCAAGGACCGGGTCACCGACCTCGACTCCTTCCTGGGCGCCCTGTCCGACGTCGTCGCTGGCGGCACCGTGCTCGACCCCCAGGTCGTGGCTCAGCTGTTCGCCCGCCGACGCGCCGACGACCCGGTACGGCGGCTGACCCCGCGCGAGCGCGAGGTGCTCGGGCTGATCGCGGAGGGCTCCTCGAACAGCGCGATCGCCCGGCGGCTGGTGGTCACCGAGGGCGCCGTCGAGAAGCACACCCAGCGGATCTTCGCCAAGCTCGGCCTCACCCAGGACGACGACCAGCACCGCCGGGTGATGGCGACCCTGGCCTACCTCCGCGCCTGAGCGGCGGTCCGGCTTCGTCGTACGCGGCGCGCAGCCGGGCGGGGGCGCGCAGCCGCCAGGCCTCGGTGAGCAGCTCGGCGAGCTCCTCGGGGTCGGCCGCGGCGAGGTCCACCACGACCATCGTCGAGTTCCGGTAGTGGTGCGGCACGGAGAACACCGCCGGCCGCTCGGCCGCCAGCGCGCGGTTCTCCCCCTCCGCCAGCCGGATCGCCACCCAGGTCTCCTCCGGTGGCATCGAGGCGAAGATCTTGTCCCGCACGCGCAGGCAGGCCATGTCCCAGGCCGGACGCTCGGTGGTCTCGGGCAGGGCGAGGGCGACGGCGCGGACGTCGTCCGGGGTGGCGGCCACGGCGCGCATCGTGGCACCGGCGTCCGACAACCCGTTCGCGACCGTCGGAGGGTGCCGGTAGACAGCGAGGGTGACCGATCTCGCCGACGCCCTCCGGCCCGCCACCGCCGAGGAGTGGCCCACCTTCAGCCGCGCCATGTTCACCGCCTTCGCCGAGCCGGCGCCGCGGTCCTTCGTCGACGCCGTCCCCGCGCACGCGGAGCTGGACCGCTCGCTCGGGCTGTGGGAGGGCGACCGGGTGGTGGCGACGTCGGGGGTCTACAGCCGGGAGATGACGGTGCCCGGCGCGGTCGTACCCATGGCGGGGGTCACCTGGGTGAGCGTCTCCCCCACCCACCGGCGGCGCGGCGTGCTGACCGCGATCATGCGGCGCCAGTTGACCGAGCTGCACGAGCAGGGCCGGGAGCCGGTGGCCGCGCTGTGGGCCTCGGAGGGCTCCATCTACGGCCGGTTCGGGTACGCGCCGGCCACCTGGCGGGGCAACCTCTCCGGCGCGGTCGGCCGGCTGCGGCTGCGGCCGGGCACCGGCGTCGGCAGCGGGCGGGTCGACGTGGTGACCGTCGAGCAGTACCGGGCCGCCGCGGTGGGCCTGTACGACCGGGTGCGCCGGTTCGTCCCGGGCAACCTGGCGCGCGACGACCGCTGGTGGGACCGCGCGCTGCGCGAGGAGGACGACCACCGCTCCGGCACGCCCGAGCGGCGGTACCTGCTGCACACCGAGCCCGACGCCACGGTCACCGGCTACGCCGCCTACCGGGTCAAGGGCGCCTGGACCGAGGACGGCGAGGCCGACGGCACGGTCACCGTCGAGGAGATCCGCGCGGCGGGCACCCCGGCCTACGCCGCGCTCTGGCAGTTCCTGCTGTCGATCGACCTGGTCCGCACGGTGAAGGCGCCGTCGCAACCGGACGACGACCCGCTGCGCCACCTGCTCGTCGACCCGCGCGCGCTGCACGCCCGCCCGATCGACGCGCTGTGGGTGCGCCTGGTCGACGTCGGCCGCGCCCTCGCCGCCCGGCGCTACCCCACGCCGATCAACCTGGTGTTCGAGGTCCGCGACCGGTTCTGCCCGTGGAACGACGGGCGGTGGGCGCTGACCGCGGGGCCCTCGGGCGGCTTCTGCGCGCAGACCGACAGCGACCCCGACCTGGTCGTCGACGTCGAGGCGCTGGCCGCCGCCTACCTGGGCGGCACCTCGCTGGCCACGCTCCAGGCGGCCGGCCGGGTCACCGAGGTGAGCCCCGGGGCGGTCACGCTGGCGGCGACCGCGTTCCGGTGGCCGGTCACCCCGTGGTGCCCGGACGAGTTCTGAAAGGACCCCGTCCTCCTCACCGCTCGCAGGCTCGCGGCGAGCCTCTGGACGGGGCCACGGCGGGGCCCTCCGGCGGGGCCGCGGCGCATGAGGGTCAGACCGGTTCCTCGCGGGTGGGCAGGCCGCCGGCGGGGCGGTGCCGGTTCTGCTCGTAGTCGGTGACCAGGCCGATGCGGCGGGCGTGCCGCTCCTCGCCGCTGAACGGGGTGGCGAGGAAGGTCAGCACCAGCTCGGTGGCCTCCTCGACGCTGTGCTGCCGGGCGCCGATGGAGACCACGTTGGCGTCGTTGTGCTGGCGGGCGAGCTCGGCGGTCGCGGTGTTCCACACCAGGGCCGCGCGGACGCCGGGCACCTTGTTCGCCGCGATCTGCTCGCCGTTGCCCGAGCCGCCGATCACCACGCCGAGGCTGCCCGGCTCGGTGACGGTGCGCTCGCCGACCTCGAAGCAGAACGGCGGGTAGTCGTCCTCGGCGTCGTACTCGAAGGCGCCGCAGTCGACCGGCTCGTACCCGGCGTCGGCGAGCGCCTTCTTCAGGTGCTCCTTGAACTCCAGCCCAGCGTGGTCGGTGCCGACGAAGACGCGCATGGCCGCGAGTCTGTCAGGCTGCCGCTCTGTCAGGCTGCCGAGGTGGCGGTGCTGGGGGTCGACGGCTGGCGGGGCGCCTGGGTGGGTGCGCGGCTCGAAGGCCGCACCGTGACGCTCCAGGTGCTGCCCGACGCCGCCGCCGTCCTCGCCGTGCCGGACGTCGACGTGGTCGGCATCGACATGCCGATCGGGCTCCCCGACGACGGCCCGCGCCGCTGCGACGACCAGGCGCGGGAGCGGCTGCGCGGCCTCGGGGCCGGCAGCTCGGTCTTCCCGACCCCGGTGCGGGCGGTGCTCGCCACCGACGACTACGCCGAGGCACGGGCGCTGTCCCGGGCGGCCACGCACCCGCCGCGGGCGCCGTCGGCCCAGGCGTTCCAGCTGGTCAAGGCGATCCGCGCGCTCGACGACGTCCTCGGCGACCCGCCGGTGGACCGCGTCGTCGAAGTGCACCCGGAGCTGGCGTTCCGCGCACTGGACGGCCGCGTGCGCGACCCGAAGGGGACCGCGCGCGGCACGGCCCAGCGACTCATCGCGCTGCGCGCCGTCATGGACGTCGAGGAGGCGCTGCTGCACGCCCCGCCGCGCGTCCCCGTCATCGACGCCCTCGACGCGTGCGCGGCGGCGTGGTCGGCCCGGCGGATCGCCGACGGGGTCGCCGAGTGCGTGGGCGACGGGGCCCGCGACGCCCGGGACCGGCCGATGCGGATCTGCTGGTGAGCTTCCGCGAGGTCGCCGACGGGGTCTTCGTCCGCCGGCACGAGTCCCTGGACCTCAACTGCGGGCTGGTCGTGGGCGAGGGCGCCTGCCTGGTCGTCGACACCCGCTCGGACCTCGGCGAGGCCGCCGACCTCATCGCCGCCGTCCGCCGGGTGACGTCGTCCCCCTGGACGGTGGTCGACACCCACGCGCACTACGACCACTGCTTCGGCAACGCCGCGTTCCGCCCGGCGACGGTCTGGGGGACGCGCGGGTGCGCCGCCGCCGTCCGCGCCACGGGCGAGGCGCAGCGCGCCGCGCGGGTCGCCGAGCTGCTGGCCGCCGGGGACCCGGCAGCGGCGGAGCGGGTGCGGCAGGCACCGCTGGACCCGCCGGACGCCCTGGTCGACGACGCCGCGGTCCTGGACGTCGGCGGTCGTGAGGTGGTGCTGCGGTTCCTGGGCCGCGGCCACACCGATCACGATCTGGTCGTGGAGGTGGACGACTGCGCCGTCTTCGCCGGGGACCTCGTCGAGGAGGGTGCCCCGCCGGCGTTCGAGGACGCCTTCCCCGCCGAGTGGCCGGCGACCATCGGTCGGCTGCACGCGCTGGCCCGCGGGCCGGTCGTGCCCGGTCACGGAGCGGTCGTCGACGCGGCCTTCGTGGGGGCGCAGCGGGAGGAGCTGCTGGCGGTGCTCGCCGCCGTCCGCGCCGGCCGGCTGGACGCCGGTCCCTACGACGAGGCGACGATGCGCACGGCCGCCTCCCGGCCTAGGTGAGCCGGCGGACGACGGGCAGCGGCAGCACCCGCAGCAGGGCCGCGACCGGCCGCCAGGGCCACTCCGGGACGTAGGCGCGCGCCGGCTCGCGCTCGATCGCCGCGGTGAGGGCGGTGACGCCGGTGTCCAGGTCGACGGTGAACGGGCCGCGCCGGCCGACGTTGATGTCGGTGGCGATGTACCCGGGCAGGACCGTGGTGACGCGGATGCCGGTGCCCAGGAGGTCGGCGCGGATGCCCTCCGCCAGGGAATTGAGCGCGGCCTTGCTCGCGCCGTACGCCGTCCGGGTGCCGTGCATGCCGCGGATCGAGGCGACCGAGGAGACGACCACGAGGTGGCCGGCGCCCTGGGCGCGGAACAGCTCGACCGCGGCCTCGCACTGGGCGTGCGTGCCCAGCACGTTGGTGAACAGCGTCGCCCGGTTGGCCCACGCCGTGCCGGTGCCGACCGAGGCGCCCTTGCCGATGCCGGCGTTGGCGACGAACCGGTCGATCCCGCCGAGCTCGCCGGCCAGCTCCGGGACCACCTTCTCGACCGCGGTGGCGTCGTCGACGTCCAGCTCGGCGGTCACCACGCGGATGCCGGGGTGCGCGGCGAGCAGCTCCTCGCGCAGCGCCTCGAGCCGGTCGGTGCGCCGGGCGGCGAGCGCCAGGTCGCGGCCCATCGCGGCGAACCGGCGGGCCATGCCCTCGCCGAGACCGGAGCTGGCGCCGGTGATCAGGATGCGCTGACGGACGGGACGCGACACACGGTCAGCATGCCCGACCGCGTCCGAGGGGCAGAGATGGCCATCTCTGCCCCTCGGACGGCCTTCAGCTGCGGCGGGTCAGCTCCAGCGCGTCGGCGGGCACCGAGTCCATGTCGGGGCCGGACAGGCGGGTCCGCTTGAGCTCCCAGAAGTCGGGCAGGTTGGCCAGCAGGACGGCGCCGTCGAAGGCCCGCCCGGCGTCCTCACCGGTCGGCACCTTGCTGATCACCGGGCCGAAGAAGGCCACGCCGTCGATGTGCATGACCGGCGTGCCGACGTCGTCGCCGACCGGGTCCATGCCCTCGTGGTGGCTCTTCTCCAGCGCCTGGTCGTACTCGGTGGAGGTGGCCGCCTCGGCCAGGGAGGCCGGCAGGCCCACCCGCTCCAGGGCCGGGGCGATCAGCTCGTCGAGCTCGACGCCCTCGTGGTGCCGCAGCGTGCCCATGGCGGTGTAGAGGTCGCCGAGGACCTCGTCGCCGTGCTGCTGCGCCGCGGCGATCGCGACCCGCACCGGGCCGATCGCCTTGGTCATCATCTCCTGGTACTCCGGCGGCAGGTCCCGGCCGCGGTTGAGCACGGCCAGGGACATGACGTGCCAGTGCAGGTCGATGTCGCGGACCTTCGCCGCCTCGAGCACCCAGCGGCTGGTCAGCCAGGCCCACGGGCACAACGGGTCGAACCAGAAGTCCACGCGGGCCTTCACGGGGGCGCTCTGCACTGCCTCGGTCACGGGTCACTCCTCGCTGCGCGACGTCTGTTCCGCCTGTTCCCAAGTCGGACGGCGGGATGGTTGTTCCCTCAACCGGACGAGGATCCCGCGCACCGCGAGTGGTGTCGGACGTCCGTGGGAAGCTGCCGTTCGTGGCCGTACCCAACCTGACCCGCGATGACGCCGCCCGCCGCGCCGAACTCCTGGCGGTGCACGACTACGACGTCCGGTTCGACCTGACCGACGGTGCCGGCGCCCCCGGCGAGCGCACCTTCGGGTCGACGACGACGGTGCGGTTCACCTGCCGCGAGCCCAGCGCGAGCACCTTCATCGACCTGGTCGCCGAGACCGTCCACTCGGCCACGCTGAACGGCACGGCGCTCGACGTCGCCACCTACACCGAGGAGGGCGGCCTGCCGCTGCCCGACCTCGCCGCGGAGAACACCCTCGTCGTCACCGCCGACTGCCGGTACTCCAACTCGGGCGAGGGCCTGCACCGGTTCGTCGACCCCGAGGACGGACAGGTCTACCTCTACACGCACTTCGAGCCGGCCGAGGCCAAGCGGGTGTTCACCTGCTTCGACCAGCCCGACCTCAAGGCGACCTACACCGTCCACGTGACCGCCCCGGCCGGCTGGGAGGTCGTCTCGAACACCGGCGGCCGCACGGTCGAGGACGCGCCCGCGGGCGCCCAGCTGGTGCACTTCGAGCCGACCAAGCGGCTGTCGACCTACCTGCTGGCGCTGATCGCGGGGCCGTACGCCAAGGTCACCGACTCGCACGAGGGCATCGCGCTGGGGCTGTTCTGCCGCGCCTCGCTCGCCCGGTACCTGGACCCCGACGAGCTGTTCCGGGTCACCAAGCAGGGCTTCGACTTCTACCACCGGGTGTTCGACTACCCGTACCCGTTCGACAAGTACGACCAGCTGTTCGTGCCCGAGTTCAACGCCGGGGCGATGGAGAACGCCGGCGCGGTCACGATCCTCGAGGACTACGTCTTCCGCTCGAAGGCCACCCGCGCCCGCTACGAGCGGCGCGCCGAGACGGTGCTGCACGAGCTGGCCCACATGTGGTTCGGCGACCTGGTGACCATGCGCTGGTGGGACGACCTGTGGCTCAACGAGTCCTTCGCCACCTACATCTCCACCCTCTGCCAGGCGGAGGCCACCGAGTACACGACGGCGTGGACGACGTTCGCCAACACCGAGAAGGCGTGGGCGTACGCGCAGGACCAGCTGCCCTCCACCCACCCGATCGCCGCCGACATGGTCGACGTCGCCGCGGTCGAGGTGAACTTCGACGGGATCACCTACGCCAAGGGCGCCTCGGTGCTCAAGCAGCTGGTCGCCTACGTCGGCCGCGACGAGTTCCTGGCCGGCGTCCGCCGCTACTTCCGCAAGCACGAGTACGGCAACACGACGCTGGCCGACCTGCTCGACCCGCTGTCGGAGGCCACCGGCCGCGACCTGTCGGCGTGGGCCGAGCAGTGGCTGCAGACCAGCCAGGTCAACACCCTGCGGCCGGTGTTCGAGCTGACCGACGACGGCCGCTACGCCCGCTTCGCCATCGAGCAGACCGCGGTGCCCGAGCACCCGGTGCTGCGCCGCCACCGGCTTGCCGTCGGCCTCTACGACCGCGGGCCCGGCGGGCTGACCCGTACCACCCGCGTGGAGCTCGACGTCGACGGGGAGCGCACCGAGGTGCCCGACCTGGTCGGCTCCCCGGCCGCCGACCTCGTCCTGGTCAACGACGACGACCTGACCTACGCCAAGCTGCGGCTCGACGAGCGCTCGCTGGCCACGCTCCAGGAGAGCATCGGCACCATCCCGGACTCCCTGGCCCGCGCGCTGTGCTGGTCGGCGGCCTGGGACATGACCCGCGACGCGGAGCTGCCGGCCCGAGACTGGGTCGCGCTGGTCCTGGCCGGGGTGGACGCCGAGACCGAGATCAGCGTCGTCCAGTCGCTGCTGGCCCGCGTGCAGAGCGCCCTGGCCAACTACGCCGACCCGCGCTGGGCCGAGACCGGCTGGCGCGCCCTGGCGGACAAGGCGCTGGCGGCGCTGGAGGCCGCCGAGCCGGGCAGCGACACCCAGCTGCAGTGGTCGCGCACCTTCGCCACCGCGGCGCGCACCGAGGAGCACGCCGCCGTCCTCCGCGGCCTGCTCGACGGCTCCCGCGTGGTCGAGGGGCTGCCGGTCGACGCCGACGCCCGCTGGGCGTTCCTGCACGGGCTGGTCGCCATCGGCGCCGCCGGGGACGCCGAGATCGAGGCCGAGGAGGCCCGCGACGCGACCGCGACCGGACGGCGGCGGGCCGCGACCGCGCGGGCGCTGCGCCCGACGGCGGAGTCGAAGCAGGAGACCTGGGAGCGGGCCTTCACCGACGACACCATCCCCAACGCGGTGCACGAGGCGATGCTGCAGGGCTTCTGGCACCCCGCCCAGCGGGAGCTGACCGCGGGCTACGTCGAGCGCTACTTCGCCGACGTCCGCCCGCTGTGGGACCGCCGTCCCGGGGAGATCGCCAAGAACGCGGTGCAGTACCTGTTCCCGCCGGTGGTGGAGCTGCGCACGGTGCAGGCGGCCGACGCCTTTCTGGCCGGGGAGGACCACCCGGCGCCGCTGCGGCGGCTGGTCGCGGAGGGCCGGGACGGGATCGCACGGTCGCTGCGGGCCCGGGAACGGGACGCCGCCGAGAGCGCCTGAGCCCGGACGCCACGGGGCCCGGCCGGGACGCTCGTCCCGGCCGGGCCCCGATGCGTGGGACGGCCCCGCCCGACCGTGGGCCCCTGCAGGGTCCGCCGCGAGCTCGCGAGTGGCGGGGGCAGGGGGTCCTTCGTCAGTGGGTGCGCAGGCTCCGCGGGTGGCCGGCCTGGTCGGACAGCTGGCGCAGCCCGTTGACGATGCCGCCCACCAGGTCGCCGGAGGCGAAGGAGTTGGTCATCGACAGCACCGCCAGCGCGCACGCCCGGTCGGGCAGCCGGCGGGACGCCGCGGCACCGGCGACCACCTCGATCACCCGCTGCCCGGGCGAGACCGCCAGGAGCACCGACTCGGCCAGGTGGTCCCCGGACCGCTCGAACAGCTCCTCGGCCCGCTGGCGCGTCTGGGCACCGAGGTCACCGATGTAGAGGGTGAACCGCAGCCCGGTCTCCCGGGAGGACATGGTCAGCGCCTCGTCCAGGCGGAGCAGGTCGCGGTAGCTGAAGATCGAGTCGAGCGGCTCGGCCTCGTCGGCCCGCGTCGGCAGGGTGCCGGCCGACGTCGCCGTGTCGTGCGACTCGGCTTCCAGCGCGCGGGTCATCGCAGGCCTCCGGAGGCGTTCTCGGTGCGGGTCTGGGGCGTCATCGGGTCACCACGTCCCTCGGGCGCCGCCGTAGGGGCGGGCCGAGGCGACGGCCGCCGGCGAGGGGGTGTGTCCCCCGCCGCCGTGCCCGCCCTGCGGCAGGGCCGGCGCACCGCCGTGCTGCTCGGGGTACATCGACGAGCCCAGCGCGGTGGTGCCGTCACCGGGGACGGCGGCCGGGCCGTGGGCCTCGGCCGGGCCGTGCCCGCCGCCGCCCTGCGGGTGCGGCTCGTACCAGACCGGCTCGTGCTCCCACGGCTGGCCCGGCTTGTAACGGGGCCTGCGGCGACGCGCGCCGGGGGCGAGCGTCAGCAGCGCGAGGAGGAGGACGACGGCCAGCGGGGCCACCACGTAGACGAGGATGGTCTCGACGACGGTCACGGCCCCAACCTACCGGCAGCCGCTCGGCGCCTCCTGGTCAGTCCCACCCGGCGGGGTGACGGTGCGCCCAGGGGCGCGCGGCCTCCAGTTGGGCGGAGAGCGCGATGAGGGTCGCCTCGTCGGCGGGCCGCCCGACGAGCATGGTGCCGATCGGGTGTCCGGCGTCGGTCCAGTGCAGCGGGACGCTGACCGCCGGCTGCCCGGTGACGTTGAAGACGGCGGTGAACGAGGCGTATCGCTTCTGCCGCTCGAAGTCGGCCGCGCCGTCCCCGTCGGCGTCGAACCAGCCCAGCGGCCGCGGCGTCATGGTCGTCACCGGCGCCAGCAGGACGTCGAAGGCCCGCGTGGCGTCGATGAACCGGCGGGAGAACAGCCGCAGTGCGGTCAGCGCCTCCATCGCCGCCTGGGCAGACAGCGCGAGGCCCCGGGCGCGCAGCTCGCGGGTGAGCGGCCGCAGCTCGTCGACCCGGCCGGGCGGGACCGGCAGCAGCGTGCCCGACAGCGACCACACCCGCTCGAAGGCGGCGAGCACCTCGGGGCCGAGCAGCCCCGGCGGGACGTCGTCCACCTCGTGGCCGAGGTCGGTCAGCAGCCGGGTGGCGTCGTCGAACGCGGCGGCGACCTCGGGCTCGAGCGCCGTGTCCGCCATCGGGGACTCCAGGTGCCGGCCGATCCGCAGCCGGCCCACCGGACGGTCGGCGTAGCCGAGGAACGTCTCGCCCGGCGGGGGCGGCGGGGCCCAGAGCGCGTCGCCGAGCACCGGCCCGGCCAGCACGTCCAGCATCGCCGCGGCGTCGCGCACCGTGCGGGCG
Source organism: Geodermatophilus sp. SYSU D00965 (assembly GCF_054050075.1). Lineage (NCBI taxonomy): Bacteria > Bacillati > Actinomycetota > Actinomycetes > Geodermatophilales > Geodermatophilaceae > Geodermatophilus > Geodermatophilus sp. SYSU D00965. The sequence continues at coordinate 63,683 of NZ_JBJGYQ010000001.1, read as the reverse complement.
ATCGGCCCGTTGGTGCCCAGGCCGGTCACGTCGCCGCCCAGCGGCGCGTTGCTGACCCGACCGCGGGTGGGCTTGATCCCGAACAGCCCGTTGATGCTCGCCGGGATGCGGATCGAGCCGCCGCCGTCGCTGCCCTGGGCGAACGGCAGCATCCCGGCGGCGACCGCGACCGCCGCTCCCCCGCTGGACCCGCCGGCCAGCCGGGTGCGGTCCCAGGGGCTGCGCGCCGGACCGGCGAGGGCGTTGTCGGTGTAGCAGGGGAAGCCGAACTCGGGGGTGTTGGTCTTGCCGACGCTGATGGTCCCGGCCGCGGCCAGGGCGGTCACCACGTGGTCGTCGACGGTGGGCACGTTGTCGGCGAAGACCGTGCAGCCGTACGTCGTCCGGACGCCGGCGGTGTTGTTGAGGTCCTTGACCGCGGTCGGGACGCCCAGCAGCGGCGGCAGCTCGCCGCCGCGCGCGACCCGGTGCTCGGCGCGGCGCGCCGCGGCCAGGGCCCGCTCCGGGGTGACGGTGAGGAAGGCGCCGAGCCCGGGGTCGAGCGCCTCGACGCGGCGCAGCGCGTGCTCGACGAGCTCGACGGGGCTGACCTCTCGCGCGCGGACGGCGGCGGCCTGCTCGAGCGCGGTGAGGTCGTGCAGCTGGGTGCCGGAGGTCACGGTCGGGGACGCTAACCCGGTAGACAGGGCGGCGTGGACCTCTCCCGCGCGCACGCCCAGTCCCTCGACGCGGCCGACCCGCTGGCCGGGTTCCGGAGCCGCTTCGCCGGCGCCGGGGAGGACGGCGTCCTCTACCTGGACGGCAACTCGCTGGGCCGGATGCCTCGGGAGACGCCGGCGGCCCTGGCCCGCGTGGTCGAGGAGGAGTGGGCCCGCGGGCTGGTCGGCTCCTGGTCGTCGTGGATCGGCGCGGCCACCCGCATCGGCGACCTGCTGGCCGAGGGCGTGCTGGGCGCCCGCGCCGGCGAGGTGCTGGTGAGCGACTCCACGTCGGTGGACCTCTACAAGCTCCTGGTCGCCGGGGTCGACGCGCGGCCGGGCCGGGACGTGCTGGTCTGCAGCGCCGACGACTTCCCGACCGACCGCTACATCGTGGCCGGGGTCGCCCAGGCGCGCGGCATGACCGTGCGGGAGGTCCCGGCCGACGTCGACGACGGGCTGGACCCGGCGGTGCTGGCCGCGGCGCTCGACGAGCGGGTGGCCGTCGTCGTCCTGTCCGCGGTCGCCTACCGCTCGGGCGCGCTGGCCGACGTCGCCGCCGTCACGAGCGCCGCGCGGGAGGTGGGCGCACTCGTCCTCTGGGACCTCTCGCACGCCGCCGGCTCCGTTCCGCTGGACCTCACCGCCGCCGGCGCCGACCTCGCCGTGGGGTGCACGTACAAGTACCTCAACGGCGGGCCGGGCGCGCCGGCGTTCCTGTACGTGCGCCGCGAGCTGCAGGAGCAGCTGCGCCAGCCGATCTGGGGCTGGTTCGGCCAGCGGGACCAGTTCGCGATGGGGCCGGCCTACGACCCGGTGCCGGGCATCGAGCGGTTCGGCGTCGGGACGCCGCCGGTGGTGGCGATGGCCGCGGTGGAGGTCGGCGCCCGGCTGGTCGCCGAGGCCGGGATCGAGGCGCTGGCGGCCAAGGGCCGCGCGATGGGCGAGCTGACCGTCGCCCTGGCCGACGCGTGGCTGGCGCCGCTCGGCGTCACCCTGGCCTCACCGCGGGACCCGGCGCGGCGGGGCACGCACGTCACCCTCGCCCACCCGCAGGCCTGGCAGCTCACCCAGGCGCTGATCGACCGCGGCGTGGTCCCCGACTTCCGGACGCCGGACCGGGTGCGGCTGGGCCCCGCGCCGCTCTACACCCGCTTCGTCGACGTGTGGGACGCGATGGACTGCCTCCGCGAGATCGTGGCGACCGGCGCCCACGAGGCCTTCCCGGTGGAGCGCACCCGCGTCACCTGAACGGCCCTCGTACAGGGCCCCGCCGCGAGCTCGCGAGTGGTGGGGGGCACGAGGGTCCTGCTTCACTCCGGGTCGGGGACGCCGATCGGGTTGCGGTCGGGCCACAGCCCCGCAGCGAGGACGGCGCGCCGCAGCGGCACCAGCAGCTCGGCCAGCCGGTCGCACCCCACGTCGCCGAGCTCCCGCCACGGGCCCAGCGCCAGCCGGTCGGTGTCGGCCTCGACGGCGGCCACGATCGCGGCGCCCTCCGCGGTGAGCTCCTCGCCGGCCAGCCAGCCGCGACCGGCGAGGTCCGCGGCGGCGGCGTCCCACGCAGCGGCGTCCCACCCGCGGGCGCGCATGAGCCACTCCTTCTCCGTCCGGCCGGCCGCGGCGGCCAGGACGTGGGCGCCGACCCCGCTGATCTCCCGCTGCAGGAGCGCGGCGTCGTGCCCGTCGCCCCGGTGCTCCCGCAGCGTGGTGAGCGACTGCCACAGCGCCAGGTGCGCCTCGGCGGGGACCGGCAGGCCGGCGTTGGCCGCGGCCAGCGGCCGTCCGGGCAGGTCCACCGCCGCGGCGGCGACCCCGGCCAGCTCGGCCGCCTCGGCCGCGGCGGCCGGCCCGTCCTCGCCCAGCACCCGGCGCAGCGCCGCGTCGACCCCGGCCAGCCGCGCGGTGAGCGCCTGCTCCGGCGTCACCGCCTGCCAGACCGCCGGCACCCGCCGCGCCACGAACGCCGGTGCGAAGTTGTAGAAGGTCGCCGTCACCACCTCGGGGCCGACCGGCCCCAGCGGGGCGGCTCGCATGGCGAAGTAGGCCGACCAGAAGCCGGTCAGCCCGGCGGCCTCGGCGACCGACCGGGACTCGTCGGCGAAGTAGGTCAGCGCGTGGACCGGCTCCGCCAACGCCCACAGGCGCCGGGCCGTCGCCGGCGAGGTCACGGGGAGCCCCTGCTCCCCGGCCCCGTCCCGGGTCCCGCCCTGAGCTCGCGGAGGGTGGGGAGGACGGGGTCCTCGCTCACGCGACCTCCTCGCCGGCGCGCCGCACGGCCGCCTGGCCCACGCCCGCCCGCTCGCTGCCCTTCTCCGGCACGCCGAGCCACTCACGCCACCGCGGGTCGACGGTGCGGGCGCCGAGCAGCCGCCAGGCGGCTCCGCTCGGGGTCCGGGGCGGGTGCGGCAGCTTCCAGCCGAGCTCGGCCAGCGACCGGTCGGCCTTCGTGTGGTTGCACCGGCGGCAGGCCGCGACCACGTTGTCCCAGGTGTGGGTGCCCCCGCGGCTGCGGGGGACGACGTGGTCGATGCTGGTCGCCGAGCTCCCGCAGTAGACGCAGGAGGAGCCGTCCCGGGCGAAGACCGCGCGCCGCGACAGCGGCACCTGCGCCGGGTAGGGGACGCGCACGTACCGGGTCAGCCGCACCACGACCGGCACCGGCAGGGTGACCGTCTCGGAGTGGACCTGCTCGGTGGCGGTGTCCACCGACACCGCCTTCTCGGCGAGGACGAGCACGATGGCGCGGCGGCTGGACACCACGCACAGCGGCTCGTAGGTGGCGTTGAGCAGCAGGGTCGCTGCCGTCGTGGCCCGCGGTGAGGCGGGCGCCAGTGGGTGGTGGGGTGGGTCGTGCCGCTGACCTGGATGGCCGGCGGGCGACCCCGTTGCATGACGCGGCACGAGGCACCTCCGAGCGCCCGCGTGCCGCGCGCCGGGTGCAGTGCGACCCGTGGGCGCCCCCATTCTGACCTGCGACGCCGCATCCGCGCTGCCGGGAACCGTCCAGGGCCTCGATACCGTGACCCGGGTGCGCTATCCCGACGCCCCCCGGCTCGACCTCGTCGAGCACCTCCACGGCACCACCGTCGCCGATCCCTACCGCTGGCTGGAGGACCCCGCCGACGCCCGCACGGTGGCGTGGACGCAGGCCCAGGACGCCCTGACCGCCGACCAGCTGGCCGCCCTGCCGCTGCGCGACCGGTTCGCGGCCCGGCTGGCGGAGCTGGTGCACGCCGGCGCGGTCGGCGTCCCCGTGTGGCGGTCCGGCCGCGCGTTCTCCACCCGTCGCGACCCGGGGCAGGAGCACGCGGTCCTGCGCGTGCGCGAGCCCGACGGCACCGTCCGGGTCCTGGTCGACCCGACGGCGATCGACCCCTCGGGCACGACGACGCTCGACGCGTGGTCGCCGTCGTGGGAGGGCGACCGGCTGGCCTACCAGCTGTCCACCGGCGGCGACGAGGAGTCGCGGCTGTACGTCCTCGACGTGGCCACCGGCGAGCAGCTGGACGGCCCGGTCGACCGCTGCCGGTACTCCCCCGTCGCCTGGCTGCCCGGCGGCGAGGAGCTGTTCTACGTCCGCCGGCTGGCCCCCGAGCTGGTGCCCGCGGGCGAGGAGCAGTTCCACCGGAGGGTGTGGCGCCACCGGGTCGGTGCCGACCCCGACGCCGACGCCCTGGTGCACGGCGAGGGCAGCGACCCCGCGACCTACTTCGGCGCGCGCACCAGCCGCGACGGCCGCTGGCTGGTGGTCTCCGCGTCGGTCGGCACCGCTCCGCGGGACGACGTCTGGCTGGCCGACCTCGCCGGGGAGGGCGTCCTGCGCGAGCTGCAGGTGGGGGTCGACGCGCAGACCGCCGCGTGGGTGGCCCGCGACGGCCGGCTGTGGCTGATGAGCGACCGCGGCACGCCCCGCTGGCGGCTGGCCGTGGCCGACCCCGCCGACCCGGGCACCTGGGCGCCGGAGGCCTGGCGGGACGTCGTCCCCCAGCAGGAGGACGGCGTGCTCACCGACGTCGCCCTCGTCGACGGCGCGGACGGCGGCCTGCAGGTCCTCGCCGTGCACTCGGTGGACGCCACCGACCGGCTGTCGCTGTGGGCCGGGAACGGCTCCGGACGCGTCGCCGAGCTCCGCCGGCCCGGCGCGGGCAGCATCTCCGGGGTCAGCTCGCCGCCCGAGGGCGGGACGACGGCCTGGATCGGGTACACCGATCACGCCACGCCGCCGTCGGTGTACCGGTGGGACAGCGCCGCCCCGGCGGAGCTGGCCGGCTGGGAGCGGGCGCCGGTGGCCGGCGAGGTGCCCGAGGTGCACGTCGTCGAGACGCACGCGACGTCGGCCGACGGGACGCCGGTGCACCTGTTCGTGCTCTCCCCGACCGGACGGCCCGACACCCCGCGCCCGACGGTCCTCTACGGCTACGGCGGCTTCAACGTGGCCCTCACCCCGTCCTACACGGCGCAGGCGCTGGCCTGGGTGGCCGCGGGCGGCGTGTGGGCGGTGGCCAACCTGCGCGGCGGCTCCGAGCACGGCGAGGAGTGGCACCGGGCGGGGATGCGCGAGCGCAAGCAGAACGTGTTCGACGACTTCGCCGCGGCCGGCGAGCACCTGGTCGCCGAAGGCTGGACGACGCACCGGCAGCTGGCGGTGATGGGCGGCTCCAACGGCGGCCTGCTGGTCGGGGCGACGCTGACCCAGCGGCCCGACCTCGCCGCCGCCGTCGTCTGCAGCGCGCCGCTGCTGGACATGGTCCGCTACGAGCTCTTCGGCCTCGGCCGGACGTGGAACGACGAGTACGGCACAGCCGAGGACCCGGTCGAGCTGGGCTGGCTGCTCGGGTACTCCCCGTACCACCGGGTCGTCGAGGGCACCGCCTACCCGGCGGTGCTGTTCACGACCTTCGAGTCCGACACCCGCGTCGACCCGCTGCACGCGCGCAAGCTCGCCGCGGCCCTGCAGCACGCGACCAGCTCCGAGGCGCCGGTGCTGCTGCGCAGGGAGACCGAGGTCGGCCACGGGGCCCGCGCGGTCAGCCGGACGGTCGGGCTGGCCGCCGACCAGCTGGCGTTCCTCGCCGCGCACACCGGCCTGACCGGCTGAACGCGGCGGGCCCCGTCCCCCCTCTGCGACGGAAGGGGGACGGGGCCCGCTCTCGGCCTTCGCAGGCCACCGTCCCGGCCCCGTCCAGAGGCTCGTCGCGAGCCTGCGAGCGGTGAGGAGGACGGGGTCCTTGCTCAGTCCTGCTGGAAGTAGAGCTGGTCGAGGTCGACCTCGCCCTCGATGATCCCGTCCTGCTCGCCGAGCTGGAGCAGCTTCTCGACCGACTCCTGGTTGATCTCGCTCTGGTAGGTCGGCAGGGTCAGCTGCTGGGCGATCTCCGGGGAGATCTGGGTGTAGGTGCCCAGCACCTCACGCACCTGGTCGGGGTTGGCCTGGGCGTACTCCTGGGCCTCGACCATCGCGTCGGCGAACTGCTGCACGACCTCGGGGTTCTCCGCCGCGTACTGGTCGGAGGTGAAGTACCCCGCCACGGTCAGGTCGTCGTCGGTCTCGGTGTAGGGCGCCGAGACGCGGCGCAGCCCCTGGCTCTCCCCGACCGTCGCCGACGGCTCGACGGCGAAGGCGGCGTCCACCTGACCGGTGCTCACCGCGGCGGGCATGTCCGGGAAGGGGATCTCGACGAACTGGATGCTCGAGGGGTCACCGCCGGCCTGGCGGACGCTCTCCCGGACGACCGTGTCGCTGATGTTGTTGATCGAGTTGATCGCGACCCGCTTGCCCGCCAGGTCGGCGGAGGACTGGATCGGGCTGTCGGCCGGGACGACGACGGCGGCGAAGTCGTCCTCGGCGTTGCCGGTCGCGCCGGGGCCCGGGGCGACCAGGGCCAGCGGGACGCCGCGGCCGGTGGCCTGCAGCAGGCTGGTGATGTTGGAGAAGCCGAACTGGGCCTCCCCGTTGACGACGGCGGGCACGATCGCCGCGCCGCCCTGGGCGAGGAACGGCTCGACCTCCAGGTCGTGCTGCTCGAAGATGCCCTGCTGGATGCCGAGGTAGAGCGGGGCCACGTCCACGATCGGGATCGCGCCGACCCGGATCTGGGTGGGGCCGGACTCGCCGCCGCCACCGGAACCACCGGAGTCCTCGTCCCCGCCCCCGCAGGCGGCGAGCACCACGGTGCTCGCCAGGGCGAGGGCCATCCACGTACCACGCACAGGTCCTCCAGGGTGTTTCGTCGCCGGACACGTGCAGGACACGGATCCGACGCATGGTCGGCGGCGATCGTCAGATCGGTGTCGCGGCTGCGTCAACACGGCCGCCGGAACCGCTACCGAATCGTGGCCGGACGCCCGGACCTCCACGATGTGGTCCCACGGGGGGCCGGAACCTGAGAGTATTCCCCGTGATGACTGCATCACCCTCCGTGCTCGCCGCTGCCGACGACGGCCTGACCGGATCCGTGCCGGACTGCGCCGACTACTGGCTGTGCCAGAAGGTCTACGACTGGTTCGGGATGGACTGGCTGGCCCAGAACGCCCAGGCGCTGATCGCCAAGCCGGCCAAGATCCTGCTGATCGTCGTCCTCGCGACGGTGGTGCGGGCGCTGGCGCACCGCGCCATCCGCCGGCTCACCGACTCCACCGCCGGCGGCGCGGTGCCGGTGATCCTGCGGGCCCGCCGGGTCCGCGCCTCCGCGCCCGGGGAGGCCGGTGAGCACGTCGCGGCCCGGCGCACCCAGCGCGCCGAGGCGATCGGGTCGGTGTTGCGCAGCTTCTCGTCGATCGTCGTGCTGGGCATCGCCGTGGTGCTCGTCCTGGGCGAGCTGGGCATCAACCTGGCGCCGATCCTGGCCAGCGCCGGCGTGGTGGGCGTGGCGCTGGGCTTCGGCGCGCAGAACCTGGTGAAGGACTTCATCGCCGGCATCGGCATCATCCTGGAGGACCAGTACGGCGTCGGGGACGTCGTCGACCTCGGCGAGGTCAACGGCACCGTGGAGGCCGTGGGGCTGCGGATCACACGCCTGCGCGACGTCAACGGGGTCGTGTGGTACGCCCGCAACGGCGAGATCCTCCGGGTGGGGAACATGAGCCAGGGCTTCGCGCAGGTGGTCATCGACATGCCGGTCGCCCACGGCACCGACCTGGAGCGCTGCCGCACCGTCCTGCAGGAGGTGGCCGACGAGATGTACGCCGAGGAGGAGTGGGCGCCGGTGCTGCTCGCAGCCCCGGAGTCCCTCGGCGCCGAGCAGATCACCGCCGAGGGCGTCGTCATGCGGCTGCAGGTGCGCAGCACCAGCGCCGACCAGTGGCGGGTCGGCCGCGAGCTGCGCATGCGGCTCCAGGAGCGCTTCGTCCTCGAGGGGATCAAGACCCCGCTGCCCCTGGCGGGCGCGGTGCCCGGCGCGCGGGCGGGGGCGCCCTGACCGGGGGTGCGCCGGCGGGCCAGGGCCCGGCCGGCGCCACGCGCGCCCGCCCGGCGAGCTTCCGCTCGGTCTTCGCCGTGCGGGAGTACCGGCCGCTGTTCGGCAGCTACCTGCTGTCGACGATCGGTGACGAACTGGCCCGCGTCGCGCTGACCGTCCTGGTGTACCAGCGCACCTCCTCCCCGCTGCTCTCGGCGATCACCTTCGGGATCAGCTACCTCCCGTGGCTGCTCGGCGGCCCGCTGCTGTCCACCCTCGCCGACCGGTTCCCCCGGCACCGGGTCCTCATCGCGACCGACGTCGCCCGGGCCGTGCTGGTCGCGGCCATGGCGGTCCCCGGGACCCCGCTGCCGGTGCTGCTCGGGCTCCTGCTGCTGGTCGCGCTGGGCTCGCCGCCGTTCGAGTCGGCCCGCTCCGCGCTCATGGCCGACGTCCTGGACGGTGACCGCTACGCCGTGGCGACGTCCCTCACCAACGTCGTCGGGCAGGTGGCCCAGGTCGTCGGCTTCGTGCTCGCCGGCGCCCTCGTGGCCGTGCTCTCCCCGTCCGTGGTGCTGCTGCTCGACGCCGCCACCTTCGTCCTCTCCGCGGTGTGGCTGTGGGCGGGCCTGCAGCGCCGGCCGGCCCCCGACGACGGCGGGGACGCCGACGGCCCGCGCTCGGTCTGGCGGGACGCCGCCGACGGGCTGCGGCTGATCGGCCGGACGCCCCGGCTGCGCGCCATCATCGCGCTGACCTGGATCGGCACCCTGTTCGGCAACGCCTCCGAGGGCGTCGCCGCCCCCCTGGTCGACGAGCTGGGCCAGGGCGCCACGCAGGTCGGCATCCTGCTGGCCGCCAACCCCCTCGGCGCCACCGTCGGCGGGCTGGTGATCGCCCGCGCCGTCACCCAGGACCGGCGGGAGCGCCTGGTCCCGGGTCTGGTGCTGCTGTCCCTGGCGCCGGTCCTGCTGGCCGGGTTGGTGGCGGTGTGGGGCGACCCGGGGTGGGGCGCCTACGCCCTCGTGGTGGCGCTGGTGTTCGTGGCCGGGCTCGGGGCGGCGTGGCAGATCCCGCTCAACGTCGCCTTCGTCCAGGCGGTGCCGCAGGCCTACCGCGGGCGGGCCTTCGGCGTCGCGGTCAGCGGGCTCTACGGCGTCCAGGGGCTGGGCGTGCTCGCCGCCGGACTCGCGGCGGAGGGGATGTCCTCGGGCGCGGTGGTGGCCCTCATCGGGGGCGTGGGGCTGCTGGCCGTCGTCCCGCCGCTGCTGGCCTACGGACGTACCCAGGGTCACGTGGCAGCGGGCGCCGCGGCTGCGGGACGATCGGTGTCATGAGCCGTTCCCTGCCCTCGGCGCGGACCTTCTACCAGGAGGTCGGCGGTGCGCCGACCTTCGAACGGCTCGTGGCCCGCTTCTACGCGGGGGTGCGCACCGACCCGGTGCTCGCGCCGCTGTACCCCCAGGACGACTGGGACGGCGCCGAGGCCCGCCTGCGCGGGTTCCTCGAGCAGTACTGGGGCGGCCCGACCACCTACTCCGAGCAGCGCGGCCACCCGCGGCTGCGGATGCGGCACGCGCCCTTCGCCATCGGCCCGGCCGAGCGCGACGCGTGGCTGGCCCACATGCGCGACGCCGTCGACTCCCTCGAGCTCACCGCCGAGCAGGACGCCACGCTCTGGGGTTACCTGGAGATGGCCGCGCGCAGCATGCAGAACCGCTGGCCCGACGACACCCCCGGCGACCTCTCCATCGTCTAGAAGGACCTCCCTGCCCCCCGCCACTCGCAAGCTCGCGGCGGGTCCCTGCAGGGAGGCCGCCCGTCCTCCCGACCCCTCGCGAGCTCGGGGTGGGACCCGAGACGGGGCCGCACGCCCGCACTACTCCTCGAGGAGACCGGTGAGCCCTGCCCGCACGTTCCGCACGTCCGGCCCCGACTGGTGGCGGGACGCCGTCTTCTACCAGGTCTACATCCGCAGCTTCGCCGACGGGAACGGCGACGGCGTCGGTGATCTCGCCGGCATCCGCGCGCGGCTGCCGCACCTGGTCGACCTCGGCGTCGACGCGCTGTGGATCACGCCGTTCTACCCCTCCCCCATGGCCGACCACGGCTACGACGTCGCCGACCCCCGCGACGTCGAGCCGGCCTTCGGCGACCTCGCCGAGTTCGACGCCCTGCTCGCCGAGGCGCACGCCGCCGGCATCCGGGTGACCATCGACCTGGTCCCCAACCACAGCTCGCACCAGCACGAGTGGTTCCAGGCGGCGCTGGCCGCCGCCCCGGGCTCGCCGGAGCGGGCGCGGTACGTCTTCCGCGACGGCCGCGGCCCGGACGGCGCCGAGCCGCCCAACAACTGGCCGTCGGTCTTCGGCGGCCCGGCGTGGGACCGGGTGCCCGACGGGCAGTGGTACCTGCACCTGTTCGCGCCCGAGCAGCCGGACCTGGACTTCACCAACCCCGAGGTGCTCGACGACCTCGAGACGACGATGCGGTTCTGGCTCGACCGCGGCGTCGACGGCTTCCGCATCGACGTCGCCCACGGCATGGCCAAGCCCGAGGGCCTGCCGGACATGCAGCCGATGGAGGACACCGGCCTGCTCGACGACCACGGCCCGGGCGACCACCGGTTCGACGACGACGGCGTGCACGACGTGCACCGGCGGATCCGCGCGGTGCTCGACCGGTACCCGGGCACCATGGCCGTGGGCGAGGTGTGGGTCTCCGACGACGACCGGCTCGCGCAGTACCTGCGCCCCGACGAGCTGCAGCTGGCGTTCAACTTCAAGCTGCTGACCGCCGACTGGGCCGCCGAGGACCTCCGGGACGCCGTCGTGCACTCGCTGGCCACGGTCGAGGGCACCCCCGCCCCGGCGTGCTGGGTGCTGTCCAACCACGACCGCCCGCGGCACGTCACCCGCTACGGCGGCGGGGAGCTCGGCACCCGCCGGGCCCGGGCCGCGGCCCTGCTGCAGCTGGCCCTGCCCGGGGCGGCCTACCTCTACAACGGCGACGAGCTCGGCATGCCCGACGTCGACCTGCCCGACGAGGCGCTGCAGGACCCGATCTGGGAGCGCTCCGGCCACACCGAGCGGGGCCGCGACGCCTGCCGCATCCCGGTGCCCTGGTCGGGCAGCGAGCCGTCCTACGGGTTCTCCGCCCGCCGGGACACCTGGCTGCCGATGCCCGAGGGCTGGGGCCCGCTGACCGCGGAGGCGCAGGCGGCCGACGCCGGTTCGGTGCTGTCGCTGTACCGGTCGGCCCTCGCGCTGCGCCACACCTCGCCGGCCTTCGACGGGGAGTCGCTGGAGTGGCTGCCGGCCCCGGACGGCTGCCTGGCGTTCCGCCGTCCGGGCGGCCTGGTGTGTCTGCTCAACGTCTCCGGGGCCGACGTCCCGCTGCCCGAGGGCGAGGTCCTGCTGGCCAGCGCCGACGTGTCCCGCGGCGCCGTCCCGGCGGACACGGCGGTGTGGCTGCGCGCCTGAAGGAGGACCACCCTTCCCCCACGCCTCGCACGCTCAGGCGGAGGGTCCCTGGAGGGCGGCCGTTCCATCGCTTCACCAGGCGCCGGCTCCGTGCGCGGGTAGCATCGGACCCGTGACGAAGCGTCGCGGGGGACGCTGACACGACGATCGACCGACCCCGTGGTCGGGGACCATGCCGGGGGAGGCCGCCCGCCCATGACGCTGCTCAAGGTCGAGGGACTCACCAAGTCCTTCGGGGGGAGGCGCGTCCTGCGGGACGTCTCCTTCAGCCTCGGCGAGGGCGAGATCGTCGGGCTGGTCGGCACCAACGGCGCGGGCAAGTCGACCCTCGGCGACATCATCGCCGGGATCACCCCGGCCGACGCCGGGGCGATGACCTTGCAGGGGCACCCCTACGCCCCCCTGTCCGCCGACGACGCCCGCCACGTCGGGGTCGGGGTCGTCGAGCAGCTGGTCCGGATCGACCCCGAGCTCACCGTCGCCCAGGCCGTGTTCCGCGGCACGCCGGAGGGCGGACGCCCGCAGGCCGAGCTGCGCGAGCCGGCCCGGGTCCTGCTCACCGAGGTCGACCTCGACGTCGACCCCGACATCCTCGTCGGGGAGCTGCCCCACTTCGTGCACCCCCTGGTGGAGACCGCCCGCGTGCTGGCCGAGGACACCCGGCTGGTCGTGCTCGACGAGGTGTCGGCGGTCCTGCTGCCGTCGGAGGTCACCCGGCTGCACGCCGTTGCCGGCCAGCTGAGCCGGCAGGGGCGGGGCGTGCTCTACATCAGCCACCGGCTGCCCGAGATGCTCGAGGTGGTCGACCGGGTGCTGGTGCTGCGCGAGGGCCGGATCGTCCTGGACAGCCCGAGCGCGTCCCTCGACCCGGTCCGGCTCGCCGCGGAGACGGTGGGCGGTCCGGTGTCGCTGCCGGTGCGCCGGGAGCCGACGGTCCCCCAGCCGGCCCCGCCGGAGGACGCTCCGGTCCCCGCACCGGTCCGGCCGGCCCCCTCCGAGGAGGTCGCGCTGCGGGTCCGCAACCTGCGGGTGCCCGGCCGGGTCGAGGGCGTCGACCTGCTGCTGCGCCGCGGCGAGGTGGTCGGGCTGACCGGGCACCGAACCTCCGGCGTCCGCGAGATCGCCGGGGCCCTGACCGGGGAGCTGCCGGCGCTCAGCGACGAGGCGGTGCTGCACGGCGAGCCGCGCTCGTTGGACCCGACGGCGGACGACGAGGCCCTTCGGCTGCCCGTCTACCGCCCCGACGACGACGCCTACGGGGTCGACCCCGGCGAGACCATCGCCCGCACGCTGACCCAGGAGGCGTGGGGCTCGCTCACCGACCTGCGCAAGGAGATCGCCACCCTGCGCAACGTGATCGACACGGTGCACAAGCTCGACGTCAAGACGCTGAGCATCCGCACCGTCTTCGGCGCCCTGTCCGGCGGTGACCAGCACAAGCTGGCGCTGGCCCGGTGGATGGCCTCGGCGCGGGACGTCGTGGTGCTGCACGAGCCCACCCGCGGCCTCGACGTCCGGGCCCGCCAGCAGGTGCGGCAGCTGCTCGACGAGGCGACCGCGCACGGGACCTCGGTCGTCGTGGTGTCGGTGGACCCCGACGAGCTGGCCGACTTCTGCGACCGGGTGGGCATCGTGGCCGGTGGCCGCGTCGCCCGGTGGATCGACACCGGCGAGCTCGCCCTCGACGCCGTGCGGGAGCGGATCGTCGAGGCCGCCACCGCCGCCGCCTGAGCAAGGACCCCCTGCCCCCCACGGACGAGGGCCGACGGGGTCGCCGGCGCCGCCCGGCCCTCGGGCCGGGGCGGCGCCGCCGCCGCGTCAGACGCTGACGGTGCCCGCGATCGCCCGCAGCTTGTGCCGGGCCAGGGCGAGGTTCGCCGTCACGCGGTTGAGCACGAGGTAGATGAACAGGCCCGCGTTGCCCTGGCCCTTGAGCACGTTGATCAGGTGGTACTGGCTCTGCAGCGTGATGAGGATGTCCTCGACCTCGTCCTTGAGCTCGAGGTCGTTGATGGTGCGCAGCTTCGCGCGCACCACGTTCGAGTTCCCGGCGGCCGCGACGTTGAGGTCGAACCCGGGCGTGCCGCCTGCGGCGAGGGCCATCCCGCTGTCGATGTCGACGATCGCGGCGCCGTTGGCGCCCTCGATCGCGAGCAGGTCGGCGATGACGTTGTCGAGCTGTGCCACGGATGGGGCTCCTGTCGTCTCGTTGGTGGGCCGCAGCGGGGTGCTGCGCACCGGGTCGGGGGGCGACCCGGCTGGAGCGGACGGACCGGGCGTCTGTCGGCGCGCGGAGTGCCGAGGGGGCGCCGGTCCTGCGCGGGTGCGCGTCGCACCGGCCGGAGCGCGGTGCGCGGCCTCCTCGTCGACGGCGGGCGGCAGGTCCGGCGGCGTCCGGTACCCGGCGTCGGGTGCCGGCTCCGGGGACCGCGGTCGCTCCGCCGGGAGCTCCCGCGGTGCGGAGCGTCCCCACGGCCACAGGGACGTCCACCTCCCGCTTGCCATGCCGTGTTCCGCCTTCGCCGAGGGGGCTCAGGAACCCCAGACAACACGCCTCCGGCAGGCCCGGCAAACCGGCCGGCGTATCTGCAGGTGAGCGCGCAGGCACCGACGGCGACGACTTCCGAGACCCGTCGGACCAGGGTCCGACGACGGTGCGACGCCGCGGTCGCCGGCCCGGGGCGGTCGGGAAGCCGGGCGGCGGACGGCGGCCGGCCCTCCGGTACGTTCCGCGGGGACCCGAGCGCGCGGGGAACCGAGCCGCCGCCGTCAGGAGGAGACCGCCGTGAAGACCAGGGATCTCGCCTACATCGCGCTCTTCGCGGCGATCACCGCCGTGCTCGGTCTGCTCCCGCCGGTGCCCGTCCCCGGCATCCCGGTGCCGATCACCGCGCAGACCCTCGGCGTGATGCTGGCCGGCTCGGTGCTCGGCGCGAAGCGGGGCGGGCTGGCCCTGCTCGTCTTCCTGGCCGTCGTCGCGGTCGGCGCCCCGGTGCTCTCCGGCGGCCGGGGTGGCCTGAGCGTCTTCGTCGGGCCGACCGCCGGCTACCTCTACAGCTGGCCGGTCGCGGCCTTCGTCATCGGCTGGCTCACCCAGCTGTTCTGGCGGCGGTTCAACCTCGCCTGGGCGCTGGTCGCCAACCTGCTCGGCGGGGTCGTCGTCATCTACGCGATCGGCATCCCGTTCACCAGCCTGTACGGCGACGTCCCCCTCTCGGCGTCCTTCACCGGCGCGCTGGCGTTCATCCCGGGTGACGTGGTCAAGGCCGTCGCCGCCTCGGTCGTGGCGGTGGCGGTGCGCCGCGCGTACCCGGTGATCGAGGTGCCGGCCCGGCGCGCCACCGCCGGCTGACGCGTGCGCTGGGGACGGCGGGGCGCGACGGCGGCAGCGCCCGCGGCGACCCTGCCGCGCACCGGGATCGAGCTGCGTGAGGTCGGTCACGCCTACGGCGAGCGGACCGTCCTCACCGACGTCTCGCTGACCCTGACCGAGTCGCGAGTGGGGGTCATCGGGGCCAACGGCTCGGGCAAGAGCACGTTCGCGCGGCTGCTCAACGGACTGGTCGTGCCGACGACCGGGACCGTGCTCGTCGACGGCCTGGACACCCGCACCCGGGTGCGGGAGGTGCGCCGCCGGGTGGGGTTCGTGTTCCAGGACCCCGACGCGCAGATCGTGCACCCCACGGTCGCCGAGGACGTCGCCTTCGGGTTGACCAACCAGGGCGTGCCGGCCGAGGAGATCGCCCGCCGGGTGGACGAGGTCCTGGTGCGCTACGGGCTGGACGGGCACCGCGACCACCCCGCGCACCTGCTGTCCGGCGGCCAGAAGCAACTCCTGGCGATCGCCGGGGTGCTCGTGATGCGGCCGGAGCGGGTGGTGTTCGACGAGCCCACGACCCTGCTGGACCTGGCCAACACCCGGCGCGTGGCGCGGGTCGTCGAGGAGCTGGAGCAGGACGTCGTCGTCGTGACCCACCACCTGGACCTGCTCGACGGGTTCGACCGGGTGCTCGTGTTCGACGAGGGCCGGGTGGTCGCCGACGGCCCGCCCGCCGAGACGGTGCCCTGGTACGTGGCCAGGATGGCGTGATGCTGTCGCTGTACCTCCCGGGCACCAGCCCGGTGCACCGCGTCCCGGCGGGGCTGAAGCTCGCGGTGCTCGCGGCGCTCGGCGTCGGGCTGTTCCTGACCGCCCGCCTCGAGGTGCAGGCGGGGGCCCTGGCCGCGGTGCTGGTGCTGGGGCTGCTCGTCGCGCGGCTGCCGGCCGGCGCGCTCGCGGCGCAGGTGCGGCCGGTGTGGCCCTGGCTGGCCGCGCTGCTCGCCGTCCACCTGCTGGTCACCGACGCCGTCACCGGGGTGACCGCCGTGCTGCGCCTGCTGACGCTGGTGCTGGCCGCCGCGGTCGTCACCGCCACCACCCGCGTCACCGCACTCGTGGCCGTCGTGGAGTGGCTGGCCGCGCCGCTGCGCGTGGTGGGGGTCCGGCCGGCCCGGGTCGGCCTGGTCATCGCGATGACGCTGCGGTTCATCCCCCTGGTGGCCGAGCAGGCCGCCCGGATCCGCGAGGCGCAGGCCGCTCGCGGCGCCGGCCGGCTGCGCGCCGGGATGCTGGTGCCGCTGCTCATCTCGGTGCTGCGGCTGGCGCACACCCTGAGCGAGGCGCTGGACGCGCGGGGGGCCGACGACGTGCCGCCGCGGCGGAGCCCGAGGAGTGCGTGATGGGCGAGCTCGCCGAGATCTGGCTGGCCGAGGCGGCCGCCGCGCCGATGCGGCGGGTGGCCTCGGCCCGGCTGCTGCCCGGGCTGGGTCTGGAGGGCGACCGCTACGCGCTCGGCGGCGGCACGTGGGCCGGCTACCCCGACCTGGAGAAGCAGCTCACGCTCATCGACGCCGGCGACGTCGCGGCCGTCGCGGCGGAGGTGGGTGCCGACCTGACGCCCGGCGACATCCGCCGCAACCTGGTCACGACCGGGATCGACCTACCCTCGCTGGTGGGCCGGTGGTTCGCCGTCGGGGACGCGCTGCTGTTCGGGGCGAAGCGCTGCCCGCCGTGCACCCACCTGGAGCGGCTGACCGGGACGCGACTGGTCAAGGCGATGGTGCACCGCGGCGGCATCAACGCGGCGGTGTTCGCGGGCGCCGTGATCGCGCCCGGCGCCCCGGTGCGAGTGGTCTACGAGGAGGAGGCCGCGCGCCGGGGCGCACCGACCGGCGCCGACCGGCCGGTGCCCCGCGTCGTCGGTGGCTGAGGAGCCGCGGCCGGACTCCGGGTGGTCCGCCCCTCACCGTGGGGAGGCACCACGGCGCGCGGGGAACCGGCCCGGAGCCCGGCCCGTGGAACAGGCGTGGACACCATGCGGACGCTGCTCAACCTGGTCTGGCTGGTCTTCCAGGGCTGGATCCTGGCCCTCGCCTACGCCCTGGCGGGCCTGATCGCCTGCCTGCTGGTGGTGACGATCCCCTTCGGCATCGCCGCCTTCCGGCTGGCCGGCTTCGTGGTCTGGCCGTTCGGCCGGACGACGGTGCGGGCGCCCGGGGCCGGCGTCGCCTCGGCCCTGGGCAACCTGGTGTGGTTCCTGGTCGCCGGGTGGTGGCTGGCGCTGGTGCACATCGCCAGCGGCATCGCGTTCTGCCTGACGATCATCGGGATCCCGTTCGGGATCGCGTCGTTCAAGCTCGCCGCCGTGGGCCTGTTCCCGCTGGGCAAGCGCGTGGTCGAGACCGATCCCCCGCGGGACTGGCTGCACGCGGGCAGCGGCGTGGTGCAGGCGCCGGCCGTCCGCTGAGCCGGCGGGCCGGGCGAGGCCTCAGGACTGCGGCGCCTCGTCGGTCCAGCGGGCCAGGAACTCCTTCTCGTCGGGGGTGAGCCGGCGCGGCCGGTTGATCGAGAAGTCGAAGGGCACCAGCAGCGTGCTGCCGGTGACCGCGAGGTGGTCGTGGTCGAAGGCCTCGTAGTGGCAGCTGAAGGCGGCCGCCCGGATGCCCGACACCCAGATCTGGACGTCGAGCGGCCGGGGCGAGTAGACGACCGGGCGCTTGTACTGGATGTCGTGCGCGGCGACGACGGTGCCGCGGCGCAGGCCGGTGCGCTCCTCGAGCGAGGCCCGCTCGAAGAACAGGTCGACGCGGGCCATCTCGAAGTACTGCAGGAAGACGACGTTGTTGACGTGGCCGTAGGCGTCCATGTCCGACCAGCGCATCGGGACCTGCACCGTGTACCGCACGGCCGACACCCTGCCGTACGGCAGCCGCGGGCGCGCAGACGCCTCGGGCACGGACGCCGACGGCCGGCCGGAGCGCGTGCTCCGACCGGCCGTCGGTGAGGTGCTGCAACGGCCCCGCTGCAGGGTCCCGCGCCGGGCCTGCGAGGCGTGGGGGGCAGCGGGGTCCTCGTTCAGTCGCGGGTGAGCTTGCGGTAGGTCGCCCGGTGCGGTCGCGCCGCCTCCGGGCCGAGCCGCTCGACCTTGTTCTTCTCGTAGTCGGCGAAGTTGCCCTCGAACCAGAACCACTTCGAGTCGCCCTCGTAGGCGAGGATGTGCGTCGCCACGCGGTCGAGGAACCACCGGTCGTGGCTGACCACCACGGCGCAGCCGGGGAACTCCAGCAGCGCGGACTCCAGGCTGGTCAGCGTCTCGGTGTCGAGGTCGTTGGTCGGCTCGTCGAGCAGCAGCAGGTTGCCGCCCTGCTTGAGGGTCAAGGCGAGGTTGAGGCGGTTGCGCTCACCGCCGGACAGCACGCCGGCCGGCTTCTGCTGGTCGGGCCCCTTGAACCCGAACGCGGCGACGTAGGCCCGCGAGGGCATCTCGACGTTGCCCACCTGGATGTGGTCCAGGCCGTCGGAGACGACCTCCCACAGCGTCTTCTTGGGGTCGATGCCGCTGCGGTTCTGCTCGACGTAGGACAGCTTCACCGTCTCGCCGACCTTGATCTCGCCGTCGTCCGGCTTCTCCTCGCCGACCAGCATCTTGAACAGCGTGGTCTTGCCGACGCCGTTCGGGCCGACGACGCCGACGATGCCGTTGCGCGGCAGCGTGAACGACAGGTCGTCGATGAGGACGCGGTCGCCGAAGCCCTTGGTCAGGTCCCTGGTCTCGACGACGACGTTGCCCAGCCGCGGGCCCGGCGGGATCTGGATCTCCTCGAAGTCCAGCTTCCGGAACTTGTCGGCCTCGGCCGCCATCTCCTCGTATCGCTGGAGGCGGGCCTTGCTCTTGGCCTGGCGGGCCTTGGCGCCGGAGCGGACCCACTCCAGCTCCTCCTTCAGGCGCTTCTGCCGCTTGGCGTCCTTGGCGCCCTCGACCTTGAGCCGGGCGGCCTTGGTCTCGAGGTAGGTGGAGTAGTTGCCCTCGTAGGGGTAGGCGCGGCCGCGGTCGAGCTCGAGGATCCACTGGGCCACGTTGTCGAGGAAGTACCGGTCGTGGGTGACCGCGACGACGGTGCCGGCGTACTTCTCCAGGTGCTGCTCCAGCCAGGCCACGCTCTCGGCGTCGAGGTGGTTGGTGGGCTCGTCGAGCAGCAGCAGGTCGGGCGCCTCCAGCAGCAGCTTGCACAGCGCCACCCGGCGGCGCTCACCACCGGACAGGACGGTCACGTCGGCGTCCCCGGGCGGGCAGCGCAGCGCGTCCATGGCCTGCTCGATGCGTGCGTCGAGCTCCCAGCCGTCGTGGTTCTCGATGTACTCCATGAGCTCGCCCTGCTCGCCGAGGAGGGCGTCGAAGTCGGCGTCGGGCTCCCCCATCGCCGCGCTGACCTCCTCGAAGCGGGTCAGCGCGTCGCGGAGGGGCTTGACCGCCTCCTCGACGTTGCCGCGCACGTCGAGCTCCTCGTTGAGCGGCGGCTCCTGCAGCAGGATGCCGACCGTGGCCTCCGGCGCCAGCATCACGTCGCCGTTGGAGGGCTGCTCCAGACCGGCCATGATCTTGAGGACGGTCGACTTGCCGGCACCGTTCGGCCCGAGCACGCCGATCTTGGCGCCGGGCAGGAACGACAGGGTGACGTCGTCCAGGATCACCTTGTCGCCGTGCGCCTTGCGCGCACGGACCATCGTGTAGATGTACTGAGCCACTGGGCTTCGAGGCCTTCCGTCGTTCGCGAGTGGAGGGCGGGCCGGCCGACTACCGGCCCGCCCCCGTGCGTGCTCCCGTCCGATCCTCCCAGCCTCGACGACTAGACGTGCGCGGGCTCCGCGACGGGATCGGTGGGGTTCGTCCCGTACAACGCCTCGGGACCGTCGACGTAGTCCCGCCCGGACACCAGCTCGCCGGCCTCGCCGCCGAACGCGTCGTCGGCGGGCGCCGACGGGACCGGCCCCTCCTCCGCGCTGCGCGCCGGCCGGCTGCGCTTGAACAGGGCCGTCCCGCGGTTGAGGTTGGGCCCCACGGCGGTGGCCCGGATGCGCGGCACGCTCCGCCGGCCGTTCTCGCTCTCCCAGCTGTGCGTGCTCAGCGTGCCGTAGACGATGACGGGGTCGCCCTTGCTGACACTGCCGGAGACGTTGCCGGACAGCTCGTTCCAGCACTCGACGTCGACCCAGAAGGTCGTGCCGTCGACGAACTCCTGGGTGCGGCTGTCGAACCGGCGCTGGGTGGACGCCATGCGGAAGTTGGTGACGGGGTTGCCGCCGTCGGGGCTGAAGCGACGGGGCGAGTCGACGACGTTGCCGACGACGGTGACGTGGGTCTCGTTCACGGTGCTCCTCGGGTCTGCGCGGCGCCGGGACGGCGCGGCCGGCGCGGTGCCGGTGTGCCGTCGACCCTCGGCTGCGGGCACCCCGGAGAACAGCGGACCGGGGCATCTGTGGACGACCCGGCCCCCTGTGGACGACGCTGCCGACACCGCGGCGACCGCGTGCTGCACTCCCCGGGTGACCGCCTCACCTCCTCCGCCCGCGCACCGCCCAGGCGCGCGCGGAGAGCCGCACGACCCCGTCGGCCCCGACGGGCAGCCGTCGTCCGACCTCCGCCCGCAGCGCGGTCCGGTCGGCCTCGGCCAGCGAGGCCACGTACGCCGGCGCCGGCCCGGTGCCGCCGAGGAACGGCGTCCAGTAGTCGTCGAGGTCGCAGAACACCGTCGGGACGACGATCTCCCGGACCGACACGTCGGCCAGGCCGGCCCCGGTGAAGAGCGTGTGCAGGGGGTCGGGGGCGCAGCCGGGGAACCGGACCGCCTCGTCCAGCGCCCGGGCAGCCGGGTCGACCGCTGCGGCGGCGTCCCAGAACAGCCGGATCAGCTGCATGCCCTCGGCGTAGTCCCACACGTACGCGCCCACAACTCCCCCGGGCCGAGCCGCGCGGGCCATCTCGGCGAGCGCGGCGGCGGGCTCGGGCACGAAGTTGAGGACCAGAGCCGAGACCACCGCGTCGACCGATCGGTCGGCCACCGGCAGCGCCCGCGCGTCGCCTTCCCGGAACGAGGCCCGGGGGTCTCGGACGTGCGCGGTGGCGTGGCCGAGGAAGGCCGCGGAGGGGTCGACGCCGAGCACGCTCTCCGGCGCGCAGGCGGCGAGCACGGCCTCGGTCAGCGCGCCGGTGCCGCAGCCCACGTCGAGCCACCGCAGCCGGCCCGGCACGGCGAGCCAGGCCAGGAACCGCCGCGCGACCGGCCTGCTCCACCGGCCCACGTAGGCCTCGTACTGGGTAGCGCCGGCCCACGAGCCCGGCGCCACGACCGGCTGGTCCACGGCGGCCTCCCCACGCAGGGCGGCGGTTGCGCAGCAGATCGTCGTCCCGACCGACGGTCGGCACCAGAGGCGGGTGGCCCCTGGCCCGTCGGCGGACCGGAGGGGCGCCGGGGGTGCGATGATCGCCCCCGAGCGCCCGTAGCTCAGCGGATAGAGCAGGTGCCTTCTAAGCACTTGGTCGCAGGTTCGATCCCTGCCGGGCGCGCCCAGCGCACCGCCCGGCGGCGGCGGTGGCGCGACCGGACCCGGCTAGCAGGGACCTCCGCCGGTCGGTGCGACACCGGCGGCCAACGCCTGCGCAGCCTCCGGTGCAGGTGCCTCCCCCGGCACCGCGTCCAGCACGACCGTCCCCTCGTACGTGGTCTGGACCTCGCCGTCCACCACGACGTCGCGCATCTCGAGGAGCCCCCGGGCGCCCTGGAAGCCGTCCCTCCCACCGGTGACCGGGTGGGTGCAGGCACCTTCGATCAACGTCCCCGTGGCCGGGTCGAACGTCGCCCACTGGACGTAGTCGAACCGCAGGTCACCGGTCGGCTCGTCCGCCCCGCAGTTCGCGTCGAGGTCCACGTCGACGCAGCCCACGAACCGCTCGGTGCCGGTTCCGATCACCAGGGAGTCGGACTCGTACAGCGGGTCGAACGTGAGGATCCAGAAGTCCCCCAGCAGCCCTCCCTCGCTGCGGTAGGAGTTCTCGCCGACCAGGCTCTGGGTGCCCTCCACGTGCAGCGTGGTCGGCCCCTCCGGAGCGGCAGCCGCCGGAGCCGCGGTCGCCACGGACGAGCAGGCGATGACGAGGGCTGCCAACGGGGTGCTCCGCAGTGCGGCGTTCATCGATCTGCGCTCCCCTCGATGACCACGGAGCGCCGTTCCGACCGTTCCAGGCCATCGACGACGAGACGGTCGCCGGACGTTGCCGCGGGGCGACCTCGACGTGCAGAACAGAGCGACAGGAGAGGCGCACCGGAAGTCGGGCCGGAGGACGTCGATGACCTGCGTCCGGGATGCTAGGCCGGTCCACCGGCCTCGACGGCCCGGACGGCGACCGCGGACGGCGGCGTCCCGGTCGATCCCCGTCGGGCACAGCGGGTCACACCGGTGCGCACCAGGCGCCTGACGCGCGGTGACGCGGCGCACCTCTCCCGCCACCGCCGCCCCGTCCTGCACGCCCGCCTCGGCGGTCACCTCGGGGAGTTCCGGAACGGGTACGTTGCGCCGACCCGGGTGCACGCGCGGCTCCGCGCCTCCCGTCGAGCCGCCGGTGGAGGCAGCAGTGAGACAGCGCGTACCCGTCCTCGGGCTGATCGCGGCCCTGTTCCTGGGCGGCCTCGTCGGCGCCGCGCCGACCCCGGCCGCGGCGGCGACGACGTCCGGCCAGGTGGTGACCGTCTCCGCGCCGTCGGCGACCAGCACGTACGCGACGGTGGAGGCGTGGTCCCGCCAGCCCGACGGCCGGTACAAGCGGGTCGCGCGCTTTCCGAACGCCCGGATCGGCTCCGCGGGCATGGGCGCGGCCAGCGAGAGCGTGGCCCGCACCCCCGTCGGCCAGTTCCGGCTCAACCAGCCCTTCGGGATCAAGCCCGACCCGGGCGTCGCCGGCTACCACCGGGTCGACCGCAACGACGTGTGGACCGGCTCGACCGGCTCGGTGATCAACCAGCACCGGCGCTGCGCCCCGGGCACCTGCCCGGCCAGCTACGGCTCGATCGAGCGGCTGAGCAACTACCCGGGCGCCTACGACTACGCCGCCTTCATCGGCTACAACGCGCCGTCGCCCTACGGCACCGGCGCGGTCCGCGGGAAGGGCTCGGCGTTCTTCCTGCACGTGAAGAACTCGCGGGCCACCGCCGGGTGCGTGGCCGTGTCCTCGAGCCAGATGGTGTGGCTGCTGCGCTGGCTGCGCGCCGCGCAGAACCCGACCATCTCGATCGGCGTCGGGTCGCGGGCCTACGCGCCCATCCCCAAGCGCTACGTCTGACCCGCCGAGGCGGTGACCCGGGACCCCGGCGCCACCGCCCGGCGTCGGGTCAGCGGCTCCGCTCGGCCGGCGGCACCCAGCCGATCGCCGGGGCCACGTGGCGCACGATCGTCTCCAGCAGCCGGGCGTTGTAGTCGACGCCCAGCATGTTCGGCACCGTGAGCAGCAGCGTGTCGGCCTCGCGCACGGCGGCGTCCTTCGCCAGCTCCTCGGCCAGCTGTTCGGGCTCGCCGACGTAGCTCTTGCCGAAGCGGGCCCGCACGCCCTCGAGCAGGCCGACCTGGTCCTCGCCCGAGCGCTCCCCGAAGTACTGCCGGTCCAGGTCGGTCACGATCGGCATCACGCTGCGGCTGACCGACACGCGCGGTGTCCGCTCCCAGCCGGTGTCGGCCCAGGCCGCCCGGTAGCGGGCGATCTGGTCGGCCTGCAGCTCGTCGAAGGGCACGCCGGTGTCCTCGCTGAGCAGCGTGGAGCTCATCAGGTTCAACCCCTGCCGGGCGGTCCACTCGGCGGTGGCGCGGGTGCCCGACCCCCACCAGATCCGCTCGGGCAGCCCCGGCGACTGCGGCTGGATCGCCAGCCGGCCGGCCACGCCGCCGGTCATCCGCGGGTCGGCGTCCACGACCGGCTGCCCGGCGATCGCCGCCAGGAACAGCGCGGTCTTGTCCCGGGCGAGCTCGGCGTCGGACGAGCCCTCGGGCAGCACGTAGCCGAACGCCTCCGAGCCGCGCAGCGCCGTCTCGGGTGACCCGCGGCTGACGCCCAGCTGCAGCCGGCCGTCGCTGAGCAGGTCGGTGGCCGCCGCCTCCTCGGCCATGTACAGCGGGTTCTCGTAGCGCATGTCGATGACGCCGGTGCCGATCTCGATCCGGCTGGTCCGCGCGGCGATCGCGGCCAGCAGCGGGAACGGCGAGGCCAGCTGCCGGGCGTAGTGGTGCACCCGCACGAAGGCGCCGTCCACCCCGAGCTCCTCGGCGGCCACGGCCAGCTCGACGCTCTGCACCAGCGCGTCCCGGCCGGTGCGCACCTGCGACCCGGGGATCGGCTGCCAGTGCCCGAAGGACAGGAACCCGATCCGCTTCTCCACTGCGTCCACGCCCCCCGGAGCACCGCGGGGAGCGGGTCTGTTCCCGGCCGGTGGGGGACCTCACAGGGACGGTCGCCCCCGCTCGCGAGTCCCACCCACCCCTCCTGCCCCACCGCACACGGCTCATCACGCTCTGTGTCCGATCGACCACGACTCTCCGCTGACGGGTTCCGTCACTTCGCGGCTCCGGTCCCGCACCCTGTCCAGGTGACTCTGAGCGCCCCCGACGTACCGCGGCCCCGGGCGGGGACCCGCGGACCCGCCGCCGGCTCGAGGCTCCGCGCCATCGACACCCTGCTCGCCGACCGCGGCCAGCTCTTCCGCGCCCTGTTCCTCGAGGCGCCGATCCCCAAGGCGCTCGTCGACCTCGACGGGCACCTCCTCGTGGTCAACGAGGCGCTGTGCGAGCTCACCGGGCGCACGCCCGAGGACATGGTCGGCCGGCACGTCGACCTCCTCGCCCACCCCGACGAGGCGCCGGTCCCCGACCTCCCGCCGGACACCGAGACGGCGCTGGACCCGTGGCTGCGGCTGGACGGCGAGCGGCGGCTGCGCCGGGCCGACGGCGAGGAGCTGTGGGCGCAGCAGTCGCACCAGGTCATCCACACCAGCACGGGGGCGCCGCACTTCGTCGTCCTGTCGCTGGTCGACGTGACCGACCGCCGCCGCGCCGAGGAGGACCTGGTCCGACGGGCGTTCACCGACCCGCTCACCGGCCTGCCCAACCGCCGCGCCCTGGGCGACCGGCTCAACCACGCGCTGGCCCTGTCCCGGCGGCGGGGGCTGCAGGTGGGGCTCGTGCACCTGGACCTCGACCGGTTCCAGGCGGTCAACGACGTCCTCGGCCACGAGGCCGGCGACCAGCTGCTCACCCAGGTGGCCGACCGGCTGCGCTGGAGCACGCGGGTCGAGGACACAGCCGTCCGGCTGGGCGCCGACGAGTTCCTCATCCTCGCCGAGGACGTCGAGGACCTCGACGGCCTGCGCGCGCTCGCCGACCGGCTGCTGTCGGTGCTCGACGACCCGTTCCTCATCGGCGAGCGGGAGATCGTGCTGTCGGCCAGCGTCGGGCTCACCCTCGGCTCCGACGTCGCCCCCGACGACCTGCTGCGGCAGGCGCACAACGCCCTCACCCGCGCCAAGGCCGACGGCAGCCGGGCCCGCATCGAGGTGCACGACGGGGGGCTCAGCGACAGCGAGGTCGACGCGCTCCAGCTGGAGGCCGACCTCCGGCACGCCCTGGAGGCCGACGAGCTGCGGCTGTTCTACCAGCCGATCGTGTCGCTGACCGACGAGACGCTGCTCGGCTACGAGGCGCTCATCCGCTGGCAGCACCCCACCCGCGGACTGCTGCCGCCGGGCGCGTTCCTCGACGCCGCCGAGAACAACCGGCTGACCTCCCGGCTCGGCGCCTGGGTGCTCCGGCAGGCGTGCCTCGACGCCGCCGGCTGGCCCGTCGGGCTGCGGGTCCACGTCAACGTCTCCGCCCGGCACCTGGCCGAGCCCGGCTTCGCGGACCTGGTCGCCGAGGCGCTGGCCGAGTCGGGGCTGCCGCCCGAGCGGCTCGAGCTGGAGATCACCGAGTCGACGGCGCTGTTCGCCGCCGAGGCCACGCTGCAGGCCGTGTCGGAGGTGACCGACGCCGGCGTCACCCTCGCCCTCGACGACTTCGGCACCGGCTACTCCGCCATCACCGCGCTGCACCGGCTGCCCATCCACACGGTGAAGATCGACCGCTCCTTCGTCGCCGACGTGGTCACCGAGCCCTCGACCGCGGCGCTGGTGCAGGGCCTGCTCCAGCTCGGCCTGGGCATGGGCCTGCAGGTCATCGCGGAGGGCATCGAGGACCTCGAGCAGGCGCAGTGGCTGCGCGAGCACGGCTGCGCGATGGCCCAGGGCTACGCCTTCGGCCGGCCCGCGCCGCTGCCCGGCTCCGGCCCGGCGTCCGAGGACGACGAGCTCGCCGGGACCCTCCCGCCGGGCACGGTCACCGTGGAGGACGTGCTCGCCGCCGAGCAGCCGGCCGAGCCCGCCGTCGAGCCGCCGGTGACGCAGCTGATGAGCGTCGAGGAGCTGACCGCCGAGGGGCTCGCCGCGCACGACCTCACCGGCCACGACCTCAGCGGCCACGAGCCCGCCGGGGACGACCCCGAGGGCCGGCCCGCCGACCCGGAGTAGCCGGCGGCGGTCAGGCGCGCGGCAGGGCAAGCGGAACCGGTCGCTTGGCTGCGCGGCCGTCCCCGGAGGACCGGCCGCGCAGCCGGCGGGCGATCCACGGGGCGACGAAGCCGCGCACCCAGGCGGCCTCCTCGGCCATCGCCGCCCGCAGCGCCCGCCGCGGCTGCGGCGGCAGCGGGGTGCGCCAGTCGTCGCCGACCGGCAGCCCGAGCGCGGTCGCGGCGGCCAGCGCCGTCCTGCGGTGGCCCTCGTCGGTGAGGTGGATGCGGTCGGTGTCCCACATCCGCCAGTCCTGCAGCCAGTCGGCGCCCCACTGGTCGAGGACGACGGCGCCGTGCCGGGCCGCGATCGACCACAGCGAGGCGTTGAAGACGGCGACCCGCCCGCGGGTGCGGCGGATGATCGGCGTCTGCCGCGGGTCGACACCGGTCGCCAGGAGCACGTCGGCGCCCGCGGCCCGGAACCGCGCGACGGCGTCCTCGAGGGTGGCGGCCAGCCGGTCGGGGTCGGCGCCGGGGCGCAGCAGGTCGTTGCCCCCGGCGACCAGGCTCACCAGGTCCGGCCGCGCGGCCAGCGCCACCGGCACCTGCTCCTCGACGACCTGGTCCAGCAGCCGGCCTCGGACGGCGAGGTTGGCGTACTCCAGGTCGCCGTCGGCGGTGGCCGCCAGGTGCTCGGCCAGCCGGTCGGCCCAGCCGCGGTACTCCCCCGGCCGCCGCGGGTCGGGGTCGGCCAGCCCCTCGGTGAAGGAGTCGCCGAGGGCGACGTAGCGGCGCCAGGTGGTCCGGGAGGGCTCGAGCTGCACGCTCCCCACTCCAGCACGGGTTCGGCGCGGGAGCCGGTCCCGGGTGTGGTGACCGACCCCACAGCCCACCCGACCT
This sequence comes from Geodermatophilus sp. SYSU D00965, assembly GCF_054050075.1. Classification (NCBI taxonomy): domain Bacteria; kingdom Bacillati; phylum Actinomycetota; class Actinomycetes; order Geodermatophilales; family Geodermatophilaceae; genus Geodermatophilus; species Geodermatophilus sp. SYSU D00965. Next base: position 36,303 of record NZ_JBJGYQ010000001.1, on the reverse strand, counting down.
GCGACGACGCGACCATGGAGGCATGCGGACCGACGTCGCGGCGACGATGACCATCTCCTCCCCGGCGCCGGCTCCGGCCCTGCTGCAGGTGGCCGTCGCGGCCCCGCGCGAGGAGCGGCTGACCGTGCTCTGCGACGGCCGGCCGCTGCCGGTCGAGGAGTTCGCCGTGGGCGAGGCCCGCGTGCACCGGGTGGAGCTCGCCGAGGGCACGACGACGGTGGCCTACACCGCCACGGTCGACGGCGACGGACCGCCCCGGCCGGTCACCCCCGCTGCGTGGGTCGAGGCGCTGCGGCCCAGCCGCTACTGCCCGTCGGACCAGCTGGAGGGCTTCGCGGCAGGCGAGTTCGACCGCACGATGCCGCGCGCGGAGCTGGTGGAGACCGTCGCCGGCTGGGTCCACGACCGGCTCACCTACACCGCCGGCGCCAGCCGCCCGGTCGACACCGCCGTCGACACCCTGCTCACCGGGCGGGGGGTGTGCCGCGACTACGCGCACCTGACCGTCACCCTGCTGCGCGCGCTGGAGGTGCCGGCCCGGCTGGTCGCCGTCTACGCCCCCGGGCTGGACCCGATGGACTTCCACGCCGTCGTCGAGGCCGACGTCGACGGCACCTGGCACGTCGTCGACGCGACCCGGCTGGCGCCGCTGCGCTCACTGGTGCGCATCTGCTCGGGCCGGGACGCCGCCGACACCGCGTTCCTGACGACCCTGGGCGGGGTGGCCCGGTTCGAGTCGATGACGGTCACCGCCACCGTCGAGGGCGAGCTCCCGCAGACCAGCACGGCGCCGCACCCGCTCCCCTGACGAAGGACCACCCTGCCCCCCACCGCTCGCAGGCTCGCGGCGGGCCCCTGCAGGATGGCCACGTGCGGACGACGAGCAGCCGGGAGGTCTACCGCAACCCGTGGATGCGGGTGCGGGAGGACACGTTCGAGCTCGCCGACGGCTCGCCGGGCCTCTACGGGGTGGTGGAGAAGTCGCACTTCGCGCTCGTGCTGCCCTACGCCGACGGCGGGTTCTGGCTGGTCGAGCAGTTCCGCTACCCGGTGGGACGGCGGGCCTGGGAGTTCCCGCAGGGCACCTGGACCCCCGGCACCACGGGTGACGCCGAGGAGCTCGCCCGCGCCGAGCTGGCCGAGGAGACCGGCCTGCGCGCGGGGTCGCTGCGCCACCTGGGCCACCTCGACCTCGCCCCGGGGCTGTCCACCCAGGAGTTCGACGTCTGGCTGGCCACCGACCTCACCGCCGGGCCGACCGCGCGGGAGGCCACCGAGGCCGACATGCGGCAGGCGTTCGTCCCCGAGCCCGAGCTGCGCGCGATGGTTCGGTCGGGCCGGTTCACCGACGGGCCGAGCCTGGCCGCCTACGGCCTGCTGCTGCTCGACCGCGGCTGAGTCCGCCCCTGCATGGGTCCGTCCCCGGTGAGGAGGACGGCCTCCTTCAGCCGCGGTAGGTCTCCAGCAGCCGCAGCCAGATCTCGCTGGTCGTCGGGAAGGCCGGGACGGCGTGCCACAGCCGGGCGATCGGCACCTCCCCGACCACCGCGACGGTCGCCGCGTGCAGCAGGTCGGCCACACCGGCGCCGACGAACGTGACGCCGAGCAGCACCTCCCGCCCCGGGTCGACCAGCGCGATCGCCGTCCCCCGGTAGCCGTCGGCGCACAGCCGCGCCCCCGCGACGTCGCCGAGGTCGTAGCGCACCACCCGGTGGGGCACGCCGTCCCGCTCGGCCTGCGCGCGGGTCAGGCCGACGGAGGCCACCTGCGGATCGGTGAACACCACCGACGGGGTGGCCACCCGGTCGGCGGTCGCGGTGACCGGCGACCAGTCGGCCAGCGACACCTGCTCCCCGCGGGCACGCGCGACGATCGCCGCGCCGGCCTGCCGGGCCTGGTACTTGCCCATGTGCGTGAGCTGCCGGCGGCCGTTGACGTCGCCGACGCCGTAGAGCCACGGCCGGCCGCGCACCTGCAGGGAGTCGTCGACGTCGAGGTACTCCCCCGGCGGCAGGCCGACGGTGTCGAGGCCGACGTCCCCGGTCCGCGCCCGCCGGCCCACCGCGACGAGCACCTCGTCGCCGCGCACCTCGCCGGAGGTACACCGCAGCACCACCTCGTCCCCCTCCCGGCGCGCCGCGATCACGTCCGTGCCCAGCCGGACGTCGACGCCCCGGTCGCGCAGCGCGGCGGCGACCGCCTCCCCGGCCTCGGGCTCCATGTCGTCGAGCAGCCGGTCGGCGCGCTGCAGCAGGGTGACCTGCGCGCCGAGCGCCTGCCACGCGGTGGCCATCTCGCAGCCGACGTACCCGCCGCCCACCACGAGCAGCCGGCCGGGGACCTCCTTGGCGCTGGTCGCCTCCCGCGGCGTCCAGGGCCCGACCTCCGCCAGCCCGTCCACCGGGGGGACGGCGGCCTCCGACCCGGTGCAGACCGCGACGGCCGACCGGGCGGTCAGCCGGGTCCTCGTCCCGTCGGGCCCGGTGACGACGACGGTGCGCTCACCCTCGAGCCGGCCGGCGCCGCGGACCAGGTCGATGCCGGCGTCGGCCACCCAGCGGGCCTGGCCGGAGTCGTCCCAGTGCCCGGCGAAGGAGTCGCGGCGGGCCAGGGTCGCGTCGACGTCCTGCTCGCCGGTGACCGCCTGCCGGGCGCCGTCCACGGCGCGCGCGGCCGCGAGCACCTCGCTGCCGCGCAGCAGCGCCTTGCTGGGCATGCACGCCCAGTACGAGCACTCGCCGCCCACCAGGTCGGCCTCGACGAGCGCGGCACTCAGCCCGCCCCGGACGACGACGTCGGCGACGTTCTCCCCCGTCGACCCGCCCCCGAGGACGACGACGTCGTAGGTCTTCTCGTCTGCGCCGCTCACCTGCCCGATCCTGTCGGTGTGGTCGACTGGCCGCCATGCCGGTCGACCCCGCCACCTACGCCGAGGCGCTCCGCCTGTACGCCGCCGGGGTGTGCCTGCTGACCGTGCGGGACGACATGGACGACGTCGGGACGACGGTCTCCTCGGTGATGAGCGTGTCGGCCGCCCCGCCGCTGGTGGCCGTGGGTCTGGCCGCCGACGGCTACCCCGCGGAGGTGCTCGAGGCGGTCGGCCGGTGCGCGCTCACCGTGCTCGCCGCCCCGCAGGCGATCCTCGCCAGCCGGTTCTCCTCCGCCGGGCGGCCCGGCGCGCGGCACCTGCTCGAGTCGGTGCCGTGGCGCCGGGCGGCCGGCAGCGGCGCGATCGTCCTGGACGCGGCGGTCGCGGCGCTGGACTGCCGGCTGGACCGGGTGGTCGAGGCCGGCGACCACGTCCTCGCCCTCCTCGAGGTGGAGGACGTGCCGGTGCTGGACGCCGCCGCCGTCCCGCTGGTGCGGCTGCGCGGCCGCTACGTCGAGGGCACCGGCGGGCCGGCCGGCCGGGCGTGATGCCCAGCCCCCGCCGCGAGCGTGCGGACGGTGGGGCCCACCGCGAGCCTGCGAGTGGTGGGGGGCAGGGGGTCCTTCCACTAGCGTCGGCCGGGATGACCGAGCAGCTCACGCCCACCGACTCCGCCCTCCGCCGCGCGCTGGCCCGCGCCGACCGCGGCGTGACGCTGGACGCCACCGAGGCCGAGATCCTGCTGTCCGCGCGCGGGCTGGGCCCCGGCGAGCCGCTGGACCGGCTGCTCACCGCGGCCTCCCGGGTCCGGGACGCGGGGCTGGCCTCGGCCGGCCGCCCGGGGGTGGTGACCTACAGCCGCAAGGTGTTCATCCCGCTGACCCACCTGTGCCGCGACCGCTGCCACTACTGCACGTTCGTGACCACGCCGGGCGCGCTGCGCCGGGAGGGCAGGGCGCCGTTCCTCTCCCCCGACGAGGTGCTCGACGTCGCCCGCGCCGGCGCCGCGCTGGGCTGCAAGGAGGCGCTGTTCACCCTCGGCGACCGGCCCGAGGACCGCTGGCCGGTCGCGCGCGAGTGGCTGGAGGCGCACGGCTTCGACTCGACCCTGGCCTACCTGCGAGCGATGGCGATCCGGGTGCTGGAGGAGACCGGGCTGCTCCCGCACCTCAACCCCGGCGTGCTGTCGTGGGAGGAGATCCAGCGCCTCAAGTCGGTGTCGGCGTCCATGGGGATGATGCTCGAGACCACCGCCACGCGGCTGTGGGCGGAGCCGGGCGGCCCGCACTTCGGCTCCCCGGACAAGGAGCCGGCGGTGCGGCTGCGGGTGCTGGAGGACGCCGGGCGGTCGGCGGTGCCCTTCACCACCGGCGTGCTCCTGGGCATCGGGGAGACCCCGGCCGAGCGGGTGGAGGCGATCGGCGCGATCCGGGCCGCGCACTCCCGGCACGGGCACGTGCAGGAGGTCATCGTCCAGAACTTCCGGGCCAAGTCGCGGACGGCGATGGCCGGCGCCGACGACCTGGAGCTGCAGGAGTACGTCGCCGCGGTCGCGGTCACCCGGCTGCTGCTCGGCCCGAAGGCACGGGTGCAGGCCCCGCCGAACCTGAGCGACTCCACCGAGCTGGGCCTGCTGCTGCGCGCCGGCGTCGACGACTGGGGCGGGGTCTCGCCGCTGACGCCCGACCACGTCAACCCCGAGCGGCCCTGGCCCAACATCGACAAGCTGGCCGCGCTGAGCGCCGAGGCGGGGTTCACCCTGCGGGAGCGGCTGGCCGCCCAGCCGCGGTACGTGCTGGAACCCGAGCCGTGGCTGGACCCGCGGGTGCGCCCGCACGTCGCCGCGCTGGCCGGGCCCGACGGGCTGGCGGTGGCCGACCGGATCCCGGCCGGGCTGCCGTGGCAGGAGCCCGACGAGGCGTGGACGTCGTCCGGCCGGACCGAGCTGCACGTCGAGGTCGACACCGTCGGGCGCACCGCCGACCGGCGCAGCGACTTCGACGCCGTCTACGGCGACTGGTCCGAGCTGCGCGAGCGGACGACGTCGGCTCGGGACGGGCACTCGACGGCGCTGGCGGTCGGCGACCGGGAGGTGCTCGCGGCGCTGCTGCACGCGGAGACCGACCCGGCCGGGCTCTCCGACGACGAGTACCTGACCCTGCTCGGCGCCGACGGCAGCGACCTGGAGCACCTGTGCGCGCTGGCCGACGCCGTCCGCGCCGACACCGTCGGCGACGACGTCACCTACGTGGTGAACCGGAACATCAACTTCACCAACGTCTGCTACACCGGCTGCCGGTTCTGCGCGTTCGCCCAGCGGCGCACCGACGCCGACGCCTACACCCTGTCGATGGCCCAGGTGGGCGACCGGGTCGACGAGGCGTGGCGGGCCGGGGCGACCGAGATCTGCATGCAGGGCGGCATCCACCCCGACCTGCCGGGCACCGCCTACCTCGACCTGGCCCGCGAGGTGAAGCGCCGGCAGCCCGGCATCCACCTGCACGCGTTCTCCCCCATGGAGATCGTCAACGGCGCGGCTCGCACCGGGCTGTCGTTCGAGGAGTTCCTGGTGGCCGCGAAGGAGGCCGGGCTGGACTCGGTCCCCGGCACCGCGGCGGAGATCCTCGACGACGACGTCCGCTGGGTGCTGACCAAGGGCAAGCTGCCCGCCGCGACGTGGATCGAGATCATCACCACCGCGCACCGGGTGGGCATCCCGACGACCTCCACGATGATGTACGGCCACGTCGACACCCCCGCGCACTGGGTGGCGCACCTGCGCACGCTGGCGGCGGTGCAGGACGAGACCGGCGGGTTCACCGAGTTCGTGCTGCTGCCGTTCGTGCACCACAGCTCGCCGATCTACCTGGCCGGCGTCGCACGCCCGGGGCCCACGGTGCGGGAGAACCGCGCGGTGCACGCCGTCGCCCGGCTGCTGCTCCACGGCCGGATCGCCAACGTCCAGACCTCCTGGGTCAAGCTCGGCGAGGCGGGCACGAAGGCGGTGCTGCAGGGCGGCGCGAACGACCTCGGCGGCACCCTGATGGAGGAGACGATCAGCCGGATGGCCGGCAGCGAGAACGGCTCGCTGAAGACCATCGCCGAGCTCGAGGCGATCGCCGCCGCCATAGGCCGCCCCGCCCGTCAGCGCACCACCGAGTACGGCACCCCGTCGGCCGAGCGGATGGCCACCGCGCGCTCGGACGAGGGCCGCCGCGCGCTGACGCTCTCGATCACACCGATATGACGCGTCCAGTGGCGAGCGGCCGTGGTCTCCGGTGCGGGGAGACCACGGCAGCTCGCCACTCGGGCCGGCTCAGCGGAGGGCGGTCACCGGGCCACGCGCGGTGGGGAGGGCCGGCCGCGGGGGCGGCTGCTGCGCGCCCGCGGGAGCCGGCCTGCCGAACAGGTAGCCCTGCGCGTGCGAGCAGTCCAGCGAGCGCAGGACGGCGTGCTGCTGGGCGGTCTCCACGCCCTCGGCGACGACGTCCAGGTGCAGGCTGCGGGCCAGCTCGATGATCGACGCGACCAGCGTCGTCGTCGTGCCGCCGGTGCCGAGGTCCTGCACGAAGCTGCGGTCGATCTTCACGATGTCCGCGGGCAGCCGGCGCAGGTAGGACAGGCTGGAGTAGCCCGTGCCGAAGTCGTCGATGGCGATGCGGACACCGAGCGCGCGCAGCGCCCGCAGCTGGCGCACGACCTGGTCGACGTCGCGGACGAGCACCCCCTCGGTGACCTCCAGCGTCAGCTGGCGGGCCGGCAGGCCGCTGCCGTCGAGGGCCTCGCGGACCGCGGCCACCACGTCGTCGTCGGCCAGCTGCCGCGGTGAGAGGTTCACCGCGACGCCCAGCGGCCGGCCGGCGAGCGCCGACCAGGCGGCCGCCTGGCGGGTGGCCACGGCCAGCACCCAGCGGCCGATCTCGACGATGTGCCCGCCCTCCTCGGCGAGCGGCACGAACTCCCCCGGCGGCACCAGCCCGCGGCTCGGGTGGCGCCAGCGCAGCAGCGCCTCGAAGCCGGTGACCGCGTCCGAGGCCAGGTCGATGGTCGGCTGGTAGTGCACCTCGAGCTGGCCGGCCGTGGTGGCGCGGGCGAGGTCCTCGAGCAGCTCGGCCTTGTCCCGCGCCGCCTGGGCCATGCCGTCGGCGTAGTGCACCAGCCGGTTCTTGCCCAGCGCCTTGGCCATGTACATGGCCAGGTCGGCGTTGCGCAGCAGGGTCACGGCGCTCCGCTCCCCGGCGGTGGCGGTGCCGGCCGCCCCGATGCTCACGTGCACCGACAGCGGCCGGCCGTCGACGGCGACCGGGTCGGCCAGCGCCCGCAGCACCCGCTCGCCGACGGCGTGCACGACCTCGGGGCCGCCGTCCACCACGACGGCGAACTCGTCGCCCCCGAGCCGGCCGACCCGGTCGCCGGCGCGCACGCACCCGGCCAGCCGCCGCCCGAGGGCGACCAGCAGCCGGTCGCCGGCGGCGTGCCCGCGGGCGTCGTTGACGTCGCGGAAGTCGTCGACGTCGAGCAGGAGCACGCCGACCGGGCCGCCGTCGCGGGCGAGCAGGCGCTCGGCGTGCTCGACCAGCCGCGTGCGGTTGGCCAGGCCGGTGAGCGGGTCGCGCAGCCCCTGCTCCTCGTTGAGCCGCCACGCCGCGAGGTGGGCCAGGCTGGCGGCCAGGACGAACGCACCGTGCAGCGCCGCCCACGCCCACGGGGAGCGGTGGGCACCCTCGTGCCCGAAGACCTCGTGCGGGAAGATGGTGCCCACGACCCCGTGGTGGACCAGGACCACCAGCAGCGCCAGCCCGAAGGGCAGCCAGCTCTGGTAGAGGGCCACCAGGCCGACGACGACGAAGAAGTGGAAGTGGGCCTCGGTCAGCCCGCCGAGGATGTGCACCAGCGCCACGGAGGCCAAGAGCAGACTGAGCGACGTCGCGGCCGCTTGGAGGGTCCGGCCGACGCCCGGCAGCAGCAGGAAGGCCAGCGGGTAGGCGACGCCGCACGTCACGAACACCGCGGTGAGCGCCGCGTGGCCGGCCCCCAGGGTCAGCAGGCCCAGGCCCAGGGCCTGGACGGCCGCGATCCACACGATGGCGCGGTGCCGCCGCTGCCAGACCTCGTCGGGCAGGCTCCGCCCTTCGGGGAGCAGGGCCACGATGCGGCCGGGGAGTCTGAGCTGCACGCCTCTGTCATCGCCCGGACACCGCCTGCGCTGGAGGGGTGCGGCCCGGGCGTCACCCCGAGGGGGGACGGCGGTCAGGCGGCGGCGCGCTGCTCCGGCCGGTCCGCGGGCAGGAGCAGCGGCAGGACCGGCGCCCGACGGCGGCGCCAGGGCAGCGTCCACCAGGTGCCCAGCAGCTCGTCGAACTCGGGCTCCAGCCGCGTCCAGCCGGCGCCGGGGTACGGCGTGAGCTCGCCGAACCACAGCTCACCGGCGTGCTCGTAGAAGTCCACGCGGAGCATGTCGTAGCCGGCGGCCAGGGCCGAGGCGGCGGTGAGCATCTCCGCGAGCCGGTCCGGCGGCGGGGTGTCCGGGCCGCGCCGGTAGCCGGCGGTCCACGGCAGCGGCGCCCAGTCCGGCGTCCGGAACCGGATCCGGTGCTCGGGTCCGCGGCTGGTGTGCTCCTCCACGAGCCGCGGCACGCCGTCGAAGACCAGGACCTTGAGGTCGACGGGCACCTGGCCGGGGACGCCGACGTACTCCTCGGCCAGCAGGCCCGGACGCGCCCGGCGGTAGGCCCACTCCTCGCTGAGCTCCCAGTACCGCTCCTCGACCCAGCCCTCCGTGCGCCGGGCCAGCTCGGCGGGGTCGGCCGCCCCCGAGCCGACGTGCACCCGGCGGCAGGAGTGGTTGGGCTTGACCACCCAGTGCGCCGGCAGCGCCACCTCGGCGAGCTCGGCGAGGTCGGTGCCGGCCCACAGCGTCCGCGGGATGCGCAGGCCGGCGGGTGCGCGCCGCCGGGCGTGCTCCTTCATCGCCAGCTTGTCGCAGGTGTGCGCGAGCAGGGCCCGGCGGTCGAAGCAGATGCGCCAGTTCAGCTTCTCGTTGAAGGTGCGCGGCCGCAGCAGGGGCGGGAACCGTCCGGTCACCTCGCGGTACTGCCGGATCCGGCGCAGCGGGAACGGGGCCGGTCGGGTCGGCAGCGCGGGCACCGCCCGACCTCACCAGCCCGTGCGCGCCCCGGCAACGCGAACCCGCCCTCCGAGCGGAGTGCGCACGCGCAGGTTTCCTGCGCCCCGGCACTCCGGTACTCCCCCGGCATGAGCCCGACGGTCGTGGTCGACCTGGACAAGGTGCTGCTCGGCGGGGACGCCTCGACGCTGTTCCTCTCCGGCCGGCTGCGGCAGTCGCCGCTGCACGCTCTGCCGCTGCTGCTGCTCGCCCCCGTGCTCCTGGTCGGCTCCGCCCTGCCCTGGACCCGCCCGCTGGCCGCCCGGCTCCTGACCCGCGTGGCCGTCGGCCGGCAGCCGGACGGCGGCGTGGCGGCGATCGCCGGCGCCTACCGCCGCGTCCTCGCCCGCAAGCCCGAGGCCGCCGTCGCCGAGGCCGTCGCCTGCGTGCGCCGGCACCAGCGGCAGGGCCACCGCGTCGTCGTCGCGACCGGTTGCGAGGAGACGATGGCCCGCGGCTTCCTGGCCGCCCTCGGGCTGGCGGACGTCGACGTCGTCGGCTCGACCGGGTCCTTCCGGCCGCTGCGGGTGCGCCGGGCCATGGGCGAGACGAAGGTGACCCTGCTCACCGAGCGCGGCCACCCGCCGCCGTGGGTGGCCGTCTACAGCGACAGCGCCTCGGACCTGCCGCTGTTCGCCGGCACCGCCCGCCCGGTGCTGGTCAACGGCGGCGGCCGGGCGGAGCGGGAGGTCCGGCGGGTGCTGGGGCGGCCGCCGGAGACGGTCACCTGGCGCTGACTCCGGCACTGATCGGCGCAGGAACGGGTAGGGCGCTGCCGTGCGAGCGATCACCTACACGCAGAACGGCGATGCCGACGTGCTCCGGCTCGTCGAGCGGCCCACTCCCGAGCCCGGTCCCGGCGAGGTGCGCGTGCGCGTCGCCTTCTCCGGGGTCAACCCGACCGACTGGAAGTCCCGCAGCGGCGCCACCGCGGGTGCCGCGATCGGCCCGGACGGTCAGATCCCCCACCAGGACGGCTCGGGCACCGTCGACGCCGTCGGGGAGGGCGTCGACCCGGTGCTGGTCGGCGAGCGGGTGTGGATCTGGGAGGCGGCCTGGCAGCGGCCGTTCGGGACCGCCGCCGAGTACACCGTCGTCCCAGCCCGGCAGGTCGTGCTGCTGGGCGCCGGCCCGTCCTTCGAGCTGGGCGCCGCGCTGGGCATCCCGTTCCTCACCGCGCACCGCTGCCTGACCGTCGCCGAGTCGCTCCCCGACCGGCTGGGCCCCGGCTCGCTGACCGGCTCCACCGTGCTCGTGCAGGGCGGCGCCGGCGCGGTGGGCAACGCCGCCATCCAGCTCGCCCGCTGGGCCGACGCCACCGTGATCGCCACGGTGAGCAGCCCGCGCAAGGCGCAGCTGGCCGCCGCCGCGGGTGCCAGCCACGTCATCGACTACCGGCAGCAGGACGTCGTCGCCGAGGTCCGCAAGATCACGGCCAAGGGCGTGGACGCCGTCGTCGAGGTGGCGCCGGCGCAGAACGCCGCCGTCGACGCGCAGGTAGTCGGGCTGCACGGTTCGGTCGCGGTCTACGCCAACAACGGCGGCGACGAGGTGACCCTGCCGGTCCGCACGCAGATGGGCCCGAACGCACGCTGGCAGTTCGTGCTCGTCTACACCGAGCCGGAGCGGGCCAAGGCGATCGCCGTCGAGGACGTGAACGCCGCGGTCCTCGACGGCGCCGTCCGGGTCGGTGAGGACGCCGGCCTGCCGCTGCACGTGCACCCGCTGGCCGAGACCGCGCAGGCGCAGCGCGCGGTCGAGGACGGCGCCGTCGGCAAGGTGCTCGTCGACGTCACCGCCTGAGCGGAGCGCCACGGGCGCAGTTCCCGCGCCGTGGCACTCCGCTACTCCCCCGGCGTCATCGACGGGAGGCGCTCGCTGCGCGGGGCCAGCCGCCAGGCGAGGAAGTCCGGCAGGCCGGCCCGCCAGCGCTCGCCGTCGTCGGTGCGGCGGCCGTCCCCGTGCAGCCCGGGCAGCCCCCGGGCGGCCTGGATGCCGTACGCCGCCTGCACGAGCTTGCCCGCCACGCCGCGGCGGCGGTGCTGCGGCGCGACGTAGACCTGGTGCACCAGGCCGGTGCCGGTCCACCAGCGCAACGCCGCGACCTGGTGCCGCCCGGCGACCCCGGCCGCCCGGGCCTGCTCACCGCTGAGCAGGGTGCCCTCGGCGTGCCGCGCGTCGGAGAAGGCCACCAGCGTGGTCGCCCCCTCGCCGGGCTCGGGGAGCTCGACGTACCAGAGCAGGGGCGCCTCAGGCAGGGCGACCTCGACGGAGTGCACCCGGGTGCCGTCCACGTCGGCCCGGACGGCGACCTGCCACCCGGCGGGGCGGCGCGCGTCGGGCAGGTCGACCACGGCGTGTGCCGGGAACTCCGCCGAGAGGACGCCGACCAGCGTGTGCTGCGCGGGCGAGCCCGGCTGCCGTGGTCCGGGCAGCCGGGCCCACCACCCGGAGAGCACCGGGTCAGTCCTGCCGGCGGGCGCGGCGGCGCACCAGGCCGAGGCCGACGACGACCGCGGCGACGAACAGGACGCCGAACCCGATCAGACCGGCCTCGAACGCCGTGCTCTCGCTGGCCGGCTCGAGCTGCTCGGAGCCGCCCGCGTCCTCAGCGACCGGCTGCGGCGAGGACGGCGCGGTGGACCGCTGGGGCGTCGTGGCCGACGGCGTCGCGGCCGGGGTGTCCGGAGCGACGGCGGCCGGGGCCGGGACCGGGGCGGGCACACCGCGCGAGCTGCCGTCGGTGCTGCCCTCGCTGGTGCGGCCGGTGGTGCCGCCGGTGGAGCCGCCGCCCGCGGCCTGCTCGTCGTCCGTCGAGGCGGGGACCGGGTCCGCAGCCGGCTCGGGGCGCGGACTCGGCTCGGTCGGCCGGCTCGGGGTCGGCGACGCCTCCGGGCTGTCGTCCGCGTCGCCGGTCGACCCGACGGGGCGGAGGCGGCGGGTCTGCTCGAAGGTCTGGTCGAGCTCGCCGTACCCCTCGTCGACCACCGGGGCGGAGAGCGCGGTGGTGAAGGTGTCGCCCGGGGCGTAGCCGGCGGGGGTGTGCACCGCCGTCATCCGCCACGTGCCGGGCAGGAAGCAGCCGGTGTGGACCACGAGCCCGTGCTCGTCCGTGGTGGGGACGGCGTCCTCGTCCGGTACGGCCGCTGCGGCTGCCGCGACGGCGGTCCCCGCGTCCTGGGCGTCGTCGGTGTCGGCGACCTCGCGGGAGTCGGCAGCCGCGACGGCGCCGGCGTCGGGGACCTCGCCGGGGTCGGTGCCCGCGTCGCCGGGGTCGGTGCCTGCGTCGCCGGAGTCGGTGCCTGCGTCGCCGGGATCGGTGTCTGCCACGTCGGGCGTGCCGGTGTCGGCGGTCGCGGCGCCGGTGTCCTCAGCCGCCGTGTCCGCGCTCGGGGACCCGGGCTCGGTGGCCTCGGAGTCGGTGGCCTCGGAGTCGGTGACCTCGGTGTCGGCGACCGCCTCGCCGTCCACGGCCGCAGCGCCGTCCGCCGGTGCAGTGCCCGCCGCCTCGGTTCCGGCGCCGGGGAGGGGCTCGCCGGCAGGGCTGCCCAGGCGCACCGGGAAGGGGTACTCCGGCTCCGGCGTCGGATCCTCCTCCGGCTCCTCCGCGGCCTGGCAGTCGTCGGCCGTCTCGGCGTCCGGGGCGTGCCGGTAGTCCGGCCCCGTCAGCTCGTAGCCCACCCCGGACACCGGCCGCCCGGTGACCCGGTCGACGACGGTGGTCTCGATGCGGGTGTGGAACCGGGAGGTGTTGGCGACCGCGAGCTCGTACGGCACCGCCGACGCCATGCTGCAGAACAGGCCTGCGAACGACTCCTCCTCGGGGTCGCAGATGGAGATCGTCCAGGACCGGCCCGCGGCCGGGGCCAGCCCGGGCACCGGCGTGGTCTGGCGCAGGGCGTACGCGCCGGCCGGGACGCGGACCACGGACGGGTCCTCGCTGCGCCCGGTGCCGAACTCGACGCGGCACGCGCCCGCGACGTCGGTGGTGCAGCGGAACGACGCGGTCTCGTCGGCGGTGCTGGTCAGCGTGAACTGCCCGCCGGACAGGTCCAGGTCACGCGGCGCGATGCCGTCCACGGCGATCCCGATGGGCACGGACGCCTTGCCGAGGCCGAAGTCCCCGTCGAGCGGGTCCTCCACGGCGGCGGCCGCCGGGGTCTCGTTCAGCGGTGCGGCCGCCGGGCGCTGCTCCTCGGGCTGGGTGCGGGGGTCGGCGCCCCCGGTCGCGGCGTCGTCCACCTCGGCCAGGGCGGCGGGAGCGGTGGCCGCACTGGCGACGAGCAGGCCGAGCCCCAGGGCGGAGCCCCGCGCGACCGCGGCACGGGACGGACGGGGGACGCGGGCGGGACGACGGGACGCCGACATCGCAGGACTCCTGGCGGTCTCCTGACGACCGTCGTCAGGAGCCGCCGAGAGCCTCCCCACGGACCCGTCCGGTCACAGCGCCGGGCCTGCCGACACGCCGTCCCCACCAGCGCCTTCGTCCCGCGCACCCCGCCCGTAACAGGGTCGCTCCCGTGCCGGTACCGGACCGTCCGGGTCCTGCCGGCAGCGGAGTGCCACGGGCGCGTTCTCCGCGCCCTCCCACTCCGCTCAGCCGACGCCGAGGTCGCGGGCGATGAGCATCCGCTGCACCTCGCTGGTCCCCTCGCCGATCTCCAGGATCTTCGCGTCGCGGTAGAAGCGGCCCACCGGGAACTCGTTCATGAACCCGTAGCCGCCGTGCACCTGGGTCGCGTAGCGGGCGTTGTCCATCGCGATCTCCGAGCTGTAGAGCTTGGCGATCGCGGCCTCGCGCTTGAACGGCTCGCCGCGCAGCATCTTCTCCGCCGCCCGGTAGTAGGCCAGCCGCGCGGTGGAGGCCCGCACCTCCATGTCGGCGATCATGAACTGGATCGCCTGGTTGCGGCCGATCGGCTGGCCGAACGCCTCCCGCTGCCCGGCGTACTTCACCGACTCGTCGACGCACCCCTGGGCCAGGCCGACCGCCAACGCGGAGATGGCGATCCGGCCCTCGTCGAGGATCGAGAGGAACTGCGCGTAGCCGCGGCCCCGCTCGCCGACGAGGTTCTCCTCGGGCACGCGGCAGTCGCTGAAGGACAGCTCGCGGGTGTCCGAGGCGTTCCAGCCCACCTTCGAGTACCGCTGGCCCACGGTGAAGCCCGGGGTGTCGGTGGGGACGGCGATCGCGGAGATCTCCTTGCCGCCGTCCGGGCGGGTGCCGGTGACCGCGGTGACGGTGACCAGGTCGGTCATGCCGGTGCCGGAGTTGGTGATGAACGCCTTCGACCCGTTGACCACCCACTGCCCGTCCTCGAGCCGCGCGGTGGTGCGGGTGGCGCCGGCGTCCGAGCCGCCGCCGGGCTCGGTCAGGCCGAAGGCGCCCAGCGCCTCCCCGGCGCACAGCCGCGGCAGCCACCGCTGCTTCTGCTCCTCGGTGCCGAACCGGTAGATCGGCATCGCGCCGAGCGAGACGCCGGCCTCGAGGGTGATCGCCACCGACGAGTCGACCCGCGCCAGCTCCTCCAGCGCCACGCACAGGTCGAAGTAGGTGCCACCCGACCCGCCGTACTCCTCGGGGAAGGGCAGCCCGAACAGCCCCAGCTCGCCCATCTGGCGGACGATCGCCGTCGGGAACTCGTCCCGCTCGTAGAACTCCCCGATCTGCGGTGCGACGACCTCCTGGGCGAACTCACGCACCAGCTTGCGCAGGGCGTCGGTCTCCTCGTCGAGCCGGTAGTCCAGCACGTCGGTCACTCCCCCTCGTCGGCGGCTCGTGGGGTCACCACGGCCACCCGCTCGTCGAGCCGGACCTGTCGGCCGGCCTCCACCGGGAGCTCGGCGACCGTCCCCGCGACGGGGGCGGTCAGCACGTGCTCCATCTTCATCGCCTCGACGACCAGCAGCGGGGTCCCCGCCTCCACCTGGTCGCCGACCGCCGCCTGCACCACCGTCACCGTCCCGGGCATGGGCGCGGTGACGACGCCGTCCCCGCCGGCGCCCTCGGCGGCGGAGTGCAGCCGCTCGTGCTCGCGGAAGGCCGCCACCCGGCCGTTCGCGGCCAGCCAGACGTCGCCGCCGGCGTGGACGACGGCGTACCGCGAGGTGACGCCGTCCAGGGTCACGGCGAGCTCGCCCCCGTCCCGCCGGGCGGTCGCGGGCACCGGGTCGGCGTCCCCCACCTGCACCTCGGCGGCCGCCGCCCGCCCGCGGACCCGCACGGTCACCGGCTCACCACCGGCGGCCTGCAGGCGGCGCACCGTCCAGGCGGGCTCGCCCAGCCGCCAGCCGTCGGGGACGTCCCAGCGGTCCACCACCGGCCCGGCCGGCTCGGCCTCCACCAGCAGCGCCAGCGCCGCGGCGGCGTACGCGGCCGGGGGCACCGGGTCGGCCGCGGTGAGCGCCTCGCCGCGCCGCTCGATCAGCCCGGTGTCGAGCCGGCCGGCGACGACGTCGGGGTCGGCCAGCAAGGCGCGGAGGAACGCGGTGTTGGTCGGCACGCCGAGGACGGCGGTGTGCCCGAGCGCGCCGACCAGCCGGGCCCGCGCGGTCGCCCGGTCGGGACCGGAGGCGATCACCTTGGCCAGCATCGGGTCGTAGTCGGTGCCGACCACCGACCCCACCGCCAGCGAGCTGTCCAGCCGGATGCCCGTGCCGCTGGGCTCGCGCAGGCCGAGCACGGTGCCCGCCTGCGGGAGGAAGCCGCGGGCGGGGTCCTCGGCGTAGAGGCGCGCCTCGATGGCGTGCCCGTCGAGCCGGACGTCGTCCTGGCCGAACGGCAGCCGCTCCCCCGCGGCCACCCGCACCTGCAGCTCGACCAGGTCCAGGCCGGTCACGCACTCGGTGACCGGGTGCTCCACCTGCAGCCGGGTGTTCATCTCGAGGAAGAAGAACTCCGCCGGCTTCTCCGCGTCGACGATGAACTCCACCGTGCCCGCGCCGGTGTAGCCGACCGCGCGCGCCGCCTCGACCGCGGCGGCACCCATCGCCGACCGCTGCGCCGGGGACAGCAGCGGCGACGGCGCCTCCTCGATCACCTTCTGGTGCCGGCGCTGCAGGCTGCACTCGCGCTCGCCGAGGTGGACGACGGTGCCGTGCGCGTCGCTGAGCACCTGCACCTCGATGTGCCGGGCCGCGCCGATGTAGCGCTCCACCAGCAGGGTGTCGTCGCCGAACGAGCCGCGGGCCTCGCGCCGGGCGGCGGCGATCGCGTCGGGCAGCTCCGCCTCCGACCGCACCACCCGCATGCCCTTGCCACCCCCGCCGGCGCTCGGCTTGAGCAGCACCGGGAAGCCGGCCTCGACCGCCGCGGCGGCCACCGTGTCGTCGTCCATGCCCGGCTTAGTGCGCCCCGGGACGACGGGCACGCCGGCGGCCGCGACGGTCTGCTTGGCGCGGATCTTGTCGCCCATCGCCTCGATCGCGGCGACCGGCGGGCCGATGAAGACGATCCCGGCCTTCTCGCAGGCGCGGGCGAACTCCACGTTCTCCGACAGGAAGCCGTAGCCGGGGTGCACCGCCTGCGCCCCGGTGCGGACGGCGGCGTCGAGCACCCGCTCGATCGACAGGTAGCTCTCGACGGCGGGCGCGGGCCCGATCGGGACGGCGACGTCGGCGACCTGGGTGTGCAGCGCACCGGCGTCGGCCGCGCTGTAGACGGCGACCGAGCGGATGCCCATCGAGCGCAGCGTGCGGATCACCCGGACGGCGATCTCGCCGCGGTTGGCGACCAGGACGGTGTCGAACATCGGGCTCACTGTTCGACTCCGCACTCGTTCCGCTCCTCGGTCGCTGGCGCTCCCTGCGATGCTCGCTCGCGCGTCGTTCTCACGGTCACTTCCCGATCCGTCGGGGCGGAGGCGGCCACGCCTGCCCCTCTCACATCCGGAAGACGCCGTAGCCGACGTCCTCGAGCGGCGCGTTGGCGCAGGCGGACAGGGCCAGGCCCAGCACGGTCCGGGTGGAGGCGGGGTCGATCACGCCGTCGTCCCACAGCCGGGCGGTGGCGTAGTAGGGGTGCCCCTGGGTCTCGTACTGGTCCCGGATCGGCTTCTTGAACGCCTCCTCCTCCGCGGCCGGCCACTCCCCGCCGCGGGCCTCCAGGCCGTCGCGGCGCACCTGGGCCAGCACCGACGCGGCCTGCTCCCCGCCCATCACCGAGATCCGCGCGTTGGGCCAGGTGAACAGGAACCGCGGCGAGTACGCCCGGCCGCACATCGAGTAGTTGCCCGCCCCGAAGGAGCCGCCGATGACGACGGTCAGCTTCGGCACCCGGGCGCAGGCGACGGCGGTGACCATCTTCGCGCCGTGCTTGGCGATGCCGCCGGCCTCGTAGTCGCGACCGACCATGAACCCGGAGATGTTCTGCAGGAACAGCAGCGGGATGCTGCGCCGGTCGCACAGCTCGATGAAGTGCGCGCCCTTGAGCGCCGACTCGCTGAACAGCACGCCGTTGTTGGCGACGATCCCGACCGGGTGGCCGTGCAGCCGGGCGAACCCGGTGACCAGCGTCTGCCCGTAGAGCGGCTTGAACTCGGCGAACCGGCTGCCGTCGACCAGCCGGGCGATCACCTCCCGGACGTCGTAGGGGGTGCGCGGGTCCGGCGGCACCACCTCGTAGACCGACTCCGGCGGGTACAGCGGCTCCTCGGCCGGCTCGACGTCCCACGGCCGCGGAGCCCGCGGCCCGAGGGTGGCCACGATCTGCCGGACCAGCTGGAGCGCGTGCGGGTCGTCCTCGGCCAGGTGGTCGATGACCCCGCTGACCCGGCTGTGCAGGTCGCCGCCGCCGAGCTCCTCGGCGGTGACCACCTCGCCGGTCGCGGCCTTCACCAGCGGCGGGCCGCCGAGGAAGATCGTGCCCTGCTCGCGGACGATGACCGCCTCGTCGCTCATCGCCGGCACGTACGCGCCACCCGCGGTGCACGACCCGAGGACGGCGGCGATCTGCGGGATGCCGGCCTTCGACATCGTCGCCTGGTTGTAGAAGATCCGGCCGAAGTGCTCGCGGTCGGGGAACACCTCGTCCTGCATCGGCAGGAACGCCCCGCCGGAGTCGACCAGGTAGACGCACGGCAGCCGGTTCTGCAGCGCCACCTCCTGCGCGCGCAAGTGCTTCTTCACCGTCATCGGGTAGTAGGTGCCGCCCTTGACGGTGGCGTCGTTGGCGACGACCACGCACTCGCGGCCGGAGACCCGGCCGATGCCGGTGATGATCCCGGCGGCCGGGGCGTCGCCGCCGTAGAGGCCGTGCGCGGCCAGCGGGGAGAGCTCGAGGAACGGGCTGCCCGGGTCGAGCAGCGCGTCGACCCGCTCGCGGGGCAGCAGCTTGCCGCGCTCCACGTGCCGCTGCCTGGCCCGCTCCCCGCCGCCTTCGGCGACCCGGCGCAGCTGGGCGGCCAGGTCGGCGGCGAGGTCGGCGTGGGCGGCGGCGTTCCGGGCGGCGGCCGCCCCGTCGGCCGTCGGTGTGCGGGAGAGCACAGGTGCGTCCACGGCGGCGATGTTAACGACGGTTCACTCGGTGGGTCAACGCGCGTTAGCATTCGCGCGGTGACCGAGCCGGTGAGGTCACCTGCGGATCGGAGCGCCGTCGGTCACGTGCCCGACGAGCGACGGCGAGGAGGGCATGTGGCCGAGGTCGACACCGCCCTGCACGCCGACGCGGCCCGGCCGTCCCGCCGGGAGCAGATCCTGCGCGCTGCCGCGCAGCTGTTCGCCGAGCGCGGCGCACGGGCGGTCGGGGTCGACGACGTCGGTGCGGCGGTCGGCGTCACCGGCCCGGCGATCTACCGGCACTTCGCCAGCAAGGACGCGATGCTCGCCGAGATGCTGCTGCGGATCAGCGAGCGGCTGCTGGCCGGCGGCACCGCCCGGGTGGCCGCCGCCGGCGACGACCCGCTCGCCCAGCTGCGCACGCTCATCGCCTTCCAGGTCGACTTCGCCCTCGACAACCCGGCGCTCATCACCGTGCACGACCGCGACCTCGGGTCGCTGGCCGAGGAGGAGGCCGCGCAGGTGCGGCGGCTGCAGCGCCGCTACGTGGAGGTGTGGGTCGACGTCCTGGGCCGGCTGCACCCCGGCGCGGACGTCGGGGCCAGCCGGGCCCGGGCGCACGCGGTGTTCGGGCTGATCAACTCCACGCCGTACAGCGCCGGGCGGGTGCCGCGGGCCGCGATGGCCGACCTGCTCGCCGCGATGGCCGAGGCCGCCGCCACCGCCTGATGCGCGGGGAGCACCCAGAAGGGTCAGCCGGCGACGGGATCGGGCATGGGCAGGACCAGCCCGGTCGAGGCCACGACGTCGAGGTCGTGCGCGGTGCCCTTCTTGCCGCCCCGGGCCCACGCCGTCTCCACGATCGTCACCGTGCTGCCCGACACCGCGCTGGCGTACTCCGCGTCCTTCAACTGGTCCGGCCCGCCGTCGTAGCGGGCGCCCTCGCGCAGCAGGTCGCTGACGTTGCCGCTGCCGTTGCGGTCGGCCAGCGCGCGCAGCGCCCGGGCGGGCGAGGCCTCGCCCATGTCGACCACCGACACCGACACCACGACCGGCCGCCCCTGGACCTCCGTCGAGTACAGCGCCCGCGCCAGGCCGGCGCAGTCGGTGTCGGAGAAGAAGTCCGCCACGGCGCCGTAGGCGTTGCCCTCGCAGGTGTCGTCGACCCGCACCTCCTGGGCGACGAAGGTCAGCCCGTCGACCACCTCGCGGTCGCCGACCTCGGGGCCGGCCGGCGCCTGCACGGGCGCGGTCGAGTCCCCCGCCTCCGACGTCCCGGCGCCGGCGGAGGCCTGCTCGTCGTCCCCGCCGAACAGCAGCGTCGCGCCGATCCCGAGGACGACGACGAGCAGCAGCGCAGCCGCGACCAGCAGGGCGGTGCGCCGCGCCGACGGCGGGCGCCGACGAGGCCCGACCAGCGGGACGCCGTCGGCCAGCGGCGGCCGGGCGGCCGGTGGTGCGGGGGCGGGCGGGGGCGCGGGGGCCGCCGGCGCCTCGGCCCGGACCGGCTCCTCGGCTCTGGCCGGCTCCTCGGCCTGGACCGGCTCGTCCGGCTCGGCGCGGGCGAACAGCCCGCCGATGCCGCCGGTCTCCTCCGCGGTCACGCCGACGGTGGGGCCGACGAGGGTGTCCTGCGGGCCGCCCCGGGGGGACTCGGTGCGGGGGCCGGGTGCCGGCGGAGCGGGCGCGACGAGGGCGGAGGCGGCTGCGGCGTCCCGGGTCGCGGCGGCGCGGGCGGCCGCCTCCTCGTCGGCGCGGATGGCCGCCGCGGCCACTGCCGCCGCGGCCACCGGGTCCACCAGCGGACGGCCGGACGGCGCGGCGACCGGGGCCGGCGCCGGGGCGGGCTTCGGCGCGGCGGCCTTCATCGCGGCGGGCGCCAGCAGTTCGGGGGTGCGCAGCACGTAGGGCGAGTACGGGAAGCCCTCGCCGTTGAGTTCCTGCACCGCGGGACCGCGGCCGGCCAGGCCCAGCGCGTCCAGTGCGGCGCGGACGTCGGCGGTGGTCCACAGCCGGGGGTTGTCCACCCCGGTGTAGCGGGCCGCCCGGGCGATGCCCAGCAGCAGCGAGCGCGGCTCGAGCAGCGCCACCTGGTCGCCCTCGCCCAGGTCGCCGTCGGCGGGGACCAGACCGGTGAGGTCGCCGACCAGCACGGTGAGCCGCGCGATCCGGCCGGGCTCCAGACCGGCGCGGCGCAGCCGGACGGCGGCGTCCATGCCCGCGCGCATGAGCCCGTCCAGCGGGGTGGACCCGCCCCCGGACAGCCGCAGCACGTCGCCGGGCCGGCCGGCCTCCGGCCCGATCGTCCAGGAGCCCTCGGGCGTCGCGGTCACCACGCCGCTCTGGCGGACCACCTCGGCCACGCGGACCACCGCCAGGCCCTCCGGCACGAACAGGACGGCGTCGGCGAGCCGCCGCTCCATCGGTCCGTCGACGACGGGGATGGAGGCCACGACCGCACCCCGGACCGCGCCGCCGGTGTCCCAGCGGCTCAGCTCGTCGAAGAGCGCACGTTCCCCCGCCGTCTGGAGCGGCATGGGGGTGAGGGGCAGCACGTGGTCCTCCGAGCGGGTCTGGCGGCGGGGCGGCGGGGAGCCGCGCCAGCGCTGGAGCCGGGGCCCGGCGGTCGACGGCGACCCGCCCCCGGCAGAGCTGTCATCCGAACGTTACGTCATGTGACGCGGGGGGCCGGGGCCCTCAGCGGGTCGGCGTGCCGCCTCCGACCGCGCTCAGGACGGCGTCCGGCGCGTCCTCGCGGCCGGGCTCCACCGGGCGCGCCCAGGCCTCCAGCCACCGGCTGCGGCCGACGGCGTCGACGACCGCCCAGAGGGCGGTGAACACGACACCGGTCAGCACCACCGCCGCCGGGCTCCAGTCCCAGGGCGGGAGGAAGCCGATCGCGTCCTGGCCGGCGCCGGCGAGGTAGAAGGCGGCGGCGGCCAGCGGCCCGGCGAGCCAGCCGGGCAGCCGCAGGGTGACCGCGAGGTCGATCGCGACCGCCCCGACGAGCAGCACCAGGGGGATGACCGACGGCGGGAAGTCCAGCGCCACCAGCCCCAGCCACATGACGCCGCGGTAGGCGAGGTACGTGGCCGCGACCGCGGTCGCCGTCCAGCGCAGCCCGACCAGCTTGCGGGCCACGACGAGCGCGAGCAGGCCGGCGCAGAGCATCCAGGCCGGGTGCACCCAGGACGGGACCGGGAGCATGAACATCGTCGGCGTCTGCCCCTGGGCGGCGGCGAAATCGAGCAGCTGCGGCTCGGCCGTCGTCCGGCCCGCGTCGTAGGCCTGCAGCGACAGGACGCCGTACTCCTGGTGCTGGTTCGGGAAGACGACGTTCTCGACGAAGAACAGCCACAGGCCGAGCGACACCAGGTCCCGGACGCGGCCGGGCCCTGCGTAGAGCCACCAGCCGCGGATCGCGCCGGCGAGCATGATCGCCGTCCCGATGTAGAGCAGCGCGTGACTGGGGCTCCAGCTGGTGATGTCCAGGCCGTTGATGCGGTGGTTGAGGATGTCGATCGGGATGGCCACGAGGAAGGTCGCGATGCCGACCTGCATCAGGCGCAGCGCCCGGCGGTCGACGCCGTAGCCGGTGTAGCTGTGGAAGACCACGAGCCCGATCACCACCGCGGTGCCGGCCGAGTTGAGCAGGTGCGGTGGGGCCAGGTCGTCGCGCAGCCACTTGAAGTGCCAGGAGACGTCCCACGAGGAGCCGAGCATCTTCAGCAGGAACGCGCCCAGCCACGCGGCGTAGATCCAGCGCAGCTCCTGCTGCCGGGTCGGGCGCCCCGGCCGGCCGGGCGTCGCGTACGCCGCCCAGAACCAGCGCAGCGCGAGGAGCGGGTGGCGCAGGACGGCGCCGAGGGACCCCGGAGCCGGCGGGACCGCTCGGTCGGTCGCGGCAGGTGCAGCGGCAGCGGGCACGGCGGAACTCCTGGTCTCGGGGCGGATCGCCGCCGAGCGTAGTGGTCCGGCGGCCGTTCCCCGGGGCCCCGAGTGGCACCGGTGTGGCGGATGCGCTATGGAGCCGACACGCGGGGCAGTGGTGGCGAGCGGGACGTAGGGTCGTCGGTCGTGGCTGACAGCGCGGGACACCTGGTCTGGATCGACTGCGAGATGACCGGACTGGACCTCACCCGGGACAAGCTCATCGAGGTGGCGGTGCTGGTCACCGACTCGGAGCTCAACGTCCTCGACCCGGGCCTGGACCTGGTGATCTCCGCGTCGGACGACGACCTGGCCGGCATGGCCGACGTGGTGACCGAGATGCACGCGAAGTCCGGCCTCACCGAGGCCGTGCGCGCCGCGACCCTGACCGTCGCCGAGGCCGAGCAGCAGTTGCTCGCCTACGTGAAGCGCTTCGTCCCCGAGCGGCGCACCGCACCGCTGTGCGGCAACTCCATCGGCACCGACCGCGGCTTCCTCGCCCGGGACATGCCCGAGCTCGACGACCACCTGCACTACCGGATGATCGACGTCTCCTCGATCAAGGAGCTCGCCCGCCGCTGGTTCCCGCGGGTGTACTTCGCCCAGCCGCAGAAGGGGCTGGCCCACCGCGCGCTGGCCGACATCATCGAGTCGGTCCGCGAGCTGGCCTACTACCGCCGGACGCTGTTCGTGGACGGCCCCGGCCCCTCGACGACCGAGGCGCAGACGGCCTCCGAGCAGGTGACCGCGTCGTTCGCGGCGGTCTTCGCGGTCGAGGACGCCGGTCAGCCGGGCGAGGCGACCGGCGAGGCACCCCCTGCGGCGACGGGCGCCTGAGACCCGGTATCGTTGCGCCGGTTCCCCGGTCGACCCGCTCTGAGCAGCCGGCCGGGAGACGTGGTGGGTGTAGCTCAGCTGGTAGAGCACCAGGTTGTGATCCTGGGTGTCGCGGGTTCGAGCCCCGTCACTCACCCCACCGAGAGGGCTGGTCAGGCGACTGACCAGCCCTCTCCTCGTCTCGGCGGCGGTGCGGCGTCAGCGCCCGGCCGCGCTCGCCGCGCCGGCGTCCGCCTGCTCGCGCACGACCGCGTCCGCCGCCCGCAGCAGGAGGGTGAAGACCGGCGGCGACGACTGGGTGAGGTGCAGTCGTCCCTCCTCCGCCTCGGCCAGACGCCGGGCCAGTGCCAGGCCGATGCCGTGGCCGTCGCGCCGGTCGGCCCGCTGGGCGAACAGCAGTCCGGGAGGGTGGCACACGCCCGCTCCCTGGTCGCTGACGTCCACCGCCACCGCACCGCTGGCCTGGCGCACCGCGACGCCGACCGGCCCGGCCCCGTGCACCGTGGCGTTGTCGACGAGCACGGCGAGGACCTGCCGCACCGCGGCGGCCGACGCGCGCGCCGGCGGGACGTCGGGGTCGACCCGGACCACCAGGTCCCGGCCCTGGAGCGCCAGCCGCGCGCCCCACTCCGGGGACAACTCCCCGACCAGGGCACCGAGGTCGACCGGCCCGGTCGCGGTGGCCTGGCCGGCCCGGGCGAGCAGGAGCAGCTCCTCGATGGTCGCCTCGAGGCGGTCGGCGTCGGCCAGGCTGGCCACGATCGCCGGCCGCGGGTCCTGGGAGGGCTGCTCCAGCGCGGCCTCCAGCCGTAGGCGCAGACCGGCCAGCGGGGTGCGCAGCTGGTGCGAGGCGTCGGCGGAGAACGCCCGCTCCCGCGCCAGCAGGTCGTCCAGGCGGGCGGCGGTCGTGTCCAGCGCCGCCCCCACGGAGTCCAGTTCGGGGATGCCGCCCCGGCGGCTGCGGACGCTGAAGTCGCCGTCCCCCAGCCGACGGGCGGTCTCCTCCAGGTCCTCCAGCGGTCGAGCCAGCCGCCGGGCCTGCCGGCGGCCGACCAGCCATGCGACCGTCACCGCCGCCGCCGCGAGGCCGGCCATCCCGGCCCAGATCAGCGCGACCTCGTGGAGCACGTCGGAGCGGTCCTCGGAGACGAGAACCGCCCCGATCACGTTGTCCGCGTGCGTGACCGGGGCAGCCGCGACCAGGACGTCGTCGTCGACCCCGGCCTTGATGTCGCCGTCGAGCGCCCTCTCCACGACGCCGAGGTCGTCGTCGGGCGCCACCCCGGCCAACTGGTTCTCGTCGTCGTCGAACACGGCCACCTTCAGGTCCTCGCCGTCGTCGCCGACGTCGGTGATGTCCTCGCGGTCGATCGCCGAGCCCGCGCTCACGTCGTCGGAGACCTCGATGGCCACCTCGTTGGCCACCCGCACCAGGTGACCGCGCTCGTGCTGGACGACGTACTGCAGCACCGCGACGGCCAGCGGGACGCCGAAGAGGAGGGTCGCGAGGACGGAGGCCAGCACGGCCACGCCGATGATCCGAGTGCGCACGGGCATCGACTCCATTCCGCAGCCGTCCGGGGGCGCAGCGCTCGTCAGCCGTCAGGATGCAGCGCGCCCGGCGGGGTGTCACGTGTCCCCGTGCCCGTTGTTGGCAGGTCCCTGTGAGTTCGGCAAGAACTTGGCAAACCGTCGCCGCCCCGGCACCGGCCCGTCTCGGATCGATCGAGTGTGCCGCGTGTCCCGGGACATCGGCCTCCGGTCTCGAACCGTGGCGGCCACCGCGCGTCGAGAGGAGAGAACGGCTGATGACACAGACGGACGTCCTGATCGTGGCCGTCATCGCGGGCCTGATCATGGTGGTCGGGTTGGTCATGTGGGTGCTGGAGCGGCGACAGTAGGCCCCCCCCCCCCCCGTTTCGGGGACCGGGCAGGACCGTCGGCACCCCCCGGACTCGGGATCCGCGACCGCCCGCGCCCCCGCAGGGTCGGAGTCCAGCGGTCGCGGCGCCGCCGTCCGGTCGACGGAGGGCAGGCGTCGTAGGCAGGGAGCCCAGGACCGCGCTGGACCCGGGGAGCCGCGATGCCCATCCCGTCCCTCGTCCGCCGCACCCGGCGCGGCGCGGTCGCGACCGTGGTGGCCGGCACCGCCCTCGCCCTCGTCGGCCAGGAACTGCTCGGCGCGGCACCGGCCCGGGCGTCCCTGACCGGCCCGGGCGTGGACGACGGCGAGCACGTCACCGTCTCCTCCGACGCGGACTCCGTGGCGGTCCACGGCCACCCCGAGGGGACGCCGCTGGTCGTGGAGGTGCTGCGCCAGGACCCGGCCACCAGCGAGGACGTCGTCCTCGGGCGGGCGAGCGGGCCGGCGCGCGCCCTGGAGGGCGGTCCCGGCCTGGCGGTCAACGCCGGACCGGCGGGGGTCGCCGCGCAGCCCGGGGACTGCTGGGACGTCCAGACCCCCGACATCCGCCCCGGCGACCGGGTCGTCGTCACCACCCCCGAGGACACCGACGAGGTCACCGTCGACGACCTCCGGTGGACCGGCCCGCCCGCTCTGGACCGCGACACCGGCGACGTGCTCGTGGCCGGCGTCGCCCGGTACGCCGACGGCGAGCCGATCCCCGTCGCCGAGCTGACGGTCGACGAGTTCGCCGACGACACGGGCGGCTACCGGATCGTCGCCGACGAGGTGGTCGCCACCGACGCGGACGGCGGCTTCCGGATCCGCTACCGGACGCCGTTCACCGGCTCCCGCAACGACGCCGAGCTCACGCGGGACCAGCGCGCGGCGGTGCTGCTCGGCAACGGCCACGGCGTCGAGCACGTCGTGTACGCCGAGCCGCCGGCTGCCGAGGTCGTGCCCGGGGAGACGGTGCTCGGCGAGACGGTGCTCGAGGAGCCGCGGGCAGGGGGGACGGACGCGTCGTCCACCGAGGAGCCGCCGGCCGGCGAGGACCCGGCCGGGGAGGACCCCGCCGGCGGGGCGCCCGCCGGGACGACGTCCGACGAGCCGCGGCCGGTCGAGACCATGCGGATCACCGGTCCGGCCGAGACCCCCGGCCCGGCCGAGGGCTGCGAGGACTCACCCGCGGCCGGGGACACCCCGCTGCCGGCCGACGAGGCCACCCCCACGGCCCCCGCGACCGAGCCGGCCGACGACAGCACCGACACCGACACCGAGACCGAGACCGACGGTGCCGCGCCGACGGTCACGGCCGCCACCCCGGCCGACGCCGCCACCGGCGTCGCGGTGGGCACCCCGGTGACCGTCACCTTCAGCGAACCGGTGCGCGGTGTCGACGCGACGACCCTCACCCTCACCGGGCCCGACGACACCCCGGTGCCGGCCGACGTCACCTACGACCCGGACACGACCACGGCGACCCTCGAACCGCGGGGCCCGCTCGCCGCTGACACGGCGCACACCGCGTCGGTCGAGGGCGTCACCGACGATGCCGGCGACCCGCTGGCCGCGACGTCGTGGACCTTCACCACCGCACCCGCGGCGCAGGAGCCCGCCGACACCACGCCGCCGCAGCTCACCGCGCAGACCCCGGCGGCCGGTGGCACCGGCGTCGCCCTCGACGCACCGGTCACCGCCGTGTTCAGCGAGGACGTCACCGGGGCGGGCGACGGCGGCCTCACCCTCACCGGCCCGGACGGCGCCGTCCCCGCGGACGTCCGGTACGACCCCGCCACGCGCACCGCGTCGCTCACCCCGGACGCCCCGCTCGCGTGGGGGACCACCTACACCGCCGCGGTCGGCGCCGGGATCACCGACGCGGCCGGGCTCCCGCCGGCCGCCACCGCCTGGACCTTCAGCACCGCCCCGGCGCCGGACACCACGGCCCCGGCGGCGACCGCGACCTCCCCCGGGTCGGGCGCCTCGGCCGTGCCGCTGGACGCGCCGGTGACGGCCACGTTCAGCGAGCCGGTCACCGGCGTCGACAGCGCGACGCTGACCCTGACCGGCCCGGACGGCGCCGTGCCCGCGACGGTCACCTACGACCCGGCCACGCGGGTGGCGACGCTGGACCCGGCGGCGCCGCTGCCCCCCGGGACCGCCCACGTGGCGACCGTGACCGAGGGCATCCGGGACGCTGCCGGCCACGCCCTCGCCCGGTCCTCGTGGACCTTCACCACCGGGCCCGCCCCCGACACCGCTGCTCCCACCGTCGCCGGAGCCACCCCGACCGACGGCACCGCGGGCGTGCCGCGGGACGCGACCGTCACCGCCACCTTCAGCGAACCGGTCGACGGGGTCGGCCCCGCGACGATGGTGCTGCGCCCGGACGGCGGCGACGCCGTCCCCGCCGCCGTCCGGTACGACCCCGCCACCCGGGCCGCCGTCCTCGACCCGGCCGCGGACCTCGCCCCCAGCACCCGCTACACGGCCGCGCTCGACGGTGCGGTCCGGGACGCCGCGGGCAACCGGCTCGCGCCGGTGTCCTGGTCGTTCAGCACCGCCGCGCCGGCGCCGGCGGTCGCCGTGGCCGCTCCCGCCATCAGCGACCGGACCCCGGCGCCGGGCGCGACCGGGGTCGCCCGCGAGGACGACGTCCGCATCACGTTCAGCGAGCCGGTCACCGGGGTCGACGCCGACACCGTCACCCTGCGCGCCGAGGGCCTCGGTGCGGTGAGCGCAGCGGTCCGGTACGACCCCCGCACCCGCGTGGCGACGCTCGCCCCGGCCGCGCGGCTCGTCGCGGACACCACGTACACGGTCGGCGTCGGCAGCGGGGTGCGCGACACCGCCGGGGACCGGCTGGCGGCCACGACGTGGCGCTTCACCACCGAGGCGGCCCCGCCGCCGGACCGGACGCGCCCGACCATCACCGGGCACGGCACCCCGCCCGGTGCCACCGGGATCGCTCCCGACGCCACCGTCGCGCTGGTCTTCAGCGAGCCGGTCACCGGACTCACCGGCTCCTCGGTGACGCTGCGGTCGGCCGCGGGGCGCACCGTCCCGGCAGACCTGCGGATCGACCCCGGCACGAACTCGGTGGCCCTCGTGCCCACCGTCGACCTCGCCCCGGGCACCCGCTACACGGTGACGATCGGCACCGCGGTCCGGGACGCCGCCGGCAACCGGTTCCCCGGCACCTCGTGGACCTTCACGACCGCGGCCGGCCCCGGCGACGCCCGGTCGGCCGTCCGGGGCAGGTGACCGCGCCGCCCCCGTGTCGGGTGGGGCGGCAGTGACAGGAGCGCCGAACACGCTCGCCGGGGTGCTGGTCGGCCCCGGCGGGCCTGGCGACCCTGGGGGCATGACTCTCGCCTACTCCTACGGGACCGCTCACGCCGTCGTGATGGTCGGCTCGGTGGGCAGTCCCGAGGGCCTGCAGCCCCGGCAGATCGGGCCGGCGCACGCCACGATCGGCCGGGTCACCGGCCGCAGCCGCAAGGCGCTGTGCGGCGCCTACGTCGCCGTCGACGAGCAGACCGTGTGGCCGCCCGAGGGCTACGAGAACTCGCAGCTGTGCGCGGAGTGCGCCACCCTCGCCGCGCTCTGACGACCCGCTCGGCGCGCCCCGGTCCCCTGCTGCTCAGCCGCCGGCCACCGACGGCAGCACCTGCACGACGGCGCCGTCCGGCACCGCTGCGCCCAGGCCGCCGGTGAACCGGACGTCGTCGCCGTCGACGTAGACGTTCACGAACCGGCGCAGCACCCCGGCCTCGTCGCGGATCCGGCGGTCGAGCAGCGGGTGGTCGGCGGCGAGGGAGTCCAGCACCTCCCGGAGCGTGCCGCCGCCGTCGACCTGCAGGTGCTTGGCCCCGCCGGCGAGGTCGGCGAGCACGCCGGGCAGCACCACCTCGACGCTCATCAGCCGATCCTCGCGGCGCGGACCACCAGCACGTCGGGCAGGTGGTCGGCCACCAGGGTGAAGGTGTCCCCCTCGTCAGCGCTGGCGTAGACGCAGCCGTCCCGCGTGCCCACGTACAGGCCGGTCGGGTCGGCCTCGTCGGCGCAGAACCCGTCGCGCATCACCGCGGCCCAGAACCGGTCGGGCAGGCCGGCGCCGAGCTCGGTCCAGGTCTCGCCGGCGTCGCGGGTGCGGTGCACCCGCAGCCGGCCCTCAGGCGGCACCCGCTGCATGTCGGCGACCAGCGGCACGACCCACGCCGTCCCGGGGGTGGTCGGCGAGGCGACGATCGGGAAGCCGAAGTCGGCCGGGAGGCCGCCCGCGATCGACGTCCAGGCCTTCCCCGCGTCGTCGGTGCGGAAGACACCGAAGTGGTTCTGCGCGTACATGCGGTCCGGGCCGGCCGCGTCGACGGCGACCTTGTGCACGCACTGGCCGTACTCGGGCGGGGGCTCGGGCAGGAAGACGGCGCTGATGCCGGAGTTGCGCGGCGTCCACTCCCCGCCGCCGTCCTCGCTGACGTAGACGCCGCCGGTGCTCATGGCGATCGTGACGCGGTCCGACGCCGGGTCGGGCAGCACGGTGTGCACCGCGCCTCCCCCGCCGCCGGGCTCCCAGGTCGGCCGGTGCGGGTGCTCCCACAGGCCGCGGACCAGCTCGAAGCTGCCGCCGCCGTCGGTGCTGCGCCACAGCGAGTGCGGCTCGCACCCGGCCCACACGACGTCCGCCCGCTCGGCGCTGTCGGGGCGCAGCTGCCAGACGCGGGCGAGGGCCGCGCCGGTGTCCTCGGGGAAGCGGATCGCGCCGGACTCGGTCTCCTGCCAGCTCGCGCCCAGGTCGTCGGAGCGCATGACCGTAGGGCCCCAGTGCCCGTACTGGATCCCGGCCAGGACCCGCGGCGTCGGCCGGCGGGTGTCGATCGACACCGCGGCGACCTCCTGGGCGAGCAGGTGCGGCTCCCCCAGCGTCCAGGTCCGGCGGTCGTCGTCGCTGCGGGCCAGCCACAGGCCCTTGCGCGTGCCGATGGCGAGCAGGTCGGTCATGGCGCCCCTCCGGGTCGGTCCGCGGGGCACAGAGTTCGCCCCTCGGACGTACAGACCGTCCGAGGGGCGAGAACTCAGCGGCGGGTGGCGCCGCCGGCGGGCTGGTCGGGACCGGCGGGCTGGCCCTGGCCGCTGTCGCCGTAGCCGTCGCCCTGGGCGTGCCGGCCGTCGGCCGGGGTCCCGTCGCTGTGCCGGCCGTGCGAGTCGGCCAGGCCCGGCGCCAGCTTCTCGGCCTTGGCGCGCAGCTGGTCGGCGGCCGACGCGTGCTCCTGCGCCGCCGCCGCGCGCTGCTGCGCCTCCTGCTCGGCCAGCCGGGTCCGCTCCTCCACCTCGGCGCGCTCGCGCCGGGCCCGGGCGGCCTGTTCCTCGGCGGCGGCGCGCTCCTTCTCCGCCTGCGCGCCACGCAGCTGCGCCTCGCGCAGGTGGTCGCGGGCCTGCTCCCGCTTGCGCGCGGAGTTGATCCGGTTGCGCTTGGCCATGGTCAGGGCCAGCAGTGCGAGCAGCACGACGGCCACCACGACGATGAGCACGATCACCCAGGTGTCCACGGCACTCTCCTCAGCTCGGGAACCGGGTTGATCACTTCCCGCGCCGGGCCTGCCGGAAACGCCGGGCAGGGCCGTCAGCTCACTCGAGCGCGCTGCCGGCCTGCCACTCCTCCCACGGGATGGTCCAGTCGTAGATGTCCGAGCGCAGCGTGCCCGCACTGGAGCCGCGGATCTCGACCACGTCGCCGGGCTGCGAGAACTCGAAGAACCAGCGGGCGCGCTCGGTCGACACGTTGATGCAGCCGTGCGACACGTTCTCCCGGCCCTGCTGGGCGACCGACCAGGGTGCGGCGTGCACGAACTCGCCGCTGTCGGAGATCCGGACGGCGTACTCGACCGGGGTGCGGTATCCGCCGGGACTGTCCACCGGCACCCCGTAGGTGCTGGAGTCCATGACCCGGTCGCGGTTCATCTCGGTGACCACGTGCGCCCCGTTGTAGCTCGGGTTGTCCGGGCTGCCGGCGCTGATCGGCCAGGTCTGCACCAGCTGGTCGCCGTCGTAGACCTCCATCGTGTGGGTGGACGCGTCGGCGATCGAGACGTGCCGCTCGCCGATCCGGAAGGAGACCGTGCGGTCCTTCTCGCCCCACACGCCCCCGCCGAAGTCGACGCCGTAGAGGTCGGCCTCCAGCGTGACGTCGGTGTTCTCCGGCCAGTACTGGGACGGCCGGAAGTGCACCTCGGTGTCGCTGAACCAGTTCCAGACGCCGTCGGTGGGCGTCGAGCTGGTGACCTGCAGGTGGCTCTCGACGGCGGCCTTGTCGGTCACCGGCTCGTCGAAGTAGACGCGGATCGGCATGCCGACACCGACGGTCTGCCCGTCCAGCGGCCCGATGGAGGGCGTCGTGACCGTCGCCGGGTCCACGGTGGTGAACGTGGCCGAGGCCTCCGCCGGCTGGTCGTCGGCGTTCTCGGCCGTCGCGGTCAGCGTGTAGCTGGTGGCGTAGGCCAGCGGGGTGTCCGGCGTCCAGACGTCGGTCGCCGGGTCGTCCGGCGAGTCCCCGACCGACCCGGTCACCGGCGCGCCGGCCCCGTCGACGACGGTGACGTCGGTGAGCTCGCCGTCCGTGACGGAGATCTCCACCGGGGCGGTCGGCGAGACGTCCGCCGTGCCGTCGGCCGGGGACACCTCGACGGTGGCCGGCGCGGCCGTCGCGGTGGTCGCGGCGCTGGCCTGCCCGCTGTCGTCGCTGCCCTGGCAGCCGGTCAGCAGGGCCAGTGCCCCCACCGTGACCAGCGCGGCCGTCCGTCGCATGCGTTCCCCTCCACCTCGTCGGGAGCCGTCCCGCCCCGTCTCCCTGTATCGGCGCACCAGTGTCCATCCTGGAACCGGAACAGGACCGGACGACGACCGACGGGGCCGCAGGACCGGCCCACCCGACCACCCCGACGGGGCCCGGGAGGGCGCTGGTATCGTTCTCTCTCGTTGCCGGCCCAGCCGGACGGCACGCGCCATTAGCTCAATTGGCAGAGCAGCTGACTCTTAATCAGCGGGTTCGGGGTTCGAGTCCCTGATGGCGCACTCCACGACAGCGGCCTCGTCCTCCGGGACGGGGCCGCTTCGTCGTCTGCGGCCCGGCCGGCCCGCGCCCGCCACCCGACTCACCCCTCGGGGATGACGCACGTCCGGCCCGCGGACCGGACGATCCCTCCCAGACCGCCCCGAGCTGGAGGTCCCGTCATGGGGAGCACCGCGCGCCGGCCGGACCTGCTGCCGCGGCCGGCGGCCCAGCGCCCGCCGGCGTCGCGCTGCGCGGAGCGTGCGGCGTGACCGGCGTCGGCGTGGTCCTCGTCGGCCTGCTGCTGTGCTTCGCCGGGCGGCTGTCGATCCACCTGGCCGTGCTGGCGTCCGGCTTCGCGCTCGGCTGGCTGCTCGCGGAGGCGCTCGGGAGCTCGGCCGGCGTCGCGGCCGTCGTCGCCCTCTGTGTCGCAGCGGTCGCCTGGGTGCTGGCCACCGTCGTGTTCCGGGCTGCGCTGTTCGTCGTGGGCGCGGTCGCCGGCGGGGTCATCGGGGCGAAGCTGTTCGGGCTGCTGCAGGGCGACGACGGCAGCGTGGTCCTGGCCGTCCTGTTCACGGGAGCCGTCGCCGTGCTCACCGGCCTGGCCACGCAGCGCTTCCGCGAGACCGCCGTCATCGCCGCCTGCGCGCTGGGCGGCGCCGGCCTCGCGCTCAGCGGGGTGGCCCGGTCGTGGCCGGACACGCTGGGGTTCCTGCGCGTGCCCGACACCCCGACCGAGGCGGTCGTCAGCGCCGCGGCGTGGCTCCTGCTCGGCGCGCTGGGCTGGTCGGTCCAGCGGCGGCTGGCCGAGCGGCGCAGCAGGGTCCCGGGGTAGGCGCCGCACCCGGACCACCGCTCGAACCCCCACCGATGGGAGGCCCGGACCATGCGGAGACAGCACCACGTGACCTCGCCGCTGCTGATGCCGCCGCTCGCGATGCCCGTCCTGCAGCGCGGCAGGCACCGGGACCCGTCGCAGGGCGCCTGCTTCATGGAGTACACGGCGCTCCTGGCCGGCGAGGAGTTCACCGACGAGCCGCGCTGCGTCGACGCGGACCTGGCCCTGGTCCTGCGCGTCGCCAACGACCGGCTCCCGGACGCCGACCGCCACCGGCTCGTCCCGCTGCTCGGCCGGGCGATCGGCCTCCGCGTCGAGCGCCCGGTCCGGTCCTCGGGCCGGGGGGCGTGGCGGCTGCACCTCCGGCGGTTGGCCCGCTACCGCGACCTGACCGCGCAGCTGCGCCGCAGGGCGTCCGCACGCTTCATGGCCGCCCTGGGCGTGGCACCGACGGCGGCGACCCGGTTGCTCTACGGCGACGGGGAGTGCTGCGCGTCCCTCTTCTGGGACCTGGTGGACGACCCGCCTCCCGACTCGAACGAGAGCAGCGCCGACCGCATCGTCGACCGGCTCCGGCTGCTGCACGAGTGCTACGAGCAGGCGCTGGACGACCTCGGGCTGGAGCGCGCGCCCACCGCCGGCCCCGCCGCCGAGCGGCCGGTGCCGCCGGCGCCCCGGGCGGAGGAGGTCCCGGGCTGACCGCCCCGGCCGGGGGACGGCGCTCCCGCGGAGCACCCGCTCGGGAGCGTCGGCGGGCAGGATGGCGCCCCCGGGTGGAGGAGGTCCGCAGGCCGTGCTCGTCGTGCACCGCGTGCCGTCGCCGCTGCGGCCGTTCGTCGCCGGGGCGCACGGCTACCGGGTGCCGGCCAACCCGACCGGGGTGCACCGCGGCCTGCCCTCCCGCCACCTGACGCTCGTCGTGGAACTGGCCGCGCCGCTGCGGCTCACCGGCCTCGGCGGCCCGGTCGCCGCCCACGCCGTCGCCGGGGGCCTGCACACCCGGCCCGCGCTGATCGACGCCGGCCGGCCGCAGGACGGCGTGCAGTACGCGCTCACCCCGCTGGGCGCCTCGGCCCTGCTCGGCCTGCCCGCCGGTGAGCTCGGTGAGCGCGCGGTCGACCTGGCCGACGTCCTCGGCCCCGCCGCCGACCGGCTGGTGGCGCAGCTCGCCGAGGCCCCCGGGTGGGCGGAGCGGTTCACCCGGCTCGACGCCGCGCTGCTGGGCCGGCTCGGCGGGCGCCCCGACCCGGTGCCGCCGGAGGTGCGGGAGGCCTGGCGGCTGGTGCACGGCAGCGCCGGCCGCTGCCGGGTCGAGGACCTCGCCGGGCACGTCGGGTGGAGCCGGCGGCACCTGACCGAGCGGTTCCGGGTCGCGACCGGCCTGACCCCCAAGCAGGTCGCCCGGATCGCCCGGTTCGAGGCCGCCCGGCGGCTCCTGCTCGCTCCCGGCCGCCCGCCGCTGGCCGAGATCGCCGCGCGGTGCGGATTCGCCGACCAGCCGCACCTGGCCCGGGAGTGGCGGGCGCTGGCCGGCTGCAGTGTGGGCACGTGGCTGCGTGAGGAGCTCCCATTCGTCCAAGACACCGCGGCCGAGGGCGGGGCAGCCTCTCCCGCATGACCACCGAGACCTCTCCCGCTCCCACCTCACCCGCCGGCGTCGACCGGCCCGCCCCGACCGTCTGGCCCAGCGTCGGCTTCACCGACGTCGACGCCGGGATGCGCTTCCTCACCGAGGGGCTCGGCTTCGTCGTCACCGCCTGCTACCGCAGCGAGGACGGGACCGTCGAGCACGCCGAGGCCCGCTGGCCCGACGGCGGCGGCGTCGTGTTCGGCAGCCGCGGCAAGCCCGGGGACTGGGGCGCGCTCGGCCCGCAGGGCGTCTACGTCGCCGCCGCCGACCCCGCCACCGTCGACACCGTCTGGACGCGGGTACGCGACATGGCCGGCGTGCAGGTGCTGCGCGCGCTGCACGACACCGACTACGGGTCCCACCAGTTCGACGTCCGCGACGCCGACGGCAACCTGTGGACGCTGGGCACCTACCGCGGCGCCTGACCGGCCGGGCCGGCGTCCCGGGTCGCCGGCGGCGGTGAGCCCCGGAACACCAGCCAGACCAGGGTGGCCTGCCACAGGACGAACCCGGCCAGGGCCGCCAGCCACTCGGCCGGGCCCATCGCAGCCAGGGCCCTCCGGGGCACCACGGCCACCGAGCACAGCGCCAGGACGCCGGCCAGCCACACGACCACGGCGGCCCAGCGGTAGCGCGGTGCCCGGCTGGGACGGACGGTGATGCCCAGGGCGGAGAGGTCTTCGGGCGGGTGCCGGCGCAGCATGCTCCGCCGGGACCGGTAGACCGCGGCCCGCGGGTACCGCTCGGCCAGGACCCGCTCGCACCGGCGCCGGCGGGACGGGCGCAGCCGGGTGCGGCGCGGGAGGGTGACCGCCTCGACGCGCGCCGCGGCGGCCCGGAAGCCGGTGTCGCCGAGGACGATGCGGCCGCGGGCGGCGATCACCGCCGTCACGTCCCCCCAGCCGACGCCCAGGCCGGTGTGGCTCGGGTGGTACCAGCCGTAGAGGCCGCAGCCGCAGCCCCACGCAGGCGGCGCGTGCGCCTCGTTCACGGCGCACCGGGCGGAGTGCACGTGCCCGCTCCACGGCCCGTCGGCCACGTGCACCGGCGGGCGGAGCCCGTCCTCGGCCAGGCGGAACCGGCGGTAGCCCCGCAGCTCCCCGGCGACCAGCGGGGGCGGGTCGCCGGGGGGCTCGGCCGGGGCGGTCACGCCGGCGCGGGGGCGGCCGGCGCGGGCTCGGTCACCGGCTCGGCCGGCGCGGGCTCGGTCAGCGGCTCGACCTCGATCTCGCGGCGCTCCCTGCCGATGTCCCCGGCCACGCACCGCCGCACGGGCCGTGCGGCGACGCGGGCGGAGCGGAGTTCGGTCGACGTGTCCATCTGCGGCTCCTCGTCCGTGCGGCTCCGCCTCGACCCGGTGCTCACGGCCGACGCGTCGGCTCCGCCCAGTGAAGCACCGCCCGGTGCTCCGGAGGGGCCCCTCGGGCGTGGCCGCCCACGGGGGTGCGGCGCCCCCTCCCGGCGCGCCGCGGCGCCGGTCCGGACCTCAGTCGGGGAGCGGGCCGGAGGGGCGCCGGGCGGGGGGGGGGGCGCCGCCGCACACCCAGACGACCTCCCCACACAAAACACCACACCCCAACC